>NZ_QGSY01000297.1 GCF_003857035.1 Micromonospora arida
GCCGCACAACGGCCCCGGACGGGCGGCCCCGGACGGGCGGCCCGAACGGGCGGGCCCGAACGGGCGGCCCGAACGGGCGGGCCCGAACGGGCGGCCCGAACGGGCGGGCCCGAACGGGCGGCCGCAACGTCGGGACGGCCGAGCGGGGCGATGATCAGCGGCGGACGACTCGGCGGGGCTTCGCGGCCTTGACCTCGGTATACCGCTTGAGCTGCTGAGAGCGGTAGTCACGGCCGAGCGCGGTGAGCACCAGGTAGCCGATCAGCAACCCGGCGCCGGTGGCGAGCAGGTAGAGCCAGATCTGGGCGAAGAACGTCGCCGCGCCGCCGGCGAACGGGTTGTGACCGACCAACAGTGGCCCGACCAGCACTGTCAGCAGCATCGCCACCGGCACCACGAGGGCCATGTCGGCTGCCCAGCCGGCCAGCGGCCGGCGTCGGCCCCAGCGGAAGGCGACCACGGCGAGGATCAGGCCGATCACCGTGAACATCGCCAGCGACACCCGGTCGGCGGCGGTGTCGTCGCCGTCGAAGCCGAACCGGGTGATCAGTCGGGCGACCACGTTGACCGCGAACAGTGCTGCTACGAGCACCCCGAGGTCACGCCACCGCTTGTCCATCGCCGGACCCTCCTGCCGTACGCCCCTTCGCGGGGTTCGCATCCATGGCAGGAATATTTACCACCCTTACCTGGGAGACGTCATCAGTCGGCAGCACCCCGAAAGCAGCCGAGCGTCAGCCACCGAGCAGGGGCGGCTGCGGGGCGAGGATCTGCCGGAAGCCCATCACCGCGAAGGTCATCGCGCCGGCCACGATCATGGCCAGCCCGACCCAGTTGTCTCCGGCCAGCAACAGGTCGCCCTCGTTGGTCCGGATGGCGGCGACCGCCATCAGCGCGAACCACGGCACCGCCGGCAGCGCCACGGCCCAGCGACGGCCGACCGCCTCGTACGCGAACCAGCTCAGCACGATGTTGGCGCCGATGGCGAGGAGCACCGACACGCCGACCAGTTGCCCGCCGACGCGGAGCGTGGCGAGCAGCAGCTCCAGTACGCCGGTCAGCACACCGGCGAGGACCACGACGATCCCACCGACCAGCCGGACGCCCAGGTCCAGCAGTCGCGGCGGTGGCCCCGCCGGGGGCGGGGCTTCCTGGTCCTCCACTACCGTCATCGGTGCGGCCGGCAGGCTCACCGGAGACCCGCCGCCGCGACCGGTGACCGGTCCGGGGCGGTCTCCGCGGGCAGGCCGGCGAAGAGGTCGTCCTCCCAGCCGTACGGCCCGGCGCCCGGGCCCTTCTCACCGACCGCGAGGGTGAAGAACTCCACGCCCATGAACTCGCCACCGAAGTTGCCGGCGATCGAGTAGAGCCACGAGTTGGCCGGGATCTGGGTGGCGTGCGCCCGCATCGCGGCCTCCTTGGCCGTGTGCTGGTCGGTGCCGTCGATCCGGGCGGCGATCTGGGCGTCCGGGGTGCCGAAGGGCAGGTCGGCGATGTTCTCGATGCCGCCGAACGGGTTGTCGGAGGACTCGGCGAAATGCGTCATGCCGGCCTCCAGAACGCTGAGCGGCATGGCCGTCCAGTAGACCTTGAGCGGGGCGCAGCCCTCGGCGGTGGCCAGCTCGACGGCGCGCATGGCCACCCGGTGCGCCTGGATGTGGTCGGGGTGGCCGTAGAAGCCGTTCGGGTCGTACGTGACGAGCACCTGCGGGCGTACCTCTCGCATGATCTCCACGAGGTGCCCGGCGGCCTCGTCGAGGTCGGCCTGCCAGAAGGCCCGGGGGTGCTCGTTGGTCGCGAGCCCCATCATTCCGGAGTCGCGGTAGCGGCCGGCGCCGCCGAGGAAACGGTGGTCGCTGACGCCGAGCGCGGCGCACGCGGCGGCCAGCTCGGCAACGCGGTACCCGCCGAGCTGGTCGGCCTCGGCGGCGGCGAGCTGCGCCAGCGCGGGCACGTGGATCTCGCCCTCTTCGCCGAGCGTGCAGGTCACCAGCGTGACGTGCGCGCCGTCTGCGGCGTAGTGGGCCATCGTCGAGCCGGTGCCGATCGACTCGTCGTCGGGGTGCGCGTGGACCAGCAGCAGGCGGCGGTCGGGCAGCATCGTCACGACGGTCACTCTAACTGGCGGTTCTCCCCCGGCCGACGCTGACGCGTCCGCCCAGGTCGGCCACATCACCCCCGCTCCCGCTCTACGATTTGGCGTGTGGACTTTCCGGAGCTGGCCGCCCGCACCCGCCGGTTCAGCCACGGCGCGCCACGCGCTGTCTCGGTGGCTGAGGACGGCTCCCGGGTGATCTTCCTGCGCTCCGCCGGCCCGGAGGATCCGGCGGACGCGCTCTGGTTGCTGGACGTGGGCACCGGCGAGGAGCGGCTGGTCGCCGATCCGGCGACCCTGCTGGGCGAGAGCGGGGACGTCCGCTCCCTCTCCCCCGGCGAACGTGCGCTACGCGAGCGGCTGCGGCTCAGCGCCGCCGGCATCGGCTCGTACGCGTTGGACGCAGCCGGCCGGGTTGCGGTGTTCGCGCTGGCCGGGCGGTTGTTCCGGGCCGATCTGGTGCACGGCGACGTGGTGGAGGTGGCGGCCGTCGGCCCGGTGCTCGACCCACGTCCGGACCCGACCGGGCAGCGGCTGTCGTACGTGACGGACGCGGCCGAGGGTGTGCGCCGGGGTGAGCTGCGGGTGATCGACCCCGACGGCACCGACACCCTGCTGGCGGGCGAGGACGCCGGGGTGAGCTGGGGGTTGGCCGAGCACATCGCGGCGGAGGAGTTCGGCCGGTTCCGGGGGTACTGGTGGGCGCCCGACGGCCGCTCGGTGCTCGCCGCCCGGGTCGACGAGTCCCGCCTGGAGCGGTGGCACCTGCACGACCCGGCCGAGCCGGCGAGCCCCCCGACCGCCGTCGCGTACCCCCGGGCCGGTGGCCCGAACGCGGAGGTCAGCCTGCACCTGCTGGACCTGGACGACGGCTGGGTCGACGTGCACTGGGATCGGGAGACCTACCCGTACCTGACCGGGGTCAGCTGGGGTGAGGGCAGCCCGTTGATCACCGTGCTGCGCCGCTCGCAGCAGCACGGGCTGGTGCTGGCGGTGGACCCGCGCACGGGCGAGACGCAGGTGCACGCCGAGCTGGCCGATCCGCGCTGGGTCGAACCGATCGCCGGCACCCCCGCGCACCTGCCGGACGGCCGGGTGCTGGTCGGTGGGGAGCTGGCCCACGACGGGTACGACGCCCGGTGCCTGTTCGCGGACGGCACCCTGCTCACCCCGCCGTCGCTGTACGTACGACGGGTGGTGGGTCGGCTGCCGGCCGCCGCCGGCCCGGCCGACCTGCTGGTGGAGGCGAGCGACGGCGAACCGAGCGAGCGGCACCTGTTCCGGGTCCGCACCACCATCGGCGGTGGGGTGGACGCGCGTCGGCTCACCACCGACTCCGGCTGGTACACCGCCGCGGTGGGCGGGGACGTGCTGGCCGTCGGCGTCGCGTCGCTGGATCACGCCGGGGTGCGCTGGACGGTGCGCCGCGGCGATCAGGAGATCGCCGAGCTGCGCTCGTTCGCCGCCGCCCCGCCGTACTCTCCGTTGCCGATGCTGGAACGGGTGACTGACCGGCGGCTGCCGGCGGCGGTGCTCTACCCGGACAACCACGTGACGGGCCGGCGGCTGCCGGTGCTGCTGGACATCTACGGCGGCCCGGGGCACCAGGAGGTCGTGGCGGCGCGGGCCGCGTGGTTGGAACGGCAGTGGTGGGCCGACGCCGGGTTCGCGGTGGTCACCATCGACAACCGGGGTACGCCGGGCGTGGCGCCGTCGTTCGAGAAGGCGATCCACCGGCGGGTCGCCGACGTGATCCTGACCGACCAGATCGACGCGCTGACCGCGCTCGCCGGCAAGCACCCGGACCTGGACCTGGGGCGGGTGGGGGTGCGCGGCTGGTCGTTCGGCGGGTGGCTGGCCGGCTTGGCGGTGCTGCGCCACCCGGAGCTGTTCCGGTGCGGCATCGCGGGTGCCCCGGTGACCGACTGGGCGCTGTACGACACCGCGTACACCGAGCGTTATCTGGGGTTGCCGGAAGACGGCCAGGACATCTACGCGCACCATTCGCTCGTCGAGTTGGCCGCGGAGCCGGTCACGAGCCCGGACCAGGCCCGCCCGTTGCTGCTGGTGCACGGCATGGCCGACGACAACGTGGTGGCCGCGCACACACTCCGGCTCTCGGCCGCCCTGCTGAGCACCGGCCGACCGCACGCCGTGCTGCCGCTGACCGGGGCTACGCACATGGCCGCGAACGGCACCGCCGAGCGGCTGCTCCCCCTGGAACTGGAGTTCCTCCGCACCCACCTGCTGTAAGCAGCATTAGGAGTCAGTTCGGCACGCCGAGCCCTTTACCGAAAGGGCTCCAGGATTGGATGCACGCTCCCAAGATCGTTCTTGATCCAGGATCAAGTGGCATCCCCGGCGTCACATAGCCACTCGATCCTGGATCGAGCGTGAGCTTGGGCGAGGCGAGTGGCAAGCCTTCAAAGAGTCGATCGGGCGGGCAGAACAGGGCGGCGCCCGGGACGGTGGATCTTCTGCGCGGTGTCGGCGGAGGAGTACCAGGTCACGATGCTTGACGCTCAGCGCCTGCCCGGCCTCCTGTCAACGATGGTCTTCCATGGCATCGCCGCTCAAGCGTTGGTGCTGCCGCGCCCCGTCATGTCGTAGCACCTGGCCCGCGTCGGCAAGCTGACGATCACCAACGCTCCACGAGGTGTTCCCGGCCCTGTGGCGGATCGTACGGCTCGGGCCAGTAGTCGATGATCTTGCTGATCAGCCCATGCTCGGACATCTCAAGCCAGACGCACGCGTCCTGCTGCTCCACGCCGACGCGAACATCGAGCACCAGC
Source organism: Micromonospora arida (assembly GCF_003857035.1). Classification (GTDB taxonomy): domain Bacteria; phylum Actinomycetota; class Actinomycetes; order Mycobacteriales; family Micromonosporaceae; genus Micromonospora; species Micromonospora arida. The sequence continues at coordinate 4,888 of NZ_QGSY01000297.1, forward strand.
GCAGCGAGACGGCCATCGGCGATCACCCGTCGCGGCCGAAGGTGCCAGTCTCCGGGATACTCGGTGTTGAACCGCAGGAACGCGTCCTTGCCGCGAATGCGCTCCCGAGTCTGCGGCATCTCGTAGACGACATCATCGGTGAGCAGAGCAGCCAACCCAGACCAGTCGCGGCGCTCCAGAAGATCAACGTAGGCGTGGGCGGTCTGCCGGGCCATCAAGGTGTCGTCCACGGCGCGGACCCTAGCCCCCGCCAGCGACAATCTGGCAAGCCGGCGGTGTATCAACGGCCCTGCCCGGCCGATCTCCGGCGACGCCACCGCCGTGGCCATGAATCTTGGACAGTTTCCGTCATCGTGGCCCGCCCGTGAAACGGAAACTGTCCAAGATCTCTTGTTCGCACAGCGGCAAGCCGCGGTGATCTTTGCAGCCCACACCAGCAACTCCGGGCGGACACGTCACGACGAACGCTTACGTAATCGATGTCGCTGGTTTCAGGGGCGTGCGTCGTATCGGGTCCGGGCTTCGAAGACGCGGTCCATGTGCGACTCGGCCCAGTCCTTGATCGCGATCATGACCGGGAACAGTTCATGGCCGAGCGGGGTGAGCTCGTAGTCGACACGGACCGGCACCGAGGCAGTGACGGTGCGGGTGACCAGGCCGTCGCGCTCCAGGGTGCGCAGGGTCTGGGTGAGCATCTTCTGGCTGACGCCGGCGATGCGCTGGGCGAGCTCGCCGTGCCGCTGCGGGCCGTTGACGAGCGCGGGGATCACCAGGGCGACCCACTTGTCGGTGAGTCTGCTCAGCAGCTCACGGGTCGGGCACTGTTCAAGGAACGCGTCGTAGTCACGTTTTGCCTGTTCACGGCGTTGCGCTGCGGTCGACGTCGCCATTTTTCCTCCCTTGGTGCCCTAGGCACTTTAAGGTACCTACTTTCTCACAGTGCTGACGATTCGTACGGTCGTGGTGAGAACGAAATCCCACGAAGGAGACGGCGATGCGCGCAGTTAGCTATGCAGAGTTCGGAGGGCCGGAGGTCCTGCACGTGGCCGAGGTGCCGGTGCCCGAGCCGGGGCCGGGGCAGGTGCGGGTGCGGGTCGCCGCGTCGGTCGTCCATCCGGTCGATCTGATGGTCCGCTCCGGTCGGTTCCCGGCCCCGTTGCCGACCGGTCTGCCGTACACCCCCGGCTGGGACGTTGCCGGCAGTGTCGACGCGGTCGGCCCGTCGGTCGACGAGTTCACGATCGGCGACGAGGTCATCGGCTTCTCACCCTGGCTGCAAACCACTGTCGGCGCCCACGCCGAGTACGTGGTTCTCGACGCCGCCTGGCTGACCTCCGCGCCCTCCGGCGTCCCCGCCACCGAGGCGGCGACCCTGCCGACCAATGGCCTCGCCGCCGCCCAGGCACTCGACCTGCTCGCGCTCCCCGCGGGCTCGACAGTGCTCGTCACCGGCGCCGCCGGGCAGGTCGGTGGGTTCGTTCTGGCGCTGGCCCGGGCGGCCGGTCTGCACGCCACCGGACTCGCCGGAGCCGACGACCGCGAGTTCGTCGAGTCGCTGGGCGCGGCGTTCCTGTCGCGCACCGACGATCCGACGGGGACGTTCGACGGGGTCATCGACCTGGCGGTGATCGGCTCCTCGCTGCTGGACCTCGTTCGGGACGGCGGCGGCTACGTGGCCGCGTCACCCCCGCTTCGCCCGGAGCCGGTGCGCGGAATCCGGACCTCCGCGCTGGAGGTGCTACCGGACGGAACCCGCCTGAGCGAGCTGGTCAAGCTCGTCACCAGCGGCGACATCCCGCTCCGGGTCGCTGACGTGTACCCCTTCGCCGACGCGGCGACCGCCCACGAGCGGCTGGCCCAGGGCGGCGTGCGCGGCGGCGTGGTGATCGTCCCCTGATCGCGGCGGAAGCTCGGCTTCGCCCTCAGGAGGCCATTGCGCCACCTTTACGCGAGGAACCGGGTGGTGGCTTCGATGAGCAGGCTGCGGGTGCCAGGTTCGGAGCCGCTGTGGCCCGCGTCCTCCACGATGTGGAACTTCGCCTCAGGCCAGACCCGATGCAGGTCCCAGGCTTGGTTCGGCGGCGTCTTGATGTCGTAGCGGCCGTTCACGATGACCGTCGGGATGTGTCGAATGCGGTCGACGCCCGCCAGGAGACCTTCCGGCGGAAGGAAGCCGCCGTTGCTGATGTAGTGGTGTGTGATGCGGGCGAACGCCAGCAGGCTGGTGTCGTCGATGTCCGGCGGCGTCATCGGCAGCAGGGTGTTGGCCGAGAGCTCCCAGCTCATCCAGGCGCGGGCCGCCGGGCCGTGGACCGCGGGGTCGGGGTCGGAAATGCGGCGGCCATAGGCGCCGACAAGGTCGTCCTGTTCCGTCACGGGGATGGCAGCACAAAATGCCTCCCACTCGGCGGGAAACAGATGCGCTGCGCCCGCCGGAGTGAACGCCCATGCCTCGTCCGACCTGCGAACCAGCCACACGCCACGAAGCACGAGTTCGGTGACCCGCTCGGGATGGGCCTGTGCGTAGGCCAGGCCGAGCGTGCTGCCCCAACTGCCGCCGAAGACGAGCCAACGCTCGATCCCCAGGTGCTCGCGTAGCCGCTCGATGTCCGCCACCAGGTGCGGGGTGGTGTTGTGTTCCAGTGACGTCTTTGGGTCGCCCGCGAAGGGCCGGCTGCGACCGCAGTTTCGCTGGTCGAACAGCACGACGCGGTAGCCGGACGGGTCGAAGTACCGTCGATTGTCCGGGAGCAGACCACCGCCGGGGCCGCCGTGCAGGAACACTGCGGGTTTGCCGCCGGGGTTTCCACACAGTTCCCAGTAGAGCTCATTACCGTGGCCGACGCTGAGCATCCCGGAGTCGTACGGCTCGATGGGCGGATACCAGTCCATCATTCAACCTCGTGGAATTTCATTGTGGATACGTCCTCCCGATACCGCGCGGTCTCGTCATCCACGTTGCCAACGCCTTCGTCGGGTCGTATCGGTAGTGGCGCTCGGCCCGTTCCGGCACCGGCAAGTTGGTCGCGTCCGCACAACAGATGCCCGAACGAGCCGAGTCAGTCGCCGACTCTCGGGGCCCCCCACGTGGACAGGCAGAACGGATGCCCGGCCGGGTCGGCGTAGACGAAGCAGTGGTCCGCGTTGGGCTGATGCTCGAATCGGGTAGCGCCGGCCGCCAGCACACGCGCACCGGCCGCCTCCAGGTCGTCGACGAAGAACTCGAGGTGCATCTGCATCCCCACCTCGCCATCCGGCCAGGTGGGTGGCCGGTAGTCGTCGATCTGCTGGAACCCGATGTCACCGTTCGGCCCTTCCACGAGCGCCCAGCACTCGTCACCCTTCGCGACCCCGCCGGTGATCTCGGCGTAGAACCGCGCGAGCGCGATCGCGTCGGGCGCATTGACCGTCGTCAGGCTGAGTTTGATCAGGTCCGACATTAGCTGATCTCAATCTGCTGGTATGTCGGCGTGAGCTCTTCCCAGCGTTCCTTCCACCCGGGCGCTCCGGCATCGGAGCTCCAGCCCTCCGGATGGACCGGGCCGTCGACCTCCAGCGACCGACCGAGATCCTCGAGGTGGGCCCGCCACCCAGAGGCGTGAGACGGGAGATTCAATATCGGCAGACCGCGCTCCTCGACCACCAGCCGGGTCTTGGAGCCCTCTTCGGTCAGCCACGCCTCCATCTGCCCCTCGTCGTCCGAACCCGGCTTCGTTGTCAACAGCAGGTGGTGCGGCGCGTCGCACACCTCGATGCGCGCCGGACCGGTCCAGCTGCTCGTGAAGACGGCCCGGATCGTGCCGCCGACTCGCATGTCGCCGTCGACCCGGGCGATCCAGCGGGCCAGCCGCTCGGGCGTCGTACACGCCTGCCAGAGGTCGCCGATGTCCGTGTCGTAGAGGCTCTCGACCCGGACTGCTCCGCGGGTCTCGTCGAGCGCTCGCATCGTCGCGATCGTGGTCATCGTCGCGCCTTCTTTCCTCGTGCGATCTCGGTATGAAGAGCGTCGAGCCGGTTCTCCCAGAGCCGGCGGTACTCGCCCAGCCACTCGTCGACCTCGACGAGCGCCTCCGGGCGGAGTGTGTAGATCCGGCGCTGCGCGTCCTGGCGTACGTCGACCAGCCCGGCTTCCCGCAGCACGCGGAGATGCCGGGACACGCCCGGGCGAGCGATCGGGAGAGCCTCGGCCAGCTCTCCTGCACTCGCCGGGTGGTCACGGAGAATATCGAGAACCGTGCGCCGGCTCTCGTCTGCCAGCGCGTGCAACACGGCATCCATGACGCCAATGTAACCCGACGGTTACGTACCCACAAGGTTACATTCGATCGTGACGAAGTACCGGGTCTTTGTCAGCCAAGCCGAGCAACCGCTCTCGGGTCGAGTCACCCTCGCCATCCCCTTCTGCCGCCGTCAGTGCCCGTTCGGCCGACTACAGGATCCCCAGCGTCCGACCCAGCCGCATGTTCGCTGAGCGGTCCTGGCTGCACCGCGAGGTGCCGGTGCACTACTCACCCCGGGCTAACCCACAGGGCGCTCAGGTCAACTCGGGTTTCAGGAAAGCGGGGTGTCGGGGTGCCCAGGACACCCCGGTTTCTTGGAAACCGAGTCGATCAAGAGACGACGCAGAAGGGTCCCCTCCCGACGACGTTGTCGGTAGGGGACCCTTCTGGCCTGCGGTGTATGTACTTACGGCTTGACGTGCGCGTTCACGAACGACGGGTAGCCGAAGACGCTGGAGATGAAGATCCCGCCCGCCTTGGACCCGTGCACGTTGTAGGCCACGTCGACGTAGAACGGCACCACCGGCGCGTGCTCCTTCATGATCCGTTCATCGAGCTTGGCCCACTCCGGTCCCTGGTCGGCCGGGGGCAGGGCCTGGATGCGGTCCATCTCGGCGTTGATCGTCGGGTCGTTGAAGTAGGACTGGTTGCTGTTGCCCTCGGCCTTGATGGTGCGACCGTCGTAGAGCACCGGCAGGATCGACGCCCCGCTGGGCCAGTCCGCCGCCCAGTTACCGATGTACAGGTCCCAGGGGTTGTCCTTCTTCTTGATCTCGTCGAGCTTCGCGTCGTCCGAGATGTTCCGGACGGTGATCTTGAAGCCGGCCCGCTCCAGGTTCGCCTTGAGCTGGGCACCCTGCTGCTGCTCGGTCGAGTTGTCGGCGACACCGAGAACCAGCTCCGGCGTCTTGCCGCCGAGCAGCTCCTTGACCTTGTCCACGTTGCCGTTTGCGCCCGCCGGGTACGCGTCGTACGCCTTGTAGCCGATGGTGGCCGGCGGCATCAGCGTGGTCAGCGGCGCGGCGACGGTCTGACCGCCGAGCGCCTTGATCATGCCTTCGCGATCGATGGCGTAGTTGAGCGCCTGACGCACCTTCAGGTCGGTGACCCTCTGGTTGTTGATGACGAGCTGGTTGGCGCTCGGAGTCGGCGAGAGGAGCGTCCGCGACTTGAGCGACGCATCCCCGGCGACCTTGGCGACCAGCGAGGCGGGCACGGCGTTGAAGGCGAGCGCGCTCTGGTCGGCGCCGTTGTCGGCGATCACCCGGTTGTTGGCGGCGTCCGCGGTCGGGCCGAAGCTCCAGACGAACTGGTCCGGGTACTGGTGGCGGACCGGGTCGGTGTTCGGGTCCCAGTTGGGGTTGCGGTCCAGGGTGATCTGCACGCCGACCTGGTTCTTGGCGACCTTGTACGGGCCGGACGAGAACGGCTGCTTGTCCACGTTGATGCCGGTGTCCTTGTCGGCGGGCAGCGGCGCGGTGGTCGGCAGCGAGGCGGCGAACGGCAGGTCACAGCGGGGCTTGGCGAACTCGAAGCGCAGCGTCTTCGCGTCCGGCGTGCTCAGGCCGGGCGGCAGCGACGTCTTGTTCTTCTTGAAGTCCCACTTGGTGTCGAACTGCGCGGTGTCGGCCAGCCACTCCTGGATGTAGGTCGGGCCACCGGACAGGTCCGGGTCGAAGGAGCGGGCGATGCCGTACGCGATCTCCTTGGAGGTGATCGGCCGGCCGTCCTCGAACTTCACCCCGTCCTTGACCGTGAATTCCCAGACCTTGCAGTCGTTGTTGACGTTCTTGCCCGGCGTCTCGGCCAGGTCGCCCACCAGGACCAGGCCGCCCTTGCCGTCGTCCTTCCAGGTGGTCAGGTAGCGGGCGAAGAGCGGGTTGGCCATCAGACCGGCGAACGAGTACGTCCGCTGCGGGTCGAGGTGGGAGATCGGCGACTCCCGGATGATGGTGAAGGTGCCGCCCTTCACGGCGCCGCTCACCTCGGCCGCTGGCCCCTGCGAGTCCTTGGGGTCGGTCGCGATGACCCCGGTCTGCTTCCGCTCGGTGTCCACAGTGGTGCCCTCGCCCGTGTTCTTCGAGCACGCACCCAATGCCACAACCAGAGCGATCGCGCCGCCTGCGGCAGCCACCACGCGTGGTCTCATGAAGTACCCCCTTCACCCATGTGCCGTGCGTTTCGTCGGGGCGAGAACCGCCGACGTCCCGAGGATCGTAAGGAAGAAAACCTACGAGTTGTGTAACAGTTGTCGATAAATTTCGCCATCGGTGGGCGTGGCGGACACCCGGCCGTCAGCGCAACCGCACCCGTGGGTCGATCGCCGCGTAGAGCAGGTCCACCAGCACGTTCGCCAGCACCACGAAGACGGCCGCGATCAGCACCGTTGCCATGATCGTGGGCAGGTCGCCCGAGCGCACCGCGTCCACCGCCGTACGCCCCAACCCCTGGATGCCGAACGTCGTCTCGGTGATCACCGTGCCGCCCAGCGCCCCGCCCACGTCCAGCCCGGCGATGGTCACCACCGGGGTGATCGCCGCGCGCAGCGCGTGTCTCCCGTACACCTTGGGTTTGGCCAGGCCCTTGGCCCGCGCGGTCCGGACGAAGTCCTCGGACAACGTCTCCAGCATCTGCGCGCGGGACAGCCGGGCGTAGATCGCCGAGAAGAGGAAGGCCAGCGCCACCCAGGCGAGCACCAGCCCACTGGCCCACTTCGCCGGATTGTCGAAGAGGGACGTGTAGCTCGGCACCGGCAGCAGCCTCAGGTTGTAGACGAAGACCATCAGCAGCACCGCGCCGACGAAGTACAGCTGCAACGACGCGCCGGTCAGCGAGAAGCCGATGGCGGCCCGGTCCAGCCAGGTGCCCCGACGCAGCGCGGAGATCATGCCGAGACCGACGCCGAGCAGCAACCAGAGGATCGCCGCCGGGATCACGATGCTCAGCGTCACCGGCAGCACCCGGGCGATGGTGTCCGAGACGGCCTCGTTGGTGACGTACGACCAGCCCAGGCAGGGTGCGTCACACCGGCCGCCCTGGGCGCTGCCCAGGTCCCGACCGGTCACGATGCCCTTCATGTAACCGGCGTACTGGCTGATCAGCGGGTCGTTCAGGCCCAGGTCGTCGCGGACCCGCTCCAACCGCTCCGGGTTGCAGTTCTTCGAGCAGATGCTGCTGACCGGGTCGCGTGGCAGGGCGAAGAACATCAGGAAGGTGAAGACGCTCACCGCGAACAGGGTCAGCGTGGCGGAGAAGAGTCGCTTGAGCAGAAATCGCGCCATGATTTTGACCCCTACCGGGACGACTTCGGGTCGAGCGCGTCGCGCAACGCGTCGCCGAAGAGGTTGAAGGCGAACACCAGCGCGAAGATCATGATGCCCGGGAAGAACACGTACGCCGGGTCGGTCTGGAGGAAGTCCAGACTGTCGTAGATCATCCGGCCGAAGCTCGGGGTCTCGTCGCTGAGACCGACACCGATGAACGACAGCGCGGCCTCGCTGGTGATGAACTGCGGCACCGCCAGGGAGAACGACACCAGGATCGGCGCCCAGATGTTGGGTAACAGCTGCCGGAAGAGCATGTGCCCCAGCCCGACCCCGCTGGCCCTGGCCGCCTCCACGAACTCCCGCTCGCGCAGCGCGATCACCTGCCCGCGAACCAGCCGGGCCGTGCTCGTCCAGCCGAAGACGGCGAAGACGGCGATCAGCACGCCCACCCCGAAGGCGGACGACACCTGCCCCCGCTCACCGTAGAAGCGCAGCGTGACGGTGGGGGTGAGCGCCAGCGCGATGATCAGGAAGGGCATGGCCAGGGTCAGGTCGGTGATCCAGTTGATCACCGCGTCGAGCCAGCCGCCGAGGTAACCGGCGAGCGCGCCCAGCACGACCCCGATCGTTGCGGTGATCAGCGCCGCCGCGAACGCGATGAACAGCGACGTCCGCAACCCGTAGATCAACCGGATGAAGATGTCCCGACCCAGGTTCGGCTCCAGGCCGAACCAGTGGTCCCCGGTGACACCGCCGGCGTAGCCCAGTGGCATGCCGAAACCGTCCAGCAGGTTCTGGAACTGCTCCCGCGGCCCGATCCCGTAGGCCATCTCGATCAGCGGGGCGGCCAATCCCAACACCATGAAGAAGACCAGGAGTACGCCGCTGACCACGGCCGTCCGGTCACGGCGCAGCCGCAGCCAGGCGAGCTGACCGGGTGAGCGGCCGACGACGCCCTTTGCGGCGGGCGTGCCCGCGTCCGGGTCGGACTCGATCTCGGCCAGTGCCAGACCCTCCACCGGGGACAGGCTCACGACGGCACCTCCTCGAAGATCGGAGCCGCCACCTCGGGGAAGTGGCACGCGGTGGACTGCCGACCACCGTCGCGCGGCACCAGCGCCGGCTCCTCGGCGGCGCAGATGTCCTGCGCCTTCCAGCAGCGGGTACGGAACCGGCAGCCCGACGGCGGGTCGAGCGGGGTCGGCACGTCACCGGTCAGCCGGATCCGACCTGCCGGGCCGAGCTGGGTGACGTCCGGGATCGCCGAGAGCAGCGCCCGGGTGTACGGGTGCTGTGGTCGTTCGTAGATGTCCGCCCGGTCGCCGATCTCCACGATCCGACCCAGGTACATGACCGCGACCCGCTGGCTGAAGTGCCGGATCACGGCCAGGTCGTGCGCGATGAACACGAACGCCAGGCCCAGCTCGCGTTGCAGGTTGCGCAGCAGGTTGACCACCTGCGCCTGGATCGAGACGTCCAGCGCGGAGACCGGCTCGTCGGCGACGATCAGCTTCGGCCGCAGGGCCAACGCGCGGGCGATGCCGATGCGCTGGCGTTGACCACCGGAGAACTCGTGCGGGTACCGGTTGTAGTGCTCCGGGTTCAGCCCGACCAGCTCCAGCAACTCCTGCACCCGGGCCTTGATGCCACCCGGCGGCTTGATCCCGTTGACCTGTAGCGGCATCGCCACGATCCGGCCCACCGTGTGCCGAGGGTTCAGCGAGGCGTACGGGTCCTGGAAGATGATCTGGAGTTCCTGGCGCAGCGGGCGCAACTCCCGGCGGCCGGCGTGCGTGATGTCCCGCCCGTCGAACTCGATGCTGCCGCTCGTCGGTTCCAGCAGCCGCACCAGCATCCGGCCGGTGGTGGTCTTGCCGCAGCCCGACTCCCCCACCAGCCCGAGCGTCTCGCCGGGGCGCACGTCGAAGTCGAGCCCGTCCACCGCCCGCACCAGGCCGGTCGCGCGCAGTCCCTGGCGTACCGGGAAGTGCTTGGTCAGCCCACGCACCCGCAACAGTGGTTCATCGGTCATCGGGCCACCCCCACGGATGCGACGTCCTCGGCGTAGAACGCGGCCCGCTCCTCCGCGCTCAGGTGGCAGGCGACCAGGTGGCCGTCGGCCCCGGCTGGGCGCAGCTCGGGCACCTCGCTGCGGGAGCGGCTGCCGGCGCGGTCCGCGTACCGGCAGCGGGGGTGGAACGCGCAGCCCGGCGGCAGGTTGATCAGGCTGGGCGGGTTGCCGGGGATGGGCACCAGGTCCGCGTCCGCGTCGCCGTGCAGCGACGGCACGCTGGAGAGCAACCCCCAGGTGTACGGATGCTGCGGCGCCCGGAGCACCTGCTCGACGCTGCCCCGCTCGACGGCCCGCCCGCCGTACATGACCAGCACGTCGTCGGCGACCTGGCCGACCACGCCGAGGTCGTGGGTGATCAGGATGATCGCGGAGTTGAACTCGGCCTGGAGGTCGGCGAGCAGGTCCAGGATCTGCGCCTGGACGGTGACGTCCAGCGCGGTGGTCGGCTCGTCGGCGATCAGCAGCGCCGGGTCGTTGACCAGGGACATCGCGATCATCGCCCGCTGGCGCATGCCGCCGGAGAACTCGTGCGGGTACTGGTCGAAGCGGCGCGCCGGCTGTGGGATGCCGACCCGGTCCAACATGTCGACCGCCCGCTGGCGGGCCTCGCGCCGGTTGGCCTTCGGGTGGTGCACCCGGTACGCCTCGGCGATCTGCCGGCCCACCGTGTAGTACGGGTGCAGCGCCGACAGTGGATCCTGGAAGATCATCGCCATGTCCCGGCCGCGCAGCCGGCGTACCTCCTCGTCGCCGAGGCCGACCACCTGCCGGCCACCGACGGAGATCTCCCCGGTGATGGTGGTCCGCTTGGGGTCGTGCAGGCCGAGAATGGCCAGCGAGGTGACGCTCTTGCCGGAGCCGGACTCACCCACGATGCCGAGGGTGCGGCCCCGCTCGACGGCGAACGACACGCCGTCGACCGCGCGCACCACGCCGTCCTCGGTGTCGAACTGGACCCGCAGGTCACGCACCCGCAGGTAGGCATCCTCGTCGGAGCGCTGTGCCGGCACGGCGGGACGGTCGTCCGGATCGCCGGACGGCAACGGTTCCGAGCTGTCCACGGCCACCTCCCTCAGTGACGAAGGGAACTTACAGGAAAGTCCCGAGGGTGAAAATAAGCTACAAAGTCGGCACGTGTCAGCGGGCCAGAGCGTAACGAGTCGGCATCGGCCTGAACACCCCCTCACCTCGCCATCCACGCCCGCGCCTCGCGCCTCGCGC
>NZ_QGSY01000292.1 GCF_003857035.1 Micromonospora arida
CCTCCTGCGGATCTTGCACTTGCTGTCGTTGTTCTGCGCCTTGCGCGGCTTTTGTCGCGACAGCAAGTGCAAGATCGCATGGACTCCGCGATCTTGCACTTTCTGTCCCGACACAAGGGGCATACCCGCCCAGGCTGACAACAGAAACCGCAAGATCGGCGCGGGCCTCTCGCTCGACACACGTTGATCTACCACAGGTCCCGTTGTCCAACACGGGGCTGGCCGGGCGGCCACAGCCCCAACGCAACGGCGTCGAGGTGCGGGTTGCGGGGTGCGGGGTGCGGGGTGCGAGGTTACTGGCCTCGGCCCGTTTCGGCTTGGAGCTCGTCGATGCGCTTGGACGCCTCGGCCTTGGTCAGGTCGTCCGGGAGGTCGGCGTGGGCTTCCCGGGCCAGTGTGCTCAGGTAGGACTCCTGGGCGGCGGTCGGCGGCTCGTCCCCGGTGACCCACTCGTCCGGGTCCTTGATCGCGGCGTTCTGGTCGGCCTGCTCGGTGCGGCGGTCCGTCATCATCATCACCCTCTCCTTCGAACAGGTGTGCCAGTACCCCGATCATCGGTGGTTCATGCCCGAACGCCGCCACCTACGATCATCGGATGACGGAGGACCGGTCGAGAGTGGTGGTGGTCGGGGCGGGCATCGCCGGGGTGGCCTGTGCGGTCGAGCTGACCCGGGCCGGGGTGCCGGTGCAGGTCCGGGAGCGGGGGCACGTCTGCGGTGGCCGGATGGCCAGCAAACGCTTCCAGGGCCGGCCCGCGGACATCGGCGCCGCCTACTTCACCGCCACCGACCCGGACTTCGCCGCACTGGTCGAACAGTGGCGCGCCGCCGGGCTGGTCCGCGAATGGACCGACACCTTCCAGGCGTACGACCGGAGTGGCAACCACGAGGTGCCCGGGCCGATGCGCTTCGCCGCCCCCGGTGGGCTGCGCTCGTTGGTCGAGCACCTGGCCGGCGAGGTACCGGTGACCGTCGACCGGCTGGTGCTCACCGTGGAACCCGGCCCGGTCGTCGACGGGCAGCCGTGTGCGGCGGTCGCCCTGGCCATGCCGGGTCCGCAGGCCGCCCTGCTGCTCGACCCGGCCCTGACCGACGCCACCCGGGTCGTACAGGCGCAACGCTGGTCGCCGTCGATGGCCGCGGTGCTGCGCTTCCCGACCCGGCGCTGGCCGGACTTCCGGGGTGCGTTCGTCAACGAGCATCCGGTCCTCAACCTCGTCTGCGACGACGGTGACCGGCGCGGTGACGGTGCGCCGGTGCTGGTCGCGCACACCGTGCCGGAGTTCGCGGCCGGGCACCTGGCCCAACCCACCGGGGCCGGCCCGGCGATCGAGCAGGCCGTCCGGGACCTGCTCGGGCTGCCCGAGCAGGCCGTCGACGTGCACGTGCACCGCTGGACGTACGCGAAGCCGACCAGCGGTGCCGGCGGCGCCACCCACCACCTCGACGCCGACGGAATCGGCCTGGCCGGCGACGCGTTCGGCAAGCCCCGGGTGCAGAGCGCCTGGCGCTCAGGCCGGGACCTGGGCCGTGCGCTGGCCGCCCGCCTGGCCTGAGCCACTGCTCAGGGGTGTTCGGGTGGCCGGAGCCCACCCGATCAGGCGTGTCCGGCTGCCGCGACGGGGCGAGCGTCGGCGTCCCGCTCGGCCGGGTCGGAGGTCCGCTCTCCCTCCCGGTCCAGCAGTTGCATGACCGGGGTCGCCGCGACGCCGTGCACCACGACGGAGACGAGCACCACCAGCCCGACGGTCGCCCAGAGCAGCTCGGCCTGCGGAAAGTCGGCCTTGGTCGTGGCGTACGCGAGGTAGTAGAACGAGCCGACGCCGCGGATGCCGAACAACGAGATGACCCAGTGCTCGGCCGGCCGTCCGGGAGCGCCGCGCAACGACAACCAGCCGATCAGCGGCCGCACCAGGAACACCAGCGCCAGCCCGACGGCGGCCGCCGGCCAGGTCAGCGGGCCCAGCAGACCACCCACGATCGCGCCGCCGAGCAGCAGCAACAGCACCAGGGTGAGCAGCCGTTCGACCTGCTCGGCGAAGTCGTGCAGCACCGAGTGGAACTCGTGGGTCCGCTCGGCGGCCCGAATGGCCCGTGCGGCAACGAACACCGCCAGGAAGCCGTACCCGCCGACCACCTCCACCAGCCCGTACGCCAGGAACGTGGCGGCCAGCGCCAGGAATCCCTCGGCGTGGCGGGCCAACCGCAGCTCACTGGGAGCGCGGAAGAACAGCTTGCCGAGCAGCCAGCCGATGAGCAGGCCACCGCCGACGCCGATGCTGATCTTCCAGAGCACGTCCACTGTGAACCACTCGGCCAACCAGTCGCTCGGGGCGAGGCTGGTCGAGGCGATGGCGATGGCCGCGTAGACGAACGGGAACGCCAGCCCGTCGTTCAGGCCGGCCTCGGAGGTCAGCGCGAAGCGGACCTCGTCCTCGGAATCCTCCGCGTCGGTCGGTTCGCCGACCTGCACGTCGGCGGCGAGCACCGGGTCGGTGGGCGCCAGCGCGGCGCCCAACAACAGCGCGGCGGCCGGCACCAGCCCCGCCCACCACCAGCCGAGCAGGGCCACCGCCGCGATGCACAGGGGCATCGCGATCGCCAGCAGCCGCCAGGTGGACGACCACCGCCGCCAGCTCAACGGCCGGTCGATCTTCAGCCCGGCGCCCATCAGCGCGACGATCACGCCGATCTCGGTGAGGTGGGTGGTCAGCTCCGGGTGGGCCAGGGGGTCCGGTGACGGCAGCCCGACCGGCAGCAGGAACACCAGCATGCCGAGGGCGAGGAAGGCGATCGGCATGGACAGTGGGCGCCGCTCCAGCACCCGCGGCAGGATGCCCGCGAGCAGGGCGCCCAGGCCCACCAGTGCGAACGCCACATCTACCGGCTCCACGGCACCACCCTTCTGCCCGCACCCGCGAGGCGCGGGCAGGTGGTGACAGTCCTTGCCCCGCAAGGGGTCCGGCTATGCGCGTAGGCGCCGGTGGACCCGAATGATCCTCATCGGAGCCGGGTGAGCGGTGAGTCCGCGAACTCGTGCAACAGCGCGGCCGGGTCGTCGTACACCGCTACGGCACCCGCGCCGGCGAGCTCGCCGCGACTGGTGCCACCGCAGGTGAGGCCCACACACGGGATGTTCAACTTCCCGGCCGCGACGACGTCCCACACCGAGTCGCCGACGAAGACCACCCGCTCGGCGGCCAACCCGGACTGCTCCAACGCGGCGACCAGGATGTCCGGTGCCGGCTTGCTCTGCTGGGCGTCCTCTGAGGAGGTGACCGTGTCGATCACGTCTTCGGCGGCCAGCGCCCGACGAAGCGCGCCCACCTCGGGTTCCGAGGCGGAGGTGGCCAGCACGACCCGCAACCCCCGCTCGGCGCAGGCCCGCAACAGGTCGGCGGCCCGGGGTAGTGGCGTGAGCCGTTCCCAGTACTCGGCGTAGAGGGTGTCGTGCGCGTCGCGCAGCTTCGAGTCGGCGTCGCGGTCCCGCTCCGGCCCGAGGAGGTGGTCCAGGAGTTTGTCCGACCCCATCCCGATCGAGCGGTGCACCACCGCCATCGGCACCGGCTGATCGGTCTGGCGTAACGCCTCCCACCAGCTCACGGTGTGCAGATAGGTGGTGTCGACCAGGGTGCCGTCGACATCGAAGAGGACCCCGGCGGGCCGGTCGGTTGCCATCGGCGTCCTCCTACTCTCGGGCGGCTCAGGGATGCGCGGCCAGCGGCGTGAGGATCTCGAACCAGACGGTGGAGCCCCGGACCGACGGGTCGGTGCCCCAGGCGTCGCTGAGTTCCTCGATCAGGCCGAGGCCGCGCCCGCGACTGCTCAACGTGTCGGTACGGGCCCGGGTCACGGTGCCCCGCGTGCCGGAATCCGCGACCGAGACGAGCAGCCGCTCGGCGCTGAGGTCGATCTCCACCCGTGCGGCCGTGCCGGCGTGCAGCAACGCGTTGGTGGTCAGCTCGCTGGTGCAGAGCACCGCCGCCCCGATCACCGACTCGGGCACCTGCCACTCGGTGAGCTGACCGGTCAGCCAATGCCGGACCCGGCTGGGCGCGGTCGGCTCGGCGGGCACCTCCATGCTCGCCGAACGACTCGGTTTGAGCGCGTGCTCGACCGCCAGCACGGCCACGTCGTCCTCCGTGCCGCCCGGGACCGCCGCGGTGGCCACCGCGCAGAGCGCACGGGGGTCGCCGCTGCCGGCCTTGGCGACGGCGTCGCTCAGGGTGGCCAGCCCGGCGCTGAGGCTCTGCCGGCGACGCTCCACCACACCGTCGCTGAACAGCAGCAGGGTGTCGCCGGGGCGGAACGGGACGGTAGTGGTGCCGGGCCGGCCGCCCAACCCCAGTGGCGGCCCGGCCGGGACGTCGACGTACTCGGCGTGGAACCGGCCATCCGGGTCACCGCGGCGGATCAACGGCGCGGGGTGACCGGCGCTGGACAGGGTCAGCTCCCGGCGCTCCGCGTCGATCACCCCGAACGCCACGGTGACGAACAGCTCGTGGGTGCCGGCCTCCGCGCCGAGGCTGGTCACCAGCCGGTCCAGGCCGGCCAGGACAGCGTCGGGCGTCGGGTCGGCCAGGGCCAGGGCCAGGGCGCGCAGCGCGGCCCGGACCTGCCCCATCCGCGCGGCGGCCTGCACGTCGTGCCCGGCGACATCGCCCAGCACCACGCCGAGCGAGCCGTTGGGCAGCAGGAACGCGTCGTAGAAGTCACCGCCGGCCGCGTTGCCGTCCACGCCCGGGTCGTAGCGGGCCGCGATCCGCAACCGGGGTAGATCCGGCAGGTGCTCCGGCAACATGCTGCGCTGCAACAGTTGGGCCGTGCCGTGCTGGGTCTCGAACCGGCGGGCCCGCTCGGCGGCCTGGCCGATCAGCTCGGCCGAGGCGGCAAGCAGCGCCCGTTCGGCGGGGGACCAGGTGTGCGGAACCTGGTAGCCGACCGCCAGCCCACCGCGGACCACCGAGGTGCCCAGCGGCAGGGCCGCCATCGCGCGGACCTTCTGGTCGTGGCGGTCCACGGCGGTGTCCCGCAGCGGCTGCCCGTCGCGGGTGAACGACGGGGCTCCGGAGCGGGCCGCCTGCACCACCGGGGCCGACCAGTCCGCCGGCGCGCGCCGCCAGAGCGGGGGAAGCCTCTCGTCGGCCTCGTCCAACAACTCGCCACGGACCCGGCGCACCATGCGCCAGCCGCCGCCGCCCTCGTCGACAGCGAACGAGGCCTGGTCGGGGTCGAACGTGGTGATCGCGTACCGCAGCGCCACCCGGGCCACGTCGTCGAGAGTGAGGGTGCCGGCGAGCGCCGCGGCCACCTCGCTGAGGCTCTGCAACTGCTCGGTGACGTGGGTGGTCTCGGCCGCGACCGTCAACACGCCGACGATCTGGCCGGCGCTGTCGCGCACCGGTGAGTAGCCCCGGGTGAAGACCGCCTGCTCCACCGTCGCGGAGTGCCCACGGACCAGCGGCAGGGTGGACTCCTTCTCCAGGAAGGGCTCGCCCTGCCGGTAGCAGCGCTCGATGACCGCACCGACGCCAGGCAGCGCCCAGATCTCCGCGAACACCTCGGAGGCCGGACGACCGAGTGCGCTCGGGTGCTTGGTGCCCAGCAGTTCGGCGTAGCCGGCGTTGTAGAGCAGGACGAGGTCGTCGCCGTACGCCAGGGCCATCGGCATCGGCGAGGCGAGGACCAGCTCCACCACGGCCTGGAGGGCGACGTCCCAGTCGTCGGCCGGGCCCAGCGGCGTGTTGGCCCAGTCGTGGGCGAGCACGCCGACGGCCGGGCCGGACCCGGTGGGTGCGCCCGGGCCTGGAGTTGCTGGCGTGGGGACCCGCCTGACCGTTCCTGGCATGTTCGCAGCCTAGTCGGCCGACCGGGAAAGGCATCCGACCATGGCGGCGGGCCGTGGCCGCGTCCGTCGCGGCGGCCGTTCGGGCAGTTCAGGGCCCCTGTCCGGGGGTCTGTCGGGAAAAACGCCGCGCGCTGCGCGGAGTGCCGGACCGGTTGCCGGGTATGCGCCCGGCGCAGTCCATGCGACAGGAGGGACATCATGCTGAAAACCCTCGCGGTCCGGCAGGCCGACATCGGCGATGCCATCGCCGACACCTGGAGGTCGGTGCTGCTCTTCATCCCGAAGGCAGTGGCCTTCATCGTCATCCTCGTGGTCGGCTGGCTCATCGCCAGAGCCGTCCTCAAGATCGTGGATACGGTGCTGGAACGGGTGCGTTTCGACCAGGCGGTCGAACGCGGTGGCATCAAACGGGCCCTGGAGAGAACGAAGTACGACGCCAGCGACATTCTGGCCAGACTGGCGTACTACGCCGTACTGCTGTTCACGCTGCAGTTCGCCTTCGGAGTCTGGGGGCCCAACGCGATCAGTGACCTGATCAGCGGCGTGGTGTCCTGGCTGCCGCGCGCGTTCATCGCGATCGTCATCGTGGTGGTGGCGGCCGCGATCGCCAACGCTGTCCGGGATCTGGTCACCGGGGCGCTGGGAGGGCTCTCGTACGGCAAGGTCCTGGCCGACCTGACGGCGATCTTCATCATCGCGCTCGGTGTGATCGCCGCCCTGAACCAGGTGGGTATCGCCACCACAGTGACCACCCCGGTGCTGATCGCGGTGCTCGCCACGGTGGCCGGCATCCTGATCGTCGGCGTCGGCGGTGGTCTCGTGAAGCCGATGCAGAGACGCTGGGACGGCTGGCTGGACCGGGCGGCCCAGGAGGCTCGGGCGGTGCAGCAGCAACGTCAGGCCGCGTCGGCCGGGCGTAGCGACGTGGAGCGGCAGATGGCCGACCGCGGGGGTGACCGCACCCAGGCCATGCCTCGGGTGGACGAAACCCAGCAGTACCGCTCGTAGCGGGGCGGAACGGGCACGACGGGTGGGAGGGCGCTTCGCGTACGACGCGGGGTGCCCTCCCTCGCGTGTCAGTGCCGGTCGAGTGCGCGAGCCAGCGCGCAGACCGCGACCAGCCGGGTGAGCAGCCACTCCGGGTGGCTCCAGTCCACCGGCCCGCTGGGCGGCGTCCACCCGTGCTCCAGGGCGGCGGCGCGCACCCCCTCCGCGTAGCCGGCGAGTGCCGCGGAGGTGAGCGGGGTGCGGTCCCCGTCGAGGCTGTCCCGGACGGCCGCCGCATGTTGGTCGACGAGGGCCAGCAGCCCCGGTCGCGCGGCCGCGGCGGCGAGTCCGACAGTGCCCACGGAGACGGTGAGGGCGGCCAGGGTGGACCGCGCCGAGTCGACGGCGGTACGGGAGGCGACCCGGTTGAACGGCACACGCATGGTGACCGAGGCTAACCGACCAGTGACAGTGTCGGCCTCGTCCGCTCGGCGGATGTCGGCTGCGCCACTGGGGCGGTCGCCGCTGACCTGGGGGATTGATCCGGCACAGACGGGGCAGCAGGAGAACACCCACGGATGACGGCACCCGGCACGGAGGCACGGATGGGACAGCAGGTGGACGGACCCGACGAGCGGCACCGGCGGCCGGACGGCGTCAGCGACGCGACGGTCGCGGCGCTCGGCAAGCTCAGCGAGGCGCTGGAGTGTGTGGAGCGGGCCCGGGGGCACCTCTACTCGGTGCACCAGTTGATCGGCCATGCCGACCTGATGCTCGACGACGCGGTGGAGCAGTTTCGCGCCGCCGGGCATCCGCATCTCGCCGACCGGATAGCCACGGAGCTGCGCGGCCGCAACGTCATCGCCGGACGGTGGACGTTCCAGATCGTCGAGGACTTCGACGACGGTTACCACGCGCTGTTCCGGGAGTTGGACCAGCAGGCCCGCGACGAGTTGGTGGGTGGGCGGCGCCACCTCTACGAGGCGGAGATGAAGGAACGCCGCCGTAGCCGGGGCCGACCGGGCCACGAGGCCCGGCCGGGCGGCGGAGGCTAGTCGCTTGTCGCGTTGGCCGGGCGACGACGTGCCGCGTCGTCAGCGATGATCACGGTGGCCACCATCAGCGCGACGCAGAGGCTGAACAGCCACGACTCGTCGGCGACGAGCCAGGCGGACACGGGCGCCTGGAGCGCGGCGAGCAGGAAGCCGAGCCAGGCGAGCCGGCGCTGACGCGTGGAGAGGATTCCGGAGCCTTGATGCATCCCGAAATTCTTACGCGAACCAGCCGGCTTGCCGTCCTCCGATCGGCCGATTCTGGATGAGCTGTCCGCTTTCTCGACCGTACGGACACGACTTCTTTGCCTCGCGGGCAATCGGGTGCCGACGGCGCTAGGGTGCCCCTGCGGCAGGATGGTGACTCGTGTCCACCCTGCCCGCGCGCCCCCGCGCCGCACTGCTCCTGCTCGCGTACCTCGCGTTCGTCAGTCTCGGCCTGCCCGACGGCCTGCTCGGCGTCGGCTGGCCCTCGATCCGGGGCGACTTCGACGTGCCGACCGAGGCGGTCGGGTGGGTGCTCACCGCCGGCACCGTCGGCTACCTCACCTCCAGCGTGCTGGCCGGCTTCACGCTGGCCCGGGTCGGCGTGGGCGCCCTGCTCGCGGGCAGCACCCTGCTGGCCAGCCTGGCGCTGACCGGCTACTCGGTGAGCCCCGTGCTGGCGGTGCTGGTGGGCTGTGCGCTGCTGCTCGGGCTCGGCTCCGGTGCGGTCGACTCCGGGCTCAACGCGTACGCCGCCGGGGCCTTCGGGCCCCGCCACATGAACTGGTTGCACGCCTTCTTCGGCCTCGGCGTGGCCATCGGTCCACTGATCATGACCGCGGTGCTGAGCGCCGGCCTCGCCTGGCGTTGGGGGTACGGCATCGTGGCCGCCGCCCAACTCGTCCTCGCCGTCGCGTTCGCGCTCACCGTGCGGGCCTGGCAGCGTGGCGTTCCAGCCAGCACCGAGGCGGGTGACGCCATCCAGGCGCCGATCGTCCGGGTGCCGGTTCGGGAAACGCTGCGGCTGCCGGCGGTCTGGTCGGGGACGCTTGCCTTCGTGCTGTACGTGGCGATCGAGGTGTCCGCTGGGCTGTGGGCGTTCCTGCTGCTGACCGAGGGGCGCGGGCTCAGCGCCGCGGTGGCCGGCGGCTGCGTCTCCGCGTACTGGGGCAGCCTCTTCGTCGGCCGGATCGTGCAGGGTCTGGTGGCCGAGCGCCTGGGGGCGGGGCTGGTGCTGCGCGTCAGCCTCGCCGGGATGGCCGTCGGCGCGGCGCTGATCGCCGTGCCCGGGCCGGCCCTCCTGGCGGTGCTCGGCCTGGTCGTTGTCGGTTTCGCCGCCGCGCCGGTGTTTCCGCTGCTCACCCTCACCACCGCCGAGCGGGTCGGAGCGGCGCACGCGGACCGCGCCATCGGCCTCCAGATCGGCGCCGCGGGCATCGGCGCGGCGCTCGTCCCGGCCGGGCTGGGCGTGCTGATCGGCAACACCTCGGTGCAGGTGCTGGGGTCGGCCCTGCTGGTGCTCGCGCTGGCGCTGATCGCGCTCTACGAGTGGGGCGCCCGTCGCTCGACCGGCCGGCCCACCGGTCAGCCAGCGCCTACTCAGCCCGGCGGGGAGGGTCAGCCCGCGTCCGGGCCGGTCCGTCCGGTGGTGGACGGGCGGTAGCGGCGCTCCGGATCGGTGTCCTCCCGGCTGTTGCCCTGGGCCTGCCCCTTACGGTCGTCCGCTGCCGGCCCGTGGCCGAACGTCGCCTCTTCCCCCGCGTCGTTGCCGGTCACGTCGTCGGCCTGCCCGTCGAGGGTGGAGCCGGCCACGGCCTGCTCCAGCTCTTCCAACGGAAGCCGTTCCTCGTCCCGCCACACCCTGATGTTGTCGTCGGTCATGTCTTCAGCGGTACCCGGGCGCGATGATCGCAAACGGTGGCGTGCGACAAGGCTCGAACACGGCGATGGCCGCCAGGATTCTGGCGGCCATCGGTGTCACTGCTCAGGTCACGGCTGCGGACGGTCCACCGACCCGCGCCAGGCGCCGGTCTCCTGACCGCGTCGCTCGATGAAGGTCTTGAACCGCTCCAGGTCGCCCTTGGCGCGCCGGTCGACGATGCCGAGCTTGTCACCGGCCTGCTCGACCACCCCGTGCGGCTCGAACTCGAGCTGCAGGGTGACGCGGGTCTTGTCCTGGTCGAGTCGGTGGAAGGTCACCACGCCGGCCTGCTGGGTGCCGCCGGTGGAGCGCCAGGCGACGCGCTCGTCGGGCAGCTGCTCGGTGATCTCGGCGTCGAACTCGCGCTTCACCCCGGCGATGTCCACCGTCCAGTGGGTCATCGTGTCGGAGAGCTGCCGGACCTCCTGCACACCCTCCATGAACTCGGGGAACTCCTCGAACTGCGTCCACTGGTCGTACGCGGTGCGTACGGGTACGGACACGTCAACATGTTCGGTAACGCCACTCATCGGGGAACCTCCTTCAGTCGCCGGTGGATTGCCGGATCGGGGGCGATCCTGATCACCAGCGAGTTGTCTCGTTCTTGTTGCCCAGCGCGGCCCACACCTCGGAGACCGTCTGGTAGACGGTGCCCTCGGGCAGCCGTTCCAGCGCCGCCACGATGTCGTCCGGCGCCTCGTTCTCACGGGCGCTGGCAATGAGCACCAGACGGTCGCCCGGCAGTGCGCTCATCGAGATGAACCGGCCGAGCCGGCTGCGCTGCTCGACGTCCGTGGAGCTCATGCCCTGCGGGGTGCCGGTGCGCAGGTCGCCGGCCGGGGCGGTGGTCGTCTCCGGCTGATCCTCGCCAGCCGGTTCCGGCACCCGCGACTCGTCGACGCGAGAGCCACCGGTCCCCGGCCCCTGTACGAGGCCGCTGACCTCCTGACTCATCTGTTCGTCGATCCTCGGTCCGTGCTTGCTGTTGCCACGCTCCATGCCTTCTGCGCTACCCGGCACCCCGCTCGGTAAACCGGCACCGGGCCACGAACCGGCCCCCGGCCCGGCGGCGAACCGGACACCACGGCCGAACGGGAGCTCACTCGTCGGCAGGCTTGCGAGGCGGCAGCACCGGCTCGTCCGGGTCCGGGTCGCCGGCCTGCAACTGCCGTCCGCGCTGCACCTCGGAGTTGATCTGCACACCCAGCATCAGCGCCGAGTTGGACAGGTAGAGCCAGACCAGGAACGCGATGGCTGCTCCGAGACTGCCGTAGGTGGTGTTGTACGAGCCGAAGTTGGCCACGTAGAGGCCGAAGCCGAAGGAGGCCGCCGCCCAGGAGATCAGGGCCACCGCGCCGCCCGGGGTGAGCCAGCGGAACCGCGGCTGACGCACGTTCGGCGCGATCCAGAACAGCAGGGACAGCAGCACCATCATGATCATGGCGAGGACCGGCCACTTCGCCACGCTCCACGTCGTGCGGGCCAGGCCGCCGGCGTTGATCAGGTCGCCGACCGCATCGGTGACCGGCCCACTGACGATCAGGCCGAGGGCGACCACCGCGAGCAGCACCAGCGTGATCGCCGCCAGGCCGATCTGTAGCGGTCGAAGCCTCCAGACGGGGCGGCCCTCGGTCACCCCGTAGACGGCGTTCGAGGCCCGGGTGAACGCGCCGATGAAACCCGACGCGGACCAGAGCGCGCCGAGCAGGCCGAAGCTCAGCAGCAGCTTGGGGTTGCTCTGCTCCAGCACCACGGAACGAATCACCTTCAGCACGCCGCCCTCGTCGTCGCTGAGCACCGCCCCGGCACCGACCTGGTTGGCCAGGTCGACCACAGTGTCAAGGGTCCGCTCCCCGTCGGAGACCAGGCCGACCAGCGCCACCACCACGATGGCGGACGGAAAGAGCGCCAGCACCCCGTAGTAGGTCAGCGCGGCCGCCCAGTCGGAGCAGTTGTCGTTGACGAAGTTCTGCACGCTGCGGACCAGCACCCCGCGCCAGGTCCGCCAGCTCAACTGCCGCATCCGCCGGGGCACTCCGGTGCCCGGTGTGCCGTCGAGCGTCGTACCCGGCTCCGTGGTCGTCATGCCCGCTCCCTGCGCCCCGGCCGCCGGATGACCGGTCGTCCGGTCTGGCCTGGCTCGGCGGTACCCGGGCGGTGAAATCGACAAACCCACCCGGTACCCGGCCGGCGTCGCTAGGGTTTGCCGCCCGGTCACCGGGGAACGGTCACAGTGACCCTGTCGACACGGAGGAGGACGAGATGCCTGGGCGCGAAGACCTGCCCAGCACGCTGCGACGCTCCCCGGAGAAGGCGCAGCGCACCTGGGAGAAGACGCACGACTCGGCGGTTGAGACCTACGGCGAGGGGGAGCGGTCGCACCGCACCGCCTTCGCCGCCGTGAAGCATGAATTCGAGAAGGTGGGCGACCACTGGGAGCCGAAGGGCCGCAAGGGTCCCAGCGACCAGCAGGCCGCCGGTGGCGGGCCGGAGCGGCGGGCCCCCACAGCCGGTGGCGTGGACGCCAACGCCACCAAGGACCACCTGATGTCGGTGGCCCGCAAACTCGACGTGCCCGGGCGGTCCAGCATGACCAAACCGGAACTGGTCACGGCCATCGAGAAGGCCAACGACCGCGCCACCCGCAAGGCCCGCGGCAACTGACCGCGGCCGCACCGGAGCACGACCGACGCGGTACGGGCGGACGCGCCACCCCTGCGTCCGCCCGTACCGTTCACCAGTGCCCGCCGCCCGGCGCCTCGATGTGCACCGCCTTCGTCGCGGTGAACTCGTCCAGCAACTCCGGGCCGTACCCGAAGCCCTGCCCGCTGGCCCGGCGCGGATGCGCGGCACCCCCCGGCGCACCCCCGAACACCGCGTTGACCTTGACCGTGCCCACGGGCAGCTCCCGCCACGCCCGCTGCGCGTGACTCATCGACGGGGTCAACACAGTGGCGGCCAGCCCGTACGGGGAGTCCGCCGCGCAGCGCAGCGCCTCGTCGAACGAGTCGACGACCACCACCGGGGCGACCGGCCCGAAGGTCTCCTCCCGGACCAGCGGCATGTCGTGGCGGCAGTCGGTGAGGACGGTGGCCGGGTAGAACGCCCCCGGCCCGTCCGGCACCTCGCCGCCCACCCGCACCCGTGCGCCGTCCGCCACCGCGACCGCCACCTGCCCGTGCACGTGGTCCCGGTGCCGCCGGTCGACCAGCGGGCCCAGCTCGGTGCCCGGATCCCGGCCCGGTCCGACCCGCAGCGCTCCGGCGCGTCGTACCAGCGCGGCCACGAAGTCGTCGGCCACCTCCCGGTGCACGTAGAGCCGCTCCACCGCCACGCAGATCTGCCCGGCGTTGGCGAACGCGCCGAGCGCGGCCTGCTCAGCCGCCCACTCCGGGTCGACGCCCGCGTCCACGATCAACGGGTCACTGCCGCCGTTTTCCAGGAGCACCTTCGCGCCGGTGCGGGCCGCCGCGGCGGCGATCGCCCGCCCGGTCGCGGTGGACCCCACGTGGGCCACCACGTCGACGTCCTGCGCCGCCAGTGCCGCACCCACCTCCGGGCCGCCGGTGAGCAGTGACAACACCCCGGCCGGCAGTGCCTGGTCCAGTGCTCGGGCCAGCAGCCAACCCGTCGCCGGTGTCCGTTCGCTCGGCTTGTAGAGCACCACGTTCCCGGTCACCAGGGCCGCGCCGAGTAGTCCACAGGAGACCGCCACCGGGTCGTTCCACGGGGTGATCGCCGCGACCACCCCGCGCGGCTGCGGGGTCAGGAAGTCCAGCGCGTCGGTTTCGCCGTTCAGCGTGCGCCCGCCGCGCAGGGGTGCCAGTTCCGCATACTGTCGCAGGGTGCCGATCCCCGCCTCGACGCCGCCGCGGGCGTCCGCCAACGGTTTGCCCATCTCCGCGGTGACCGCCGCCGCCAGCTCCTCGATGACCGCCTCCACCGCGTCCGCGGCCCGGTGCAGCGCAGCCGCCCGTTCCGCCGGCGCGGTCGCCGCCCACTGGGACGCTGCGTTGCGGGCCGCCTGGGCCGCCTTGCCCACCTCGTCGGCCGTGGCCACCGGCACCGTGCTCACCGGCGCGTCGTCCGCCGGGTCACGCACGACCAGTTCGCCGCCGTCGCCGCCCGCACCCCACACCCCGCCCACCAGCTGCGCAACCGTGTACATGCGGTGCCGGATGCCCGGGCCCCGGCGAGGCAAACGCGTTTCGCCCGGTTGCGCGCCGGGTAGCCGGATCCGATGACAACCACCGCCGCGCAGAGCGCGGACGCCGTCATCGTCGGCGCCGGGCACAACGGCCTGGTCGCGGCCAACCTGCTGGCCGACGCCGGCTGGGACGTGGTGGTGCTGGAGGCGACCGCGGTGCCCGGCGGCGCGGTCCGCTCCGCCGAGGTCACCGCACCCGGCTACCTCAGCGACCTCTACAGCTCGTTCTACCCCCTCGGGTACGCCTCACCGGTGCTGGGCGGCCTGGACCTGGGTCGACACGGGCTGTCCTGGCGGCACTCGCCGGACGTGCTGGCGCACCTGCTGCCGGACGGTCGAGCCGCGGTGATCAACCGGGACCCGGACGTCACGGCAGCGTCGCTGGAGCAGTTCGCCCCCGGGGACGGGAAGCGCTGGCTCAACGCGTACACCGACTGGCTCGACGTGGCCGAGCCGATGCTGGAGGCGATCACCTCGCCGTTCCCTCCGGTACGCGGCGGGCTGGGCCTCCTGCGTCGATTGCGCGTCGCCGGCGCGCTGCGACTCGCACGCCGGCTCGTCGTACCGGTCCGCAAACTTGGCGACGAACTCTTCGACGGTCCCGGCGGGCCGGCCCTGCTGGCCGGCTGTGCCCTGCACACCGACCTCTCCCCGGAGGAGGCCGGCTCCGGGGTGTACGGCTGGCTGCTGGCCATGCTCGGCCAGCAGGTCGGCTGGCCGGTGCCCGACGGCGGCGCGCAGCAGATCACCAACGCGCTGGTGGATCGGCTACAGGGGCTCGGCGGGACGATCATCTACGGTGCCCGGGCCGATCGGGTGCTCACCGCCCGGGGCCGGGCGATGGGGGTCCGAACCGTCGGCGGCGCGCTGTGGCGGGCCCGGCGGGCCGTGCTCGCCGACGTGCCGGCGCCGGCGCTCTTCCTCGACCTGGTCGGCGCGGCAGCACTGCCCTCCCGGCTGGTGGAGGACCTGGCGCACTTCCGGTGGGACGGCTCCACGCTGAAGGTGGACTGGGCGCTCTCCGCGCCGGTGCCCTGGACGAACCGGCAGCTGGCCGGCGCCGGCACCGTGCACCTCGGCGCTGACCTGAACGGGCTCACCCACTACGCCAGCGAGTTGGCCCGTGGCGAGCTGCCCCGCGACCCGTTCCTGCTGGTCGGGCAGATGTCGGTGGCGGACCCGAGCCACTCCCCGCCGGGCACCGAGTCGCTCTGGTCGTACACCCATCTGCCGTTCCGGCGGGACTGGCGGGCCGAGGAGGTCGCCGGGCACGTGCAGCGGATGGAGGACGTGCTGGAGGCGGCGGCCCCGGGTTTCCGGAGCCTGATCGTGGGCCGACACGTGGCCGGGCCGGCCGACCTGGAGAAGGGCAATCCGAGCCTTGTCGGTGGGACGCTCGGCGGCGGGACCGCCGCCGCGTACCAGCAGCTCTTCCTGCGACCGATCCCTGGCCTGGGCCGGGCGGACACCCCGGTGGACCGGCTCTTCCTGGCGAGCGCGTCGGCGCACCCCGGCGGCGGTGTGCACGGCGCACCGGGCGCGAACGCGGCCCGCGCCGCGCTGGCCCGCGACCGCGCGCTCACCGGCCGCGCCTACGCCGCAGCCATCTCCACCGCCCACCGCGCCATCTACCCCAACTACCGTC
>NZ_QGSY01000144.1 GCF_003857035.1 Micromonospora arida
CAGTGGCACGCCGGACCACCCGGCCCGCCACCCCCGCCGATGAGCCCGGGCGGTCAGCCGCTGGCGAGCTTCGCCGACCGGCTGCTGGCCTGGATGATCGACACGGCGCTGGCGACCGCCGTGGCGCTGGCGTTGTTCAGCCCGTTCTTCGTCATCCTGTGGTTGCGGATGTTCAGCGAGATCACCCGGACCAGTCCGGACGGGGCCTTCGTGGAACCCGACCCGGGCATCTTCCTCGTGGACTTCTTCCTGCCGATAGTCTTGCTCCAGTTCGGGCTGTTCGTGGTGATGCTCGGGCTCTACTGGCTCTACCACGTGGAATACCTCAAGCGCGGCGGTCAGACGCTCGGCAAGAAGGTGATGAAGCTGCGGGTGGTGCCGCTCGACCCGAGTCGCACGCTCAACCGGGGTATGGCCGGCCGACGGTGGGTGGTGCAGTACCTGGTGGGTTCGTTGGTCCCTGGGGGCAGCTACCTGGACGGGTTCTGGCAGCTCTGGGACAAGCCGTGGCAGCAGTGCCTCCACGACAAGTTCGCCGAAACGGTCGTCGTTAGGGTGTCCTCGTGAGTGTGCAACCCGGCTGGTACGTCGACCCCGCCGACACCGAGACCCGGCGCTACTGGGACGGCGAGGGTTGGCTCGGCGCGCCCATTCCCGTCGACGCCACCCCGCCGGACGGCCCACCGCCGCCCGAGCCGGAGCCTCCCGCGCCGGCCACCCCGGACGCGCCCCCGACCTCCCCGGGGCCCGTCGCACCGGGCTGGCCGCCACACCAGGGCCCACAACCGGGTCCAGGACCACAACCGGGGTACGGCCCGCAGCCGGGGTACGGCCCGCAGCCGGGTCACGGCCCGGGCTGGGGACCGCAGGCCGGCCCGCCCGGTTGGGGACCGCAGGGTGGCCCGCCCGGCTGGGGTCCGCAGGGCGGCCCGCAGGGCTGGGCGCCTCCGGCCGGTCACCCCGGCTGGCTCGGACGACCGCCCGAGCCGCGACCGCACGGCCTCAGGCTGGCCGGCTACGGCCGTAGGCTGGTCGCCCGGCTGATCGACTTCGGCATCGTCTTCGCACTGAACGTGGTCGTCAACGGCTGGTTCGTCTGGCGCTGGGCGCAGGAGTGGGCCCCGTACTGGCAGGAGGTCTTCCGGCGCGCGTCGCGCGGCGACACCTCCGCCGACGGCCTGCCGCTCCCCAGTGAGCAGGCCAACTCTCTGCTGGTGGCGATCCTGCTGATCGCCACCGCGCTCTGGCTGGCGTACGAGGTGCCGACAATGGCCTCCGGCGGGCAGACCGTCGGCAAGCGGGTGATGCGGATCCGGGCGGTGCCGATGGCCGCCGACCAGCCGCTGGGCGTCCGCCGAGCGCTGAGCCGGTGGAGCACGCTGGGCCTGCCGACTCTGCTCTGGTACTGCGCCGGGCTCGGCCTGGTGCTGCAACTGGTCGACGCTCTCTCCCCCCTCTTCGACCACCCCCTGCGCCAGGCGCTGCACGACAAGCGCGCGCAGACGGTGGTCGTCGAAGTCCCCCAACACACCGATACCGCCCCCTCGAACGACCGTAACCAGCCCCCGGGAGACACCCCATGACCGACTCCGGACGTCACCAGCCGGCGCTGCGGCTGACCCGCGTCGACCTGGACGCGCTGCCCAGCTACGTGCCGGGGCGCAGCCCCGCCGACCTGGCCCGGGAGTTGGGCCTGCCGGAGGCCATCAAGCTGGCCAGCAACGAGGTGCCGTACGGACCGCTGCCCGGCGTGGTGGAGGCGGTCACCGAGGCGATCACCACCTCGCACCGCTACCCGGACATGGGTGTGGTCGCGCTGCGGGACGCGCTGGCCGAGCGGTACGGGGTGGACGCCGATCGGATCGCCACCGGCTGCGGTTCGGTGGCGCTGGCCGAGCACCTGGTGCGTGCCACCTGCCTGCCCGGTGACGAGGTGCTCTACTCGTGGCGGTCCTTCGAGGCGTACCCGATCATCGTGGCGACCAGCGGCGCGACCAGCGTGCGGGTCCCCAACGACGCCGGGCACGGGCACGACCTGGCGGCGATGGCCGCGGCGGTGACCGACCGGACCCGGGTGATTTTCGTCTGCAACCCGAACAACCCCACGGGTACGGCCCTGCGCCGGGCCGAGCTGGACCGGTTCCTCGACGCGGTGCCGGACGACGTGCTGGTGGTCATCGACGAGGCGTACCGGGAGTTCGTCACCGACGCGGAGGTGCCGGACGGTCTCGACTACCTGGACCGGCCGAACGTGGCGGTGTTGCGCACGCTGTCGAAGGCGTGGGGGCTCGCCGGGCTGCGGATGGGCTGGCTGGTTGCCCAGCCGGTGGTGGCCGCCGCCATCCGCAAGGTGGCGACCCCGTTCTCCAGCAGCACCGCAGCCCAGGCCGGGGCGCTCGCCGCGCTGACCCAGGTGGTGGAGATGGAGCGTCGCTGCGCCCTGGTCGTCGCCGAGCGGGACCGGGTCACCGAGGCGCTGCGCAAGTTCGTGCCCGAGGTGCCGACGAGCCAGGCCAACTTCGTCTGGCTGCCGTTGGGCGAGCGGGCCGTGGCCTTCGGCAAGGCGTGCGAGGCACGCGGGGTGATCGTGCGGCCGTTCGCTGGAGACGGGGTCCGGGTCACCATCGGCACCCCGGCCGAGAACGACGCGTTCCTGGCGGCGGCCGAGGCCGCCCTGGCCTGAGCGACAGCCCGGCGTCGTGGGCGGTACCGCACCGGCCACAGGCAGGCAACGAACGACGAGGGCGGGCGGGACAGCACTCAGCTGCTCCGCCCGCCAGTACCCGGCTAGGGCGCTCCGTCGACCACCGCCAGTCGCCACTGCGCCTCACCCTCGACCCCGACGGCAAGATCGGTCGAGACGCCCTTGTCGACGAAGACCTGCGACCGGTTGGGCACTCCGTCGCAGGGATATCGCAGCGGAGCGGCGGTCTTCATGTTCAATGCGATCCGACCTCCTCCGGTGCAGACGAAATACACAGTGAAGCTGGCCCCACTGGGAACAACATCGGCGATGGTTGCTTCCTTCTGCTCTGCCAGCGGGCCGGCCAGCAGCACCCGACCCGCCGGAAACCACCCTGTCGCTGCTTCCGGAGTGGGAGAAGGCCGGTTCGGCACGGTGGGTGAGGGCGGTTCGGACGGCAACGCCGATCGTCTCGCCGTGTCACCGGTGCAGCCGCTGACCATCAGCAAGGGGACGACCATGCCGATGGCCAGGCATACGGCGTAACGACCAGCACGCATCTCGCGTCTCCAATCCAGGCCGGACGAGCCTGATGACCCTCACCTCGGTCGTCAAGCCGCCGGGCGGGCACGGTCAGTAGTACAGCTTCCAGGCTTCGCGGTAGGGCGCGTACGCGCTGCCCGAGTTCTCGGAGGCCGTGTTGCAGTTGCTGTAGACGTAGTGCGACTTCCAGCTGACGTTCTCCTTCCAGTTGCCGTAATCGCCGTACAGGGTGGAGTTGGCGTTGACGGTGCCGCTGACCTCGACACCATAGGACGTCGTGTTGGTTTGTTCGACACCTGCGTTGATGGTGGCTTCCATCTTCGCGAAGATTGCCGCCTTCAGCTCGGCCGAAACCGAAACCGAAACCGTGAAGGTCGTGGTGCCCGTCTTCGTCGCGGTGAACTTGAAGCTCTTCGCCGAACTGGTGTTGTTGATGACCGACGTACGGAACTTCGCGTCGAAGGTGTTGGTGGTGTTGGTCATCGAGTAGAGGTAGGTCCCCGGGGTGCAGTACTCCGCCTGGGTGCCAAACTCAGGGCCCTGCTCACCCTTTGGCGGTATCGGAGCCGGGATTGGCACGAGGCTCTCAGACGCCGCCGGCGTGACCCCGCCCCCCGCCGTGGCAGGAACTGCCGGCAGCAGTACGGCGGCGACGACGGTCGCAGCAAGGGGAAATGCTCGGAGCAGACCTGTAGATTTTTTACTCATCGCCACATCCCTGGTCGTTATTGCGGTGGAGATCGCAGCCTTTCACTTCGATGCACCAGCGCTGCACATTCGCAGCACACGCCGTCCGCTGGGGCGGGCGGCCGAGTCTTTTGCCGCCCGAATTGGATCACGTCGTTCCGGCCGTCCGGTTTGGCGCGCGCAGCGCACGCTCGACCGAATCGTCGAGTTGGAGAACCATCGTCGTGTGCCCGGATCGCCGACCTCTGGTGGCCATGGCGACGGCAGATGCGGCCTGCCGGACAGGTCGACGCGGAGATGACAGAGTGTCGCGACCACACCAATCAAGCCGCTGGAACCTCGTCGCCGGCCCGTCATGTGACCACGTCACTTTCGCTTTCCGCTACTCCCGCCTCAGTTACTCCACGTGACGGGCGACTCCGCGCGGGCGCCTCAGTCCCGAAGCGACAAAACGGTCGACCAGCCGCAAGGCGCATCGGCTCTAGATAAGTCCGTTAAATAATGGCGAGAGCATCCGTTGCCTCGATGCTCGGGCCGATGTAGCGTCCCTGTCGCTGCCCACCCTGACGGTGAGCGACAACGGGGGTGCCAAAATGATGTTCCGACTACTCAGATCTCCGGGCGTGACAGTAGACAATGCCTTCCACTTCCCACGGGAAGGACGCGTCCAGGGCATTTTCGCAGCTCTTCTATTTCGACATGGGCAGAATGTCAGCGCGACCAGCCTGGCGGCTGCCCTCTGGAGCGACCCGCCAGTTTCCGCAGATGCGAACGTGCGGACCTACATAGCCAAACTGCGCCGGTTCCTTGCCGACATAGGCCCGGAACTCCACGAACGTCTCGCAACCGTCCATGGTGGCTATCGGCTCGACATTCTCGACGGAGAGTTGGATCTCGCGCGGTCCAACGAACTCTGGAACGAGGGCCGGCGGGCGATGAGCCGCTCGGATTTCCGTGGCGCGGTTGAGTCACTGCAAAGCGCATCGGCGCTCTGGGCCGATGCGCCGGGCCAGGACGTGGCCGCTCAGGGGTGGCTCGACCACCGCTTCGCAATGCTCCGCGAGCAACGATTCGCCCTGGCCGAGGACCTCGCTGCCGCCCGTATCGCCAGCGGCGACGGCCTCTCCGCCATTGCTGGGCTGCCGGAGATCGATGACCCGAATCTCGCCCGGGAGAAGTCCGCAGCGCTCATGCTCGTCGCGTGTTACCGGGCCGGCAATCTTCCGGCGGCCCTGCGCATCTTCGCGGCAGCCCGCGCCACGTTGCGCCGGGAGTTTGGCGTGGACCCGGGATCATGGCTGCAGACCCTCCACCACGCAGCACTCCGGCGCGATGACGCTCTGCTGTTCTCTGATCAGCTGCTGGTGAGTTTGAGCCGCGACGCCGAACCGCGACCCCAGCACTCCAACCTCACCGCCCGAGTGGCCTGACGGAGAAGGGCGAGGCCGACGGCTCGGCAGCGTGACCAGGCGGCGTCAACTTCAATCGTGAACTAAGCCCTGTTTGTCCGCCTTTGCGTGCTTTCTGCCTTATCTTCCGAGTAGCCGGTTGTGTCGAGGACTCACTCCGGCTCACTTCGAGAAGACGGGGTAACGAACAGTGCGTACTGCCAAGATCTGTCTGGCCGGGGCGGCCGCCGCGGCAATGGTGGGCTTCCTCGCCGCGCCGGCTGCCGCCGCGCCCACCGACACCACCGACACCACCTTCGAGGTGCTCGCCGGCACCCTCGACATCGTCGCGCCGGCCACCGCCGACCTCGGTAACGGTGCCCCCGGTGGCGTCATCAGCGGCCAGCTCGGCGTGGTGACGGTCACCGACTCCCGAGGCGCCGCCGACGCCTCCTGGGTCGCGTCGGTGACCGCGAGCGTCTTCCAGACCGGCGGCGGCTCACCGCCCGAGACGGTCCTCCCGGAGGAGATCGACTACTGGTCCGGGCCTGCGACCGGGGTACCGCCGACCACCGGTGACGGCACCTTCACGGAGGGGCAGGCCACCGCCGGCGACGCCGCACCGCTGTCCAGCGTCACCCCGCTCACCGCGTTCACGCACAGCGGCGGCACCGGCGGCAACTCCGCCAACTGGACCCCCACCCTGGTGGTCAACGTCCCGCTGGACAGCATCGCGGGCGTCTACGAAGGCACGGTGACACATTCCGTGGCGTAGCCCCCGGGGGCGGTCGACGATCGCTGTCGCGCTCGCCCTGTTCTTCCTTGCCGGTCCGGGTCTGTCGACCCGGGCCGGCGCGGTCGAACCGGAGGCGGGATCGGACGACGGCACCATCGGGATCCGGTTGCTGGAAGCCCCGACTGAGCGCCGCAGCGACCCCCGGGCGCTGCGCTACATCGTCGACCACCTACCGCCGGGCACCACCATCAAGCGGCAACTGCTGATCGTCAACCGCACCGACCAGACCCGGCGGGTCGACGTGTATCCGGCGGCCGCGACCCTGGAGGATGCTGCGTTCCGCTTCGGCGAGGGTCGCGCCGAGAACGAGCTGACCTCCTGGGTCACCCTCGACGAGCGCTTCGTGGAGCTGGGACCGCGGGGCGAGACCCGGGTCCGAGCGACCATCACCGTGCCGCCGAACGCCTCCCGCGGCGAGCGGTACGGGGTGGTCTGGGCATCCACCGCCTCAACTCCCCGGTCCGGCGGCGAGATCATGCAGGTCCACCGGGTCGGAGTCCGGATGTACCTCGACATCGGGCCTGGTGGTGAACCCGCCTCCGACTTTTCGATCGGCGAGGTACGCCCGGCCCGCAGCCCCGAGGGCGAACCGTCGATGACCGTTCAGGTCACCAACACCGGAGGCCGTGCCATCGACCTGACCGGCGCGGTCAGCCTGAGCGATGGTCCGGCCGGCAGCCGGGCCGGCCCGTTTCCGGTCGGGCAGGGCGTCACGCTGGCACCGGGCGCGTCCGGGCAGGTCATCGCCCGATTCCCGGTCACGTTGCCGAACGGCCCCTGGAAGGCGGAGGTGAACCTGGAGAGCGGCCTGGTGAAGCGGAGCATCACCGCGCAGGTCACCTTCCCCGACGCTGGTCAGGTCGGGAAGCGGGGCAGTGTCGTCTCCCGGATCTTCTCCGGGTGGACCGTGGCGGCGGCCGTCGCGGGCCTGTTGCTGGTCGTCGGCCTCGCCATCCTGGCCCGCCGTTCCCGCCGTTCCCGCCGGTCCGGTCGGCCTCCCGCCGGCCAGCCGAGGGAGCGCACCGCGGCCGGGCGTTGACCCCGGCCGTCAGCCCGGCTCACCTTTGGCGGGCCCGTCAGCCCGGCTGGCTCTGGATGGGCCTGTCAGCTCGGCCGGCTGCGGCGGGCGGCGAACCACCCGGCGACGATCAGGGCTGCGCCCAGCATCGCGAGGAGCAGCGCCGACCCGCCCGAGCCGGTGACCGGCAACTCACCGCCGTGACTGGGTGTGGGTTGGGGTGGTGCCGTCGGTGTGGACGTGGGCGGGGGCGGGGTCGGCGACGCCGGCAGGATCTCGAAGGTGACGCCCGTGCCCGCCGACGGCTCGGCCCGGACGACGGCGAACCCCCGCGCCGAGGCGGGGTCGGCGGCCAGCACCGGCGACACCGCCAACGCCAGGCTCGCGGTGGCGGCGAGCGCGCCGCCCACGAGGTAATTGGCTGCCGTTCTGGCCATGCGCCGACCCCTTCCACCGGAAACCTGAACCATGAAAAAACTACCCTTTTATGACAAAGGGAACGGAATGGTTCGGGGTTCCCGGGCCGAAGACCCCACGATCAGGTGGCGGCCAGGATCACCGTCTCACCGGTGTAGTAGTAGCGCCGGTCGTCGCCGCTGGGGTCGACCGGCTTGCGAAGCCGCTCGATCGCGACGAACCCGTCCTCGGCGGTCACCGCCCCGGGTGCCCAGCCAGTCCCGTCCGAGCCGACATTGAGCGCGAAGCGCGACAACTGCCTACCGGTCACCGGATCCAGCGTCACCAGATCGTTCGCCTCGGTCAGCAGATGCACCCGGCCCGGCTGCCCGGCCAGCACCCGGGCACCGCCGAGGCCCGTGGACCGCCACAGCTCGGTGCCCGTACGCGCCGATCGACCCACCACGACCCCGTCGAGCACGGCGACGGACTGCTCACCGACCAGCGCGGCCCCGGCCGGGTCCAGCGCGGGGGCGGCGACCGGCGGACCGGCAGCCAACAACCAACCCCGACCGCCCTCGTCACCCGGCCCGGCGGTCCGCAACCCCAGACAGTCCGACCGGCCGGTACGACAGCCGAGCGGCGTCACCACAAATCCGTCCGGGCCGCCCGGCGGTCGCCAACGCTCACGTACCTCGCCCGTCGCCGCGTCCCGGAACTCGACGGTGGCCGCCCCGGCGCAGGTGTCCAGGCCGATCAGCTGCCCGGTGGCGGTGGTGCCGACATCGCTACGGCACCTGCCGGGCAGCTCGACCCGCCACAGCTCCCGACCGCCGCTCAGCTCGACCCCGCGCGCCTGGGCATCCCCGGTCACCACCAGCACGGTCCGCCCGTCGGGAAGGTCGGTGAGCTGGAGCCCGGGCGCGTCCCAGACGGTCGCCGCCCAGGTACGACGAGCCGGCGCCGTGCTCTCGACGGGCTCCGGGCCGTCGGCTCGCCAGAGCACCCCGCCGGTCCGGGCGTCGAGTGCGACGAGCCGCCCGTCGGACCAGCGGCTGACCACCGTGCTGCCGCTCGCCACCACCCCGGTCAACTCCGCCGGCCACCGCCGGTACGACCAGTACGGGCTGGTCCGGTACCGACCGTCGACCGGCCGGTCGGCGTAGACCTGGCGGTGTGCGGCGTACACCCGCAGTCTCCCGTCGACGATCAACGGGGCGACCGGCAACCGACCGATCACTCCGGCAGCCGGTCGGGCCGGGGCCGGATAGTCGGCCCGCGCCACGGTGCTCACCTCTGCCGGTGCGAGGACCCGGTGGACGATGACCACGACGGCCGCCGTCGCGAGCAGCGCCGCGACCGCGATCGCGAGCCGTCGCCGGCCTCTCGGGAACCTCATGCCGCACCTCCGCCCGGCACCCTACCCAGCGGAGGGGGCCGGACCCCGTTCAGGTCACGGCGAGGGCTGACCGCCCGGCGCTCAGGCGGCTTCGACGGACCCGGTGGCACCGGCCGCGGCGGCGATGTCGGCGAGATCACGCCAGAGCGCCGCCTCGACCGCCCGCGCGGCCAGCCCGCCGAGCAGCAGCGCCACCACCCGGCCGTACGGAGCGGTCGGCACCGCCTCGTGGGTCACGGTGATCGCCGTGCAACCCCGACGGCGGCGGCGGACCGGCCGCAGGCTCCAGGTGATGCGGTAGTCCGCGCCGGTGCCGGAGGAACAGAGCACCAGTCGCTGCGGTGCGAGCGCCTCGACCACCAGGAATTCCTCGGTCAGCGTGCCGCCGCCCGGCTGGGCCCGCTCCTCGCGCCAGGAGGTGCCCGGCCCGAACGAGCCCGGGGTGAGCACCTCGATCGGGCCGGCTGCGGTCAACCGGGCCGCGCGGCCGGGCAGGTCGGTCAGCAGACGCCAGACGTCGACAGCGTGCGCCTCGATGATCCCGGTAATCGCCACCGTCGACATGCCACCCTCCCGTGTCCCCGACGGTACGCGGAGTGAGGGCCGGACGGGGCCTCCGGAGCGGAATTTCCACCACCCGGAGGCCACGCTGTCCTATTCGGCGGTCGCTTCGGCACCGGTCGTCGTCGACCGGCGCCGAAGCGCCGGTCAGCGCTCGAAGCGACCGGCCCGAATCGCGCCGATGAACGCCGTCCACCCCGGCGGGCTGACCGCGAGTGTGGGACCGGCCTGGTCCTTGGAGTCGCGGACCCCGACCAGACCATGGACATCGACCAGGTTGTCCGCCACTTCCACGCAGAGCCCCTGGTCGTTTGAGCGGCTGCTGGTACGCCAGACCGCGCCTGCAAGATCGTGCATCGTCGTTACCTCCGTGTGCGTCGGGATTGCCCCACCGCTGGCGGCCGGGCGGAGCCCGGCTCGGATTGCGCGGTGTGGCAACGGAATCCGGACGATCAACGGATCAACCGGGGCCGGTGATCGCACAGCCGGTGCGATCACGGGTCCCGTGCACGAGACGGATGGCGGGTGCCCGCTCAGCGGGCCGGACGAACCGTGCCGGACACCTCACCGAGGCCGATGGTGGTGCCGTCCGGGCCGGGGGCGGTGGCCGTGATGGTCACCGTGTCGCCGTCGTCAAGGAAGGTACGGCTCTCGCCGCCCACCTTGACCGGCTCGGCCCCACCCCAGGTCAGTTCCAGGAAGGAGCCGACCTGTCCTCGGTCCGGGCCGGAGACGGTCCCGGAGGCGTACAGGTCACCGGTGCGCAGCGAAGCCCCGTTGACGGTGAGGTGCGCCAACTGCTGGGCGGGGGTCCAGTACATGGTGGCGAACGGGGGCTCACTGACCTGGTCGCCGTTCCACTCCACGGCCAGGCGCAGGTCCAGGCCCAGGTGCGGCACGTCCCGCAGGTAGTCCACCACCGGCGGGTCCTGGTCGGGGGCCGGCACAAAGGCGTCGGCGAGGGCGTCCAACGGCGTCACCCATGCCGAGACCGAGGTGGCGAACGACTTGCCGAGGAACGGGCCGAGCGGCTGGTACTCCCAGGCCTGGATGTCGCGGGCCGACCAGTCGTTGACCAGCACCACCCCGAAGACGTGCTCGGCGAAGTCATCCACGGAGACCCGATCGCCCAATGCGCTGGGTACGCCCACCACGAAGCCCACCTCGGCCTCGATGTCGAGGCGTACCGATGGGCCGGTGACCGGGCCCTCGGCGGAGGCCCGTTGCCCGGTCGGCCGGGTCACCGGCGTGCCGGAGACGACCACCGTGCCGGCCCGCCCGTGGTAGCCGATCGGCAGGTGCTTCCAGTTGGGCAGCAGCGGCGGCTGGCCGGGGCGGAAGATCTGCCCGACGTTCGACGCGTGGTGAACGGATGAGTAGAAGTCGACGTAGTCGGCCACCTCGATGGGGAGCAGCAGCTCCACGTCGTCGAGGGGCACCAGCAGCGGCTCCACCGCGTCCCGGTGCGCCGGGTCGGTCAGCAGCTCGGTGAGCCGCTGCCGTACCGCCGTCCACTGCGGACGACCCAGGGCCATGAAGTCGTTGAGCACGGGCCTGCACAGCGTGCCGGCGGCCAGCACCAGCTCGGCGGCCTCGGCCGCCGCGAGGTCGAAGACCCAGGACCCGATCCGTACGCCGATCCGCGACGGACCCCCGTTTAGCCGGAACACCCCGTACGGGAGGTTCGTCACCCCGTACGGCGAACCGTCGGCACCGGTCACCCAGGTCATGCGTCGTAGCCCCCGTTCACCAGCCCAAGCCGGATCAGATCGGTCAGTGGTTCCAGGATGCTGCACGAGCCGAACCCCACCCACAGGGGGCGAGGCCCGTCCAGCCGTGCCGTCGCGCGCTCCACCAGGGGGCGCGGGTCGACCACGGTCAGCAGCTCGGCGACGGAGCGCACCCCGTCACCGTCGGCGGCGGCCAGGGTCGCGGCCAGCACGTTGGCGTAGCCGTGGTGGGTGAACCCGGTCTCCGGGTCCAGGTGTCGGATCGCCTGGTGCAGCCCGGCGGTCAGCTTGAACGGCAGGCCCCGGTCCCGGCAGGCGCAGATCACCGCGGCCAGCTCGGTCGGGGTGGGGAAGAGTTCGGCGGCCAGGCCGCCGGTGCGGAACTTGGCCGCGATCGGCGCTCCGTCGGCCCGCGCGGCGACGAGCGCGTCCAGTGCGCCCATCAGCCCGAAGGTCAGCGGCAGCTCGGCGTAGACGGTTTCCACGCCCGGTAGCTCGTCGGTCAGCCGCAGCAACTCGGCGATGCCGGGCAGCGGGTCCTCGCCGCGCTTGGCGACCGCCACCTCGACCTGACGCGCGGTGACGCCGTCGGGGGCGAGAAACGACAGCGCGAACGGCAGGTTCCCGATCCCGGTGTCACCGATCACGCCGACCACCAGGCCCTCGCCCGGGTCGACGAGACCGCTCAGCTCACCGGCGGCCACGTCCGAGGCGGGGATCAGCAGTGGGCCGACCAGGTCGGCGTACCAGGCGGCGCGGTGTTGACGGTGGGCGGCCAGGGCGTCGTGCAGCGCGGCGCTGCCCGGTGGGAAGACGGCGGCGTCGTCCACCAGGCCGTGGAGGAGTGCTGGCACCTGCGTTGACACGGAACAAGAATGTACGGGACGCTACGAGGAACGGACAACAGCGTCCGATTATCGGACGCCTTCGGCCGGTGAACGGGAAATATCGGGAGGCGAGATGCCGTACTACCGCAGCGTCGGCGAGGTGCCGCGCAAGCGCCACACCCAGTTCCGGCAGCCCGACGGCAGCCTCTACGCCGAGGAGCTGATGGGCCAGGAGGGCTTCTCCTCCGACTCGTCCCTGCTCTACCACCGGCACGCGCCCACCGCGATCCTGGCCGCCGACGAGTTCACCCCGCCCGCGTTCACCCGGGCGCCGAACCTGCCGCTCAAGCCCCGCCACCTGCGCACGCACAAACTGGGCACCGGCGGCTCCGACCCCATCCTCGGCCGGCAGTACCTGCTCGCCAACGACGATGTACGGATCGGTTACGTCCTCGCCGACCGGCCCTCACCGCTGTTCCGCGACGCCACCGGCGACCACTGCCTCTACGTCGAGTCGGGCACCCTGCGGGTCGAGTCCCCGTTCGGGGTGCTGGACGCGGTCGCCGGCGACTACGTCGTCATCCCCACCTCGACCATCCACCGGCTGGTGCCCACCGGCGACCAGCCCGTCCGGCTGCTCGCCGTCGAGGCGTCCGGCCACATCGGCCCGCCCAAGCGCTACCTCTCCGTACGCGGCCAGTTCCTGGAGCACTCGCCGTACTGCGAGCGGGACGTCCGCGGCCCCGACGCCCCGCTGCTCGTCGACGGCGAGGAGGTTGAGGTGCTGGTCCGGCACCGGTCCCGGGCCGCAGGCCCCGGTGGCAGCGGCGCTGCCTGGACTCGTCACACATATGCCCACCACCCGTTCGACGTGGTCGGCTGGGACGGGCACCTCTACCCGTGGGCGTTCTCCATCCACGACTTCGAGCCGATCACCGGCCGCATCCACCAGCCCCCGCCGGTGCACCAGACCTTCCAGGGGCCCAACTTCGTCATCTGCTCGTTCGTGCCGCGCAAGGTCGACTACCACCCGCAGTCGATCCCGGTGCCGTACAACCACCACAACGTCGACTCCGACGAGATGCTCTTCTACACCGGGGGCAACTACGAGGCGCGGCGCGGCTCCGGCATCGAGCAGGGCTCGATCTCCCTGCACCCGTCCGGTTTCACCCACGGCCCCCAGCCGGGTGCCGCCGAGCGTTCCATCGGCGCGGACTACTTCGACGAACTGGCCGTCATGGTCGACACCTTCCGCCCGCTGAATCTCTGCGACGCCGCCAGCTCGTGCGAGGACGAGGGTTACGCCTGGACCTGGGCGCGTTCTGTCTAGCGGACGGCGGTACGCGTGAACACGGCGAACTCGGCTACCGCCGTGGTGGCGATGGCCAGCACCAGGGGCCACGGTGAGCCGACCATGGCGTACACCAGCAGCAGCAGCGGCGCGGCGGCCACGGCGTAGACGGCCAGTGCCATCGCCCGGTCCGAGTGCAGCAGGGCGGGCAGGACGGTTCGGGTCAGCCCGGGCAGCCGGGCCGCGAGCTGCCAGACGACGATCCCGCCGGTCAGGGCGGCGAGCACCGCCAGGACGCGGGAGAACCCGTCGCTCGCCGACGCCGCGAACGCGACCAGCACCGCCGCCACCAGCGACCAGCCCGCGCCGTAGAGCACCAGGCGGTGCAGCCCGTACGCGAGGGTTCGTGGCGAGTCGATCCGGCTCGGGCTGACCGTCACCGCCTCGGCGACGTGCTCCAACGCCTCCGACCAGCGGCGTTGCTCCAGCCGCATGACACCCACGTCGTGGCCGGCCTCGCCGATCCGCGGGTCGAGCCGCAGCGCCTCCCGATAGGCCCGCTCGGCCAGGTCGAACAGGTCCAGGCGGGCGGCGACCAGGCTGAGCACCAGGTGCGCCTGCGGCTCCTGCGGCGCCAACTCGACACCGCGCCAGGCCGCGTTCAGCGCCGGCTGACCGTTGCGGGCGCCGGCCAGGATCGCCGCGGCGCTCCGCTGGGCGTACGCGTCGGCCGGGCCGAGGGTGAGGATCCGATCGGCGGTGGCCGCCGACTCGCTGTAGCGCTCCAGGTCGGCAAGCGCCATGCCCCTGGCGACCAGCGGCGGCAGTGCCTCCGGTGCGGCGGCCACGGCCGTGTCGGCGGCGGTGAGCGCCTCGGCCGGGTGCCCGGCGGCCAGGTGCACCCGGGCCAGCATGGTGAGTGCGTCGACGTCATCCGGCTGGAGGGCCAACCCGTAGGCCAGCTCCCCGGCCGCCTCGTCGTAGCGGCCGAGTTCGGCGAGGAGTTGGGCCCGCTGGACGTAGCCGTCGGCGGCGGACTGGTCGGGGGCGGGGTCGCTGGACATCGCGGCGAGCTTAGGCGGCCGACGCGTCGTACACCAGGGCCACCGCGACCCCGGCCAACCCTTCCTCGCGGCCGGCGAAGCCGAGCCCGTCGGTGGTCGCCGCCGAGACGGTGACCGGGGCGCCGACCGCGGCGGAGAGGACCTCCTGCGCCTCCGCGCGGCGCCGGCCGATCTTGGGGCGGTTGCCGATGACCTGCACGGACACGTTGCCGATCTCCAGGCCGGCGGCGCGCACCCGACGGGCCGTCTCGGTCAGCAGAGCCACCCCGGACGCGCCGGCCCACTCCGGCTGGCCCACCCCGAAGGCGGAACCGAGATCACCGAGACCGGCGGCGGAGAGTAGCGCGTTGCAGGCGGCGTGGGCGGCCACGTCGGCGTCCGAGTGCCCGGCGAGACCGTCCTGATCGGGCCAGAACAGCCCGGCCACCCAGCAGGGCCGGCCCGGCTCGAACGCATGCACGTCGGTGCCGATGGCCACCCGGGGAACGATCATGATCAGAGGGTACGCGTCAACCGGCAGCGGCAAGCAGATGCTCGGCCAGAGCCAGGTCGAACGGTCGGGTGATTTTCACTGCGTACTCCGAGCCGGGCACGCAGCTCACCGCGACGCCCTGCTTCTCGACCAGCCCGGCGTCGTCGGTGAGGGAGTCACCGGCGGCGGCGTGGGCGGCGCTGAGCACGGCCCGACGGAAACCCTGCGGGGTCTGCACCGCGCGCAGTGCGGAACGGTCGACGGTGCCGAGCACCACCTCGTCGGCACCGACTTCCTTGATCGTGTCGACGACCGGCAGGACCGGGATCACCGCGTCACGCCCGCCACGTACCGCCGCCGCGACGGATTCGACCAGCTCAGGTGGGGTGAGCGCTCGGGCGGCATCGTGCACCAGGACGATCGTCGGGCCGGCGGGCACCGCGGCCAGCGCGGCGGCCACCGACGCCTGCCGTTCGGCACCGCCGGGCACCACGATCACCGGGGCGACCGGCGCCAACAGCTCGCGGACGGCCTGCACCTCGGCGGGCGGCGCCGCCACCACGATGGTGTGCACCGACGGAGCGGCGGCCAGTCGACGCACGGCGTGCACCAACAGCGGTTCACCGGCGAGCAGGCGCAGCGCCTTGGGTCGGCCGGGGCCGAGCCGTACGCCGGCACCCGCCGCAGGCACGAGGACCGCGACGTCACCGCGCGGATTGAGCTGCGCGGTCACGTCGCGGTCCTCGGTGGTTTCTTCACTGAGATGTGGGTACGACGATGCTGTGCGGACTAGGCCTCGGTGAGGACCTTGTCGAGCAGCGTCTCCGCCTCATCCTTGGTGCTCTTCTCGGCCAGCGCGACCTCGCCGACGAGAATGTCGCGGGCCTTGGCGAGCATCCGCTTCTCGCCCGCAGAGAGGCCCCGCTCCCGCTCCCGGCGCCACAGGTCACGCACGACCTCGGCGACCTTCAGCGGGTTGCCGGAAGCCAGCTTTTCCAGATTGGCCTTGTAACGCCGCGACCAGTTGGTCGGCTCCTCGGTGTGCGGAGCCCGCAGAACGTCGAAGACCTTCCCGAGGCCCTCTTCGCCGACCACCTCGCGGACGCCCACGATCTCGGCGTTCTCGGCCGGCACCCGGACCGTCAGGTCACCCTGCGCGACCCTCAGGACGAGGTATTTCTTAGGCTCGCCCTTGATGATCCGAGTCTCGATTGCCTCGATGAGTGCGGCCCCGTGGTGGGGGTAAACAACGGTCTCGCCGACACTGAAAACCATA
This sequence comes from Micromonospora arida, assembly GCF_003857035.1. GTDB lineage: Bacteria > Actinomycetota > Actinomycetes > Mycobacteriales > Micromonosporaceae > Micromonospora > Micromonospora arida. The sequence goes on from NZ_QGSY01000144.1 coordinate 16,132, forward strand.
GGTTCGAAACCCCTTTCGCTGTGTCTAGGGTAACACGGTCAGGCACTGATGTCTCTCCGATGTCCTGACCGTTGGCGCAGCTCAGGGGCCCTGTGAGAGGTCTTGCTTCAGCTTGACAGGCGGTCAAACCGATGGTTCGAACACGCTCCGTAACGCGCGAATGACTGCCCGGTACGGGTGAACAGAACGTCGAGATCAAGGGCTATGCGCTCCTCCCATGGTAGCCCGGCCAGCAGGACCGCGCCCAGATGTAGCGGGAGGAGCCCCTGGTGCGCGACCCTGGAGACCGAGCCACACTCCGCTCTCGAGACGCTTCCAGGAGGTCCGATGGGCAAGCCGGACGCAGAGGGTCACGGGCCAGCCGACGGCGTGCCCGGCCTACCGCCCGAGTGGGGCCGCGTGGTGGTTCCCGACGACGCCTCCGCACTGGCCGCCGAGGCCGCTGAGCTCCGCCGTGAGCTGCGCCGGGCCAGTGGCCTCCCGGGCGGTCACCGGGGCCTGGGTCTGCCGCTGGTGGTCCTGCTGGTGGCAGTCCTCACCACGCTGGCCGGCCTGCTGGCGGTCACCTGGCCCCGCGCCAACCGCGGCGCCGACCGGCCGACCCCGGCCCCCTATTCGCCACCCGCGACCCTCGTCGGTCGGGCGCTGCCCGCACTGGACCTGGTCGACGCGGACGACGCACCCGTGCCACTGCGCGGTCTGCTACCCGCCATGATCATCCTGTTGGACGGCTGCCCCTGCCCGGACCGGGTCACCGACGCCCTGGCGGCCGCGCCCGCCGGCGTCTCCGTAATCACCGTCACCGGAGGGCGGACGGTGCCAGCCAGGCCCACCATCGAGCGGCAGGCTCGCGCCCTGGCCGACCCCGCCGGAGGCCTGCGGTCGTTCCTGAGCCAGCCGGCCCGCCCCGGCGCCGTGACAGCCCTGCTGGTCGACCGGGCCGGCACAGTGACCCGGGTGCTGCCCGACCTGGGCACGATCGAGTCCTACCGGAGCGACCTGAGCGCCCTGGCCGCCTAGCGGCCCTGCTAGCGAGGGGGCAGGGCGACGAGCTGCGCCTGGATGTCGATGGGCCGGTCGACGGCCGACAGCGACACCCGGAACGGCCCGCCAAAGGGCAGCACCTCGGCATGGGCAGTCATGCCGTCGCAGTCGATGCGCAACGGACCGTTGATCTTGGCTTCGTCGCTCGTAACCGCCATCGTGCCGGGGCGGGTGCACTTGTACTGGAGCAGGTAGCGCGCACCGTGGTTGCCGGCCTCCCGGGTCACTTCCTGGCCAGGGGCGAGGTCCCGTTCCTCCCGCCAGATCGTCTCTTTGAACGGGGGCAGGTCACCCGGGGCGAAGAGCGCCGCGGGATCGCCCTCGATGTCGGTGATCGAGCCCGTCGCCGGGTCGACCACCGCGTGCGGGCCGCCTCGTACCCGGATGACCTCGCCGGTGTCGGGGTCCATCCGTGCCGTGATCCGTGCTTCAGGCTCCGCCTCAGCCGCGAGGAGACGTTCCAGTGGGGTGCTGACGCTCGGCCCGACCGATGGCACCGCCGCCGCGGAAGGGACAGCCGTCCCTGCCGTCGACGCGGGCGCGGCGGCACGCCACCACCAGCCGCCGACGACCAGAACGGCCGCCGCAGCACCAAACAGCATCACCGAGCGCAGCCGGTCGTCCGCCGTCGCATCCACCCCCCGAGCGTACCGGCCGGGCCGACGAGGTTCAGTCCTGTCGATCGAGCAGGGCGGCGTACAGGGTGAGGCCGGGGCCGAAGGCCAGCATGACGATGCGCCGAGCCGAGGGTGTCGCCCGACCCAACCGGTCCAGGATCAGCAGCACGGTCGGCGACGAGCAGTTGCCGTGCTCGTCCAGCGTCGCCCGGGACGCCGCCAGCCCCAGCGGGGGCAGCGCCAACTCCCGCTCCACCACGTTGAGGATCCGCGGCCCGCCCGGGTGCACCGCCCAACCGTCCACCTCGGAGCTGGTGACGCCGTGCCGAGCCAGCAGATCGTCGACCAGCCCGCGGACGTGCTTCGACAGCACCTGCGGCACCTTCGGCGACAACCCCATCCGGAACCCGGCGTCGGTGACGTCCCAGGTCATGTGGTCGGCGGTCGAGGTGTCGGTGACGGCGGTGACCTCGCGCAGCGCGTACCCCGAGCCGCCCGGCACGACCACGGCGGCGACCGCGGCGTCCGAGAAGAGCGCGTGGGACACGATCTGCTGGGTGTCCACCCGGGCGCTGGACGGCTGGATGTGCAGGCTGGTCAGCTCCGCGCAGAGCAGCAGCGCCGGTCGCCCCCGGGCGGTGACGAAGTCACTCGCCGCGCCGAGCCCCGGCAACGCCGCGTAACAGCCCATGTGGCCGATGACCATCCGCTGGGTGTCCGCGGCCATGCCCAGATCCCGGGCGAGCAGGATGTCCAGCCCCGGGGTGGCGTACCCGGTGCAGGAGCAGACGATGAACAGCCCGATGTCGCCGGCGCTCAGCCCGGCCGCGGTCAACGCCCGACCCACCGCCTCCTTGCCCAGCGGCAGCGCCTCCACCTGGTAGCGGCGCATCCGGCGCTCGGTCGGCCAGTCCGAGACGTCCTCCAGCAGCGGGTTGACCGCGGCCTGCCGCCGGGTCACCCCCGAGTTGGCGAAGATCCGCTGGGCCAACGACCGGGTGGTGCCGGAGAAGTGCCGGGAGAAGAAGCCCTCCCACAACTCGTCCTGCGAAGCGGACGGCGGCTGCGCTGTCCCGAGCCCCGCGATCACTGGTACGAACACGATCCCCACCTCTCGTCAGATGCTGTCCTCCCCCTGGCCGTCCCACCAGCCACCTCGGCTGGTCGTTCTTCCGTGCGAGCCCGGTGCGGCGGGCTCACCAACGCGGTGCCGATCCGTCACGATCCGGGTCGCCGCCCAGTGCGGCGATGCCGAGCCAGTCGGCGCAGACATCCGACGTGGCCGGGTGCAGCGAGCCGCAGCGGGCGTCGCGGTAGAGCCGCTCCAGCGGATGTCCACGGCGTGTCGCCGAGGTGCCCGCCGCCTCCAGCACCGACGCCGCCACCTCGGCGGCCGTGGTCCCGGCGAGCAGCTTCGCCCGCCACACCCAACGGTTGGTCTCCTCGTCACCGGGCGCCTCGTCCACCCGGCGGGCCGCCTCGGCCACCACCAACTGCGCGGCGGCCGTCGCCGCGTCCGCCCGACCCAGCCGGGCCCGCACCGCCGGCAGACCGGACAGGTTGCGCGCGTTGAGGTGCTCGGCCGCCGCGTCGATCGCCGCACGGGCGACCCCCACGTAGACGGCGGCGTAGCTGGCCACCAACCAGTGCGGCATCAGCTGGGCGACCACCAGCGCCAGCCCTTCGACCCCACCGAGCAGCCGGTCGGCGGGCACTGAGACGTCCAGGTGCAGGTCGTGGGAGGAGGTGGCGCGCATGCCGAGCGAGTCCCAGGTCGGCTCCACGGTCAGCCCGTCGCCGGCCGGCACCAGAAACTGTGAGACCACCGACTGGTCGGCCGCGCTGCGCGCCGCAACCAGGTATCCGTCCGCGTGCCCGGCACCGGAGCAGAAGGTCTTGCTGCCCTTGAGATGCCAGCCCCCGTCGGTCGGCTCGTACGCCGTGGTCAGCTGGGACAGCCGCGCGCCCGCGCCACGCTCGCTCATCGCGACCGCGTACCAGGAGCCCTGCGCCGCCGCGCTGAGCAGCCGGTCGCGGGCGACCAGCGCCTCGTCCGGTACGCCCAACGCCTCGGCCAACTCCTCGGTGACCGCGCCCAGCGCGCCGGTCACCGAGGCGTGCATGTTGAACACCAGGGCCGTCGCACCGTTGCCCCGGGCAAGCTCAGTGGCCACCGCGGCGTACTCGGCGAAGGTGGCACCCAGACCGCCGAGCGCCCGGGGCACCATCAGCCCGAACAGGCCGGCCTCGCGCAGGTCGGCGAAGTCGTCCACGGGGAAGGAACCGTCCAGGTCGTGCTCGGCCGCCCGCGCGGCGAACCGCGGCGCCAACCGGCGTGCTGCCTCAAGCGCGTGCACCGTCATCTCGTTCCTCCTCGGCGTTCCATACCCCGCCACGGCCTGACTATCCTCTGCGGACCCCCCGGCCCTGGTAGAGCACGGCGGTGGAGCGGGTCGGCACGATGCGCGGCGCGCGGCCGGCAGGCACCGCACCGACCGTTCGGCTCGCGCGAGCGCGGCGCAGCAGCCAGGCGAGCGTGCCGCCGACCTGCGGACGGATGCCCCGCAGCCGCAGGTCGACACCGTGTCGGGCGCACTCGGCCACCAGCGCCCGGGCGTCCACGAACAACCGTGGATCGTGGATGCCGCGGGGCACCGTCGGCAGCCGCTCGGCGATCCGGACCGCGACCAGCCGGGCCAGCGCCGTGTCGTTCAGAGTGTCCAGCACCAGCACACCACCGGGGCGCAGCAGCCGACACGCCTCGGCCACCGCGCGCGGCCAGGCCGGCACGTGCTCCAGCAGTTCACCCGCCGAGACCACGTCCGCGCAGCCGTCGGGCAGCGGGACCGCTGTGGCATCACCCTGGACCACCCGCACCCCGTGCTCGGCCGCCTGGACGAGCGCCGAGCGGGTCAGATCCACCCCGACGTGGCGGTAGCCCTTGCCGGCCAGGTGCGGCGCGAGCAGGCCGGCGCCGCAACCCAGATCGACAAGCAACGCGTCCGGACGGGTGGCCGGCGGCACCAGCGCGGCGCGGGCCTCAGCCAGCCAGTGCAGCATCGCGAACGCACCATCCGGCCGCCACCACTCACCGGCCAGATCGTCGTACTGACGCGGATCGTTTCGCGGCAGCACCCTCGGACCGGTGGACGCCCCGGCCGCAGCCACGTCTCGCATGGAACCGAGCGTGGCACGACTGCTCGGTAACGACCAGACTTCCCTTATGTCGTCGAGGGTGTTAGGGCTGGTCAGAGCGAGCCATCCGGAACCGGCCGCGGCGGTGACCACGGTGGCCGGTCTGCTGGCCTGGGGAGTGGGCCACCGGCCGGCCGGAATCGTCTCGGTGGTGCTCGCCGTGCTGGCCAGCCAGCTCGCCGTCGGCTGGACCAACGACGCGCTGGACGCCGAGCGGGACGCCACTGTGGGGCGTACCGACAAACCGGTCGCCAGTGGCGCGGTCGGTCGACGCGTCACGGCCTGGGCCGCCGCGGCGGCCGCGGTGGCCTGCCCGCTGCTGGCGCTGACCACGAACCCGGTGGCGGCGTTCTGGCTGACGCTCGCCCTGGTCTCCGCCCTGCTCTACGACTGGCCGCTCAAGGCCACCGCGTTCTCGGTGCTGCCCTACGCCGTGTCGTTCGGCGCGCTGCCCGCCTTCGTGGTGCTGGCGCTGCCCGGTCAGCCGACCCCGCCGGCCTGGCTGGTGGCGGCGGCGGCCTGCCTGGGCGCCGGTGCGCACTTCGCCAACGTGCTGCCCGACCTGGCCGACGACGCCCGCACCGGCGTGCGCGGCCTGCCCCACCGGCTGGGTGCCGCAGGCAGCCGGGTGGCCGCGGCGGGTCTCCTCCTCGCGGCGACCGCGACACTGGTCCTCGGACCACCCGGCCCGCCGACGGCGATCGGTTGGGCGGCGGTCGGCACGGCCGCCGTGGTGCCGCCGCTGAGCTGGTACGCCGGGCGCTCCGCGATCCGGGCCGGCCGGCGGCCGGTGGCGGCCTTCCGGGCGGTGATGCTGGTGGCCCTCATCGACGTGGTTCTGCTGGTGGCGAGCGGTCGGGTGGTGTGAACGCCCCCCGGGCAGGTGGCATTGCCCGGGTCCGCGTGCGGGCCTCGATCAGTCCCAACTACCCTGGAGCGCGGTCTGCGCGGGTATGGCCACCGTGCCCGGCGTACGGCCCGGGTGGGGATTGTGACGAGGAGGACCGACGTGACGCGCTCGATCAGGGGATCCCGGCGGGCGGCCCTGTTGCTGTCCGGGATTGCGGCGGCCAGCCTGCTGGCTTCCGGATGCGGCACCGGTCAGATCGCCGAGACCGCATTGAAGGAGCCGTCGGTCCAGGGCGTCAGCCTCACCACCAACAACGGTTCCTTCTCGGTGCGGGGCCTGCTCGTGGACTACCCGGGCACCGAGGGTTACAAGGCCGGCCAGGACGCTGGGTTCAGCGCCGTGATCTACAACGACTCGAAGGAGACGGTGACTGTCACCGTCACCACGGAGAGCGCCCGCGAGGTCGTGATCAGCGGCGGCTCGGCGAGCCCGTCGCCGTCCGCCTCGGAATCCGCCTCCATGAGCCCCTCGCCGTCCGGTTCGGCCAGCCCGTCGAACTCGACGTCCGGTTCGCCGAGCCCGTCGGTGACGCCCTCCGAGACCGGATCGTCCTCGGCCACCCCGTCCGCCCCGGAGTCGGCGCGGGCGTCCGGTTCGGCCAGCCCTTCGGCCCCCGGCCAGCCGGCCCGGATCGAGCTGGCGCCGTTGAGCTACATCCAGTTCAACTCCGAGGCCACCACCCAGCTCCGGCTGATCGGTCTGACCGAGGCGCTGCGGTCCGGCCAGAACGTGGTCGTGACCTTCGACTTCGGCAACGGCAACACGGTCACCGGGCAGGCGCCGGTCGCCGTGCCGCTCACCCCGGCGGCCCCTCCGTCGCCGATCATCGAGCGCGAGGGTGGCTACGAGGGCAACGAGGGCGGCACGACCCACGAGTGACCCGACCCGCACATCGACGAACACCCCGGCGTGGTGACCACCACGCCGGGGTGTTTTCGTCGTACGCGAGGGCTAGCGTCCTGATGTGACCACCTCCCGATCGACAGCTCCGCGTGGCGGCACGGCCGGTGCCGCCCGTGGTCGGTCCACCGCCCGCGAGCCGCGTCCGGCCTACCAGTGCGACGCCTGCGGGCACCAGCCGCCCAAGTGGGTGGGGCGCTGCCCGGAGTGCGGCGAGTGGGGGGCCGTGGTCGAGCACACGGTGACCGGCCCGACGGTCTCCGGTCGGGTGGTCAGCTCCCGGATGCCGTCCGAGCCGGCCCGACCGATCGCCACCATCAGCGCCGCTCCGGCCCGCGCGGTGCCCACCGGGGTGAGCGAGCTCGACCGGGTGCTCGGCGGCGGCCTGGTCCCGGGTGCCGTGGTGCTGCTCGCCGGCGAGCCCGGTGTGGGTAAGTCGACCCTCCTTCTCGATGTGGCGCAGCAGTGGGCGGTCGGCGCCGGCAGCCCCTCGCTGGTGGTCAGCGGCGAAGAGTCGGTCAGTCAGGTGCGCCTGCGCGCCGAGCGGATGGGCACCCTGCACGAGCGGCTCTACCTCGCGGCGGAGAGCGACCTCGCCTCGGTGCTCGGTCACCTCGACGCGGTCAAGCCGGGCCTGTTGGTGCTCGACTCGGTGCAGACCATCTCGACCACCGGCACCGAGGGTGTGCCCGGTGGGGTGACCCAGGTCCGCGCGGTCACCGCCGCGCTGGTCTCGGTCGCCAAGGAGCGGGGCATCGCCACCGTGCTGGTCGGGCACGTCACCAAGGACGGTCAGGTGGCCGGGCCTCGGGTGCTGGAGCACCTGGTCGATGTGGTGCTGCACTTCGAGGGCGACAAGCACTCGTCGCTGCGCCTGGTGCGCGGCGTGAAGAACAGGTTCGGCGCGGCCGACGAGGTCGGCTGCTTCGAGATGCACGAGGGTGGCATCAGCAGCCTGGCCGACCCGTCCGGGCTGTTCCTGACCCGCTACGCGGAACCGGTCCCGGGCACCTGCGTGACGGTGGCCATGGAGGGGCGGCGGGCCCTGGTCACCGAGGTGCAGGCGCTGATCGGCGCGACCGTGGCGGGCTCTCCCCGGCGCACCGTCTCCGGTCTCGACTCGGCGCGACTGGCGATGGTGCTCGCGGTGCTGCAACGGCGCACCGAGCGGCTGACCCTGCACGACCGGGAGGTCTTCGCCGCCACCGTCGGCGGGATCCGGGTGGTGGAGCCGGCCGCCGACCTGGCGGTGGCTCTGGCGGTCGCCTCCGGCGGGCTCAACCTGGCGATCGCGCCGCACCTGGTGGCGATCGGTGAGGTGGGGCTGACCGGCGAGGTGCGCCGGGTCGGGGCGGTGCCGCGCCGGCTGGCCGAGGCCGCCCGGCTGGGGTTCAAGGTGGCCCTGGTGCCGCCCGGCTGCGGCCCGACCAGCACCGGCGCGGGCCCCGAGCAGATGCGGGTGACCGAGGTCACCGACGTCCGTTCGGCGCTGCACCATGCGGCTCGCGCGTCCGCCGAGTGACCCACCGTGCCGACGAGGGCGGCGAAACCGGACAGCACGTCGCAAGCGGGAAACGTCGGAAAGGGCGGCATCGTGACACATCACAGTAACCACGACAGCACCCACCGCACGGCAGTCCGTAGACTGTGCCCGTGCCGATCGACCGCGATACCACCAAGCCAGCCGGCGCGCCGCCTCAGGCCCGCACCGGCGCCGTGGGCTCGCCCGCCCGCCCGATCAGCGTGAGCGTGACTGCGGGAGCCGCCGGAAGCGCCGGAGATCCGCTACGCGCCAATCTCGCCCTGATGGCCCCGGGCACCGCCTTGCGCGACGGTCTGGAGCGCATCCTGCGGGGTCGCACGGGCGCGCTCATCGTGCTCGGCTACGACAAGGTGGTCGAGGGCCTCTGCACCGGCGGCTTCCCGCTGGACGTGGAGTTCTCCGCGACCCGCGTACGCGAGCTGTGCAAGATGGACGGCGCTGTCGTGCTCTCCAGCGACGGCACCAGGATCGTCCGGGCGGCAGTGCACCTGATGCCCGACCCGTCCATCCCGACCGAAGAGTCCGGCACCCGGCACCGCACCGCCGAGCGGGTGGCCCGCCAGACCGGCTATCCAGTCATTTCGGTTAGCCAGTCCATGCGGATCATCAGCCTCTACGTCAACGGCCAGCGGCACGTGCTCGACGACTCGGCGGCCATCCTCTCCCGCGCCAACCAGGCCCTCGCCACCCTGGAGCGCTACAAGCTCCGGCTGGACGAGGTCTCCGGCACGCTCTCCGCCCTGGAGATCGAGGATCTGGTCACCGTGCGGGACGCGGTGGCCGTGGTGCAGCGACTGGAGATGGTTCGCCGGATCGCCGACGAGATCGCCGGTTACGTGGTGGAGCTGGGCACCGACGGCCGCCTGCTCGCCCTGCAACTCGACGAGCTGATGGCCGGCGTGGACGCCGACCGCACGCTGGTCATCCGGGACTACCTCCCGGTCGGCCGCAAGTCGCGCACCCTGGACGAGGCTCTCGTCGAACTGGACCTGCTCGGTGCCACCGAGCTGATCGACCTGGTGTCGGTGGCCAAGGCGATCGGCTACCCGGCCGCGTCCGACGCGCTCGACGCCGCGGTCAGCCCGCGCGGCTTCCGACTGTTGGCCAAGGTGCCCCGGCTGCCGGTGGCGGTGGTCGATCGCCTGGTGCTGCACTTCGGCAGCCTCCAGCGTCTGCTCGGCGCGACCGTGGAAGACCTGCAAGCTGTCGAAGGGGTCGGTGACGCCCGGGCCCGCGGCGTCCGTGAGGGGCTGTCCCGGCTCGCCGAGGCATCCATCCTGGAACGCTACGTCTGACCTGGCTCAGCCGGTGACAGTGAGCTTCACCGGGTCGCTGAGCTTCGTGCCGACCCGAGCGAACACCTGGTAGGACCCGACCGGCGGGAACGGCCCGCCGGCCAGCGCTCCGTCGCAGCGGCTGGTGTCCCGCCCGTTCCACGGCACCTGGTAGGAGCGCTCGATGTTCGGCGTGAAGGACACAACGTCCGAGCCCTGGACCTTGCCGCAGGTGTCCGACGACCAGATTTTCTCGGCACCGGACTTGATGAAGATCTCTTGGAGGTCGGCGCCGACGTTGCGGCTGCACGTCCGATCCGACGTGTTCTTGATCTTCAGTTGCAGCTGGACCACCGCGCCCCGCTGCACCGAGGTCGGGCTCGCCGACGAGACCACGCTGATCTCCCCGTCGGTGCAGGTGCCGTCGTCCTCCGAACCGGCCGCCGCGCCCAGCGGCGGTGTGTTGCTGGTGATCGCCGGGCTCGGACTCGTCGCACCCGAATCAGCGGACGCGGACGACGACGGGCCGCCGGTCTGCGGTGTCAGCACCGGCCCAGCGGGACCAGGCGTCGCGGCGGACGTCGCCGACGGCGAACCGCCCGCCTTCGGCTCCTTGTCGCCGGAACGACCCGAACCGGTACAGGAGTAGAGCAGGACAATCAGGAACAGGAACCCCGCTCCGAGTACGACGGCGCGACGCCGCCAGTACACGGCGGGTGGCAGGGGGCCGACCGTCAGACGCATGATGCCCTCCACCGTAGCCGCGCCGTACCCGGCAGTGCGGCGCGACGCGCCGGAGCCACTCCGGGGCGCTCACCCGACCCTCCACACAGGACGATGAGCAAGCCGGTCCGGCACCCGATCACAGGTAGACCTTGCGCTGATAGACCGCGTGCGCACCGGCCACCCGGTCCAGGAAGAGTAGCCCCGCGCAGTGGTCGATCTCGTGCTGCAACGCCCGAGCCTCGAAGCCGTCGGTCACCAGCCGGACCGGCTCGCCGCTACCCGGCAGGTCACCCTCCACCACCAGCCGGCTGGCCCGCTTCACGTCCCCGGTCAGGTCCGGCACCGACATGCAGCCCTCCCGGCCCGGCTTCCACCGCGTCGCCTCGACCACGCGCGCGTTGCACAACACGAAGGTGCCGTGCACCGTCACCGCCTTCGGGTGCCCGGTCACGTCGACGGCGAAGACCCGAGCGCCCACCCCGACCTGCGGCGCGGCCAGCCCGACGCAGCCCGGCGAGACCTTCATCGTGGCTATCAGGTCGGCCGCGAGTTGGACCGTCTCCTTAGCCGTGGGGTCGACCTCGTCCGCGGCCCGACTCAACACCGGATGTGGGGCGGACACCACCGCCCGCACCTCGCCCGGCACGTCCAGCGACTCCGGTGTCCAGTCCCCCAGGCCGACCTCCGGCCCGCGCTCCCCGCCGGTCACAACAGGTCCGGGTCCGCCGGCCGGAGGGTGACCTCCACGCCCAGCTCGGCAGCCGTCCGGTGCAGCCGGTCGAGCAGAGTGTCCGCCACACCGGCCGGCAACTCGACCTCCGCCAGGACCACGTAGAGCGCACCGGTCAACCGGGTACTCAGGTCGGTGACATTCCCCCCGGCATCCACAAGCACCCGCGTCATCGCCGCGACGATCCCCATCCGGTCCGAACCGTGCACCGCCATCACGTACGGCTCACCCACCGGAGGAACATCGCCGTCCGGGGTGACCGCGCGTACCGTCGCCAGCAGTTGGCCCTCGGCGGCCAGCGACGCCAGTGCGGCCTCGACCTCGGCGGCGGCCGGGCCGGTGCAGATGAGGGTCATCGCGAAATGCCCCCGCAGCCGCGTCATCGTGCTGTCGGTGAGGTTCGCGCCCAGTCGGGCCAGCACCTCCGCGACGTCGGCCACGATGCCTGGCCGGTCCCGACCGATGACGGTGATCGCGAGCTCGTTCATCCGCGCATTCTCCCCCGTCCACCGAACGAGGACGTGGCACCCCGCCCGAGCCGCCCACCCAACGGGAACGCCGGGCGTGACATCATCGACGACGCCATGACTCAACCCGACTTCGCCTCCCTGGTCAGCCGGTGGTTCCAGCAGCACGCCCGTGACCTGCCGTGGCGCGAGCCAGGCGTCACCCCGTGGGCCATCCTGGTCAGCGAGGTCATGCTCCAGCAGACACCAGTGGTCCGGGTGGTGCCGGCCTGGCAGGCGTGGCTGGCCCGCTGGCCGGAGCCGGCCGCGTTGGCGGCGGACACGCCAGCCGAGGCGATCCGGATGTGGGGACGCCTCGGCTACCCCCGTCGGGCGGTCCGACTGCGCGAATGCGCTGTCGCGATCGTCGACCGGCACGGCGGTCAGGTGCCGGACCGGCTGGAGCAACTGCTCGCACTGCCCGGCGTCGGCACGTACACCGCCCGGGCGGTGGCCGCCTTCGCGTACGGGCAGCGGCACCCGGTCGTCGACACCAACGTACGCCGGGTCGTGTGCCGGGCGGTGGCCGGCGAACCGGACGCCGGGCCCGTCACCCGACCAGCGGACCTCGTCGCCACCGAGGAACTGCTTCCCACCGAACCGGCCGCAGCGGCGCTGGCCAGCGCCGCGTTCATGGAACTGGGCGCGGTGATCTGCACAGCCCGGTCACCGCGCTGCACCGCCTGCCCCGTCGAGTCGGTCTGCGCCTGGCGGGCGTCCGGCCAGGAGGCGCCGGCCGGGCCGACCCGCCGACCCCAGCGGTACGCGGGAACCGACCGACAGGTCCGCGGTCTGCTGCTCGGAGTGCTCCGGGACAGCACCGGGCCGGTCCCGCACCAGCGGTTGGACCAGGTCTGGACCGACGACGTCCAACGCGCCCGCGCCCTCGCCGGGCTGGTGCAGGACGGCCTGGTCGAACCCGCCGGCACCGACTCCTTCCGCCTGGTCGGTGACGGCCCGTCCCTGCCAACCGCGGACCTCACCACCTGACCCGGGGTCAGCTCGTTGAACAGGATCCGCTCGGAGAGGTTGTCCTCGATGTCGCGCTGGATCGTGCGACGAAGCGGACGGGCACCGAGGACCGGGTCGAAGCCCTTCGCGGCCAGGTACTTCTTGGCGTTGTCGGTCAGCTCCAGACCCATGTCCTTGTTCCGCAGCTGGCCCTCGATCCGCTGGATCATGATGTCCACGATCGAGAGGATCTCGGTCTGACGCAGCTGGTGGAAGACGATGGTGTCGTCGATCCGGTTGAGGAACTCAGGCCGGAAGTGCTGCTTGAGCTCGTCGTTGACCTTCTGCTTCATCCGGTCGTAGTTGGACTCGGAGTCCTCCGACTGCTGGAAGCCCAGCGACACCGCCTTGGCGACGTCACGGGTGCCCAGGTTCGTGGTCAGGATGATGACCGTGTTCTTGAAGTCCACGATCCGACCCTGACCGTCGGTGAGCCGACCGTCTTCGAGGATCTGCAGGAGCGTGTTGAACACGTCCGGGTGAGCCTTCTCGATCTCGTCGAAGAGGACCACCGAGAACGGCCGACGCCGCACCTTCTCGGTCAGCTGCCCGCCCTCGTCGTAGCCGACGTAGCCGGGAGGGGCACCCACGAGCCGGGAGACCGTGTAACGGTCGTGGAACTCGGACATGTCCAGCTGGATGAGGGCGTCCTCGCTGCCGAAGAGGAACTCGGCGAGCGCCTTGGACAGCTCGGTCTTACCGACACCGGACGGGCCGGCGAAGATGAACGAGCCCGACGGGCGCTTCGGGTCCTTCAGGCCGGCCCGGGTACGCCGGATCGCCTTCGAGACCGCCTTGACCGCGTCCTCCTGGCCGATGACGCGCTTGTGCAGCTCGTCCTCCATGCGCAGCAGGCGCGAGGTCTCCTCCTCGGTCAGCTTGTAGACCGGGATGCCGGTCCAGTTGCCGAGCACCTCGGCGATCTGCTCGTCGTCAACCTCGCTGACGACGTCCAGGTCACCGGCCTTCCACTCCTTCTCCCGCTGAGCCTTCTGGCCGAGGAGCTGCTTCTCCTTGTCGCGCAGCTGGGCTGCGCGCTCGAAGTCCTGCGCGTCGATCGCGGACTCCTTGTCACGACGCACCTGGGCGATGCGCTCGTCGAAGTCACGCAGGTCTGGCGGCGCGGTCATCCGACGGATTCGCATCCGGGCACCGGCCTCGTCGATCAGGTCGATCGCCTTGTCCGGGAGGAAGCGGTCGGAGATGTACCGGTCGGCCAGGGTCGCGGCAGCCACGAGAGCAGCGTCGGTGATGCTCACGCGGTGGTGAGCCTCGTAGCGGTCCCGCAGGCCCTTGAGGATCTCGATGGTGTGGGCCAGCGACGGCTCACCCACCTGGATCGGCTGGAAGCGGCGCTCGAGAGCGGCGTCCTTCTCCAGGTGCTTGCGGTACTCGTCGAGCGTGGTGGCACCGATGGTCTGCAGCTCACCACGGGCCAGCATCGGCTTGAGGATGCTCGCGGCGTCGATCGCGCCCTCGGCGGCACCCGCACCCACCAGGGTGTGGATCTCGTCGATGAACAGGATGATGTCGCCGCGGGTGCGGATCTCCTTGAGCACCTTCTTGAGGCGCTCCTCGAAGTCACCGCGGTAGCGGGAACCGGCGACGAGCGCGCCCAGGTCGAGCGTGTAGAGCTGCTTGTCCTTGAGAGTCTCGGGCACCTCGCCCTTGATGATCTTCTGGGACAGGCCCTCCACCACGGCGGTCTTGCCGACGCCGGGCTCACCGATCAGGACCGGGTTGTTCTTGGTACGGCGGGAGAGCACCTGCATGACCCGCTCGATTTCCTTCTCGCGCCCGATGACCGGGTCGAGCTTGCCCTCGCGGGCGGCCTGAGTCAGGTTGCGGCCGAACTGGTCCAGCACCAGGCTGGTCGACGGCGCGGCCTCACCCGGCGCGGCGCCCGCCGCGGCAGGCTCCTTGCCCTGGTAGCCGGAGAGCAGCTGGATCACCTGCTGGCGGACCCGGTTGAGGTCGGCGCCGAGCTTGACCAGCACCTGGGCGGCGACGCCCTCGCCCTCACGGATCAGCCCGAGCAGGATGTGCTCCGTGCCGATGTAGTTGTGGCCGAGCTGCAGCGCCTCGCGCAGCGACAGCTCCAGCACCTTCTTGGCTCGCGGCGTGAACGGGATGTGCCCGCTCGGCGCCTGCTGGCCCTGGCCGATGATCTCCTCGACCTGCTGGCGGACGCCCTCCAGGGAGATGCCGAGGCTCTCCAGGGCCTTTGCCGCGACGCCTTCACCTTCGTGGATCAGGCCCAGCAGGATGTGTTCCGTACCGATGTAGTTGTGGTTGAGCATCCGGGCCTCTTCTTGGGCCAGGACGACAACCCGTCGCGCTCGGTCGGTGAACCGCTCGAACATGCCCTCGTGCTCCTCACGTGCCGTGCGCCTTGATGGTCAAGATCTTGGCGGGGCCGGTGCACGAACGTCCAGGACGGGCGTCCGTGCCTCCTTACTCTATCGTCGCTGACCGACTCAGCTGAGGTCGTGTGTCTCTGCTCTGGGTCGGTTGCACGTCGTTTTGAACAACCGTCCGCGCTCAGGAGGTGTTCCGGTAGCCCTGTCGCTACGCGCAGAGCGAAATCCGACTGGCTCGACGGAAGCCCGATCCGGGGTCCGGAAGCGCTCCGGGAGTCCCTGGAGGGCGGATCGGCGGTCGCGGCGAGTGCCGCGCCGGACCCCTGAAGCAGGTTGTCCACAGGCTGTGGACAACTGTTCCACTGGTTGTGGACAACGCCGGTGGGCCCGGAATGCTTCCCGGCCCCGGACGCACACGGCGACGCCGCCCGGATACGGCGACGCCGGCCCGGAGAACTCCTCCGGCCCGGCGTCGGTGTCGCCTGCGGTGGCGGCTGGCCACCAAGCTGCTGACGGATCAGCGCTTCGCGTGGAACTCGTCCACGATCTCCTGCGGGATACGACCCCGGTCCGAGATGTCCTTGCCGGCCTTCTTGGCCCACTCCCGGATCGCCTTGTTCTGTTCCCGATCGGCGGTCGCGCCACCCCGACCGCGGGCAGCCCGCCCACCGATCACGACACCACCACGGCCGACCTTGGTGCCAGCACCCACGTACGACGCAAATGCATCGCGCAATTTCGCGGCGTTGGCGCTCGACAGGTCGATCTCGTACTGAACGCCGTCGAGGGCGAACTTGACGGTCTCGTCCGCGTCCCCGCCGTCCAGGTCATCGACCAGCTTGTGAATGATCTGCTTGGCCACGTCCCACATTCCTTTCGAGCAGGGTGCTCCTGCTAACGAGAGCACAATAACCCGCGCGCCGCTCGTCGCGTCAATAGGACCCGGTTACGGCTCGGCGTACGACCGGACGGGACTACTCCTGGCGGACCAACGGGAAGAGGATCGTTTCCCGAATTCCGAGGCCGGTCAGGGCCATCAAGAGCCGGTCGATTCCCATTCCCATACCGCCGGCCGGCGGCATTCCATACTCCATCGCCCGAAGAAAGTCCTCGTCGAGACGCATCGCCTCGTCGTCGCCACGCGCGGCCAACTGCGCCTGGGCGACCAGCCGTTCCCGCTGCACGATCGGGTCGACCAGCTCGGAGTACGCGGTGCCCAGCTCAAAGCCGAGCACGTAGAGGTCCCACTTCTCGGCCAGCCCCGGCTCGCTGCGGTGGGCCCGGGTGAGCGGGCTGGTCTCCTCCGGGTAGTCCCGTACGAAGGTGGGCGCCTCCAGGCCGGGAACGACCAGTTCCTCGAACAACTCCTCGGCCAGCTTGCCCGGGCCCCACTTCGGGTCCACGGCCAATCCGACCTTGTCCGCGTACTCCACCAGGCGGGTGCGTTCGGTGCGGACCGTGACCTCCTCGCCCAGCGCTTCGGAAAGCACACCGAACAACGTCACGGACCGCCACTCGCCGCCCAGGTCGAACTCGCGCCCGTCGGCGTGGGTCACCACCGTCGAGCCGCTCACCGCGATCGCCGCCTGTTGCACGAGATTGCGGGTCAACTCGGCCATCGTGTCGTAGTCGCCGTACGCCTGGTACGTCTCCAGCATCGCGAACTCCGGCGAGTGCGAAGAGTCGACACCCTCATTACGGAAGTTGCGGTTGATCTCGAAGACGCGGTCGACGCCGCCGACCACAGCGCGCTTGAGAAACAGTTCCGGAGCGATTCGCAGATACAGATCGGTGTTCAACGCATTGCTGTGGGTCACGAACGGTCGAGCCGTCGCGCCGCCATGCAGCAGTTGCAACATCGGCGTTTCCACCTCGATGAAGCCCTGCCCGTGCAGTGAATCGCGCAGACTGCGTACCGCGGCGGCCCGGGTGCGCACCATCTCCCGTGCCTGCGGCCGGACAATCAGGTCGACGTAACGCTGCCGGACGCGCGCCTCCTCGGAGAGGGGCTTGTGGGCCACCGGCAACGGGCGCAGCGCCTTGGCGGTCATCTCCCATTGCTGGGCCAGCACCGACAGCTCACCCCGACGGCTGGTGATCACCTCGCCGGTGACGCCCACGTGGTCGCCGAGGTCGACGAGGCGCTTCCACGCCTCCAGCCGCTCCGGCCCGACCCGGTCCAGGGAGAGCATCGCCTGCAACTCGGTGCCGTCGCCGTCCCGGAGGGTGGCGAAGCAGAGCTTGCCCGTGTTGCGTACGAAGATCACCCGGCCGGTGACCGCGACCTGGTCGCCGGTCGCGGTGTCGGTGGGCAGGTCGGCGTAGGCCGCTCGGACCTGCGCCAGGGTGGTGGTGCGGGGAAAGCCGACCGGGTAGGGCTCGACGCCCTCGGCGAGCATCCGGTCCCGCTTCTCCCGGCGGACCTTCATCTGCTCGGGAAGGTCATCGGCGGGGTCCACTGGCACGGGGTTCTGCTCGGTCACGGCACGCTTCCTCGTCACGGAGATACAGGGGGTCAGGCCCGAGCGTACTCAAGCGGTCCGGAGGGCGTTACGGGATAACCTGCCCGTCATGGTCGATCACACTCACGCCCTGTCGTTCGGTGCCGCCGCGAGTGATTACGACCGGTTTCGACCACGCTATCCCGAGGCTGCGGTCCGTTGGGCACTCGACGGTCTGAGCGAAGCCCGGGTGGTCGATCTCGCTGCGGGCACCGGCATCCTGACCCGCGCTGTACTGGCCCTTGGCCACGAGGTCGTCCCGGTCGAGCCCGATCCGGGGATGCGGGCGCAACTCGCCGCCAGCACTCCGGGCACGACGGCGCTGGCGGGCAGCGCCGAGGCCATGCCGCTGCCCGACTCGGTGGTGGACGCGGTGCTGGTCGGGACGGCGTACCACTGGTTCGACCGGGAGCCCGCACACACCGAGATTGCCCGGGTGCTTCGTCCCGGCGGCACCTTCGCCCCCATCTGGAACATCCGGGACGCCAGCGTCGACTGGGTGGCCGAGCTGGGTCGCATCGCCCACTTCGGTGACAAGTCGACCAGCCAGCTCTTCGGCGAGCGCCCCGACTTCGGCCCCGCGTTCGACGCCGTCGAAAAGCGTGAGTTCACGCACCGCACCACGCTCACGCCGGACGAGCTGTTCGGCATGGTCCGCACCCGCTCGTACTGGCTCACCGCCTCCACCGACGATCAGCGACGGGTCGAGCGGGACCTGACCGAACTCCTGAACACCCACCCCGCCCTGAGCGGTCGGGACACCATCGAGCTGCCGTACCGGACGCTGGTGCTGCGCGCCCGGCGGCGCTGACGCCGACACGGAGGCCGGCCCCCGGCGGCGGCCGGGGTCACAGGTTGCGGTCGTAGACCATCCGCAGGCCGATCAGCGTGATCATCGGCTCGTGGTGGGTGATGCTGCGGCACTCGTTGATCACCAGGGAGGCGAGGCCGCCGGTGGCGATCACCGCCCGCACCTCGCCCAACTCCTCGGTCATCCGCTCGACGATCCGGTCCACCTGCCCGGCGAAGCCGAAGTACAGGCCGGCCTGGAGGCACTCCACGGTGTTCTTGCCGATCACCGAGCGGGGCTTGGTGGCCTCGACCTTGCGTAGCTGCGCGGCACGGGCGGCCAGCGCGTCGAAGGAGATCTCGATGCCCGGGGCGAACGCGCCGCCGAGGAACTCACCGCGCTCGCTGATCACGTCGAAGTTGGTGGTGGTGCCGAAGTCCACGACGATCGACGGGCCGCCGTAGAGGGTGTACGCGGCCAGGGTGTTCACCACCCGGTCGGCGCCGACCTCCTTCGGGTTGTCGATCGCCAACTGCACGCCGGTGCGCACCCCGGGCTCGACCACGACACTCGGTAGGTCGGCGTAGTAGCGGCTCAGCATGGTGCGCAGCGACCGCAGCGCGGCCGGCACCGTGGAGCAGGCGGCCACACCGGTGATCTCGACGTTGTCCCCGGCGAGCAGACCCCGGAACATCAGGCCCAGCTCGTCCGCCGTCGAGCGGGCATCGGTCTTGATCCGCCAGGAGTGCACCAGCTTGTCGCCGTCGAAGGTCGCCAGCACGGTGTTGGTGTTTCCGATGTCGATGCAGAGCAGCACGCACGCAGCCTAGACAACCCGGGCGTGTGTCAAAGCCACTGGCCGGCCTGCGGCGGGCCCAGCTCGACCGAGGCTTTGACACACGCCCTAATCCGCGCGCAGGTCCAGCGCGATGTCCAGGATCGGCGACGAGTGCGTCAGCGCGCCCACCGAGAGGAAGTCCACGCCGGTGGCCGCGTACCGGCCGGCCACCTCCAGGGTCAGCCCGCCGGTCGCCTCCAGCTCCGCCCGGTCACCCACCGCGGCCACCGCCTCGGCCAGCACCTCCGGCGTCATGTTGTCGCAGAGCAGGAAGTCCGCCCCGGCCTCCACCGCCTCCACCGCCTCCTCGACACTGGTCACCTCGACCTGCACCGGCACCTCCGGGAACGCCTCCCGGACCCGCCGGTAGGCCGCAGTGATGCTCCCGGCCGCCAGCTTGTGGTTGTCCTTGATCATGGCCACGTCGTAGAGGCCCATCCGCTTGTTGGTGCCGCCGCCGGCCCGCACCGCGTACTTCTCCAGCTCCCGCAGGCCCGGCGTCGTCTTGCGGGTGTCCAGCACCATCGCCTTCGAGCCGGCCAGCGCGTCCGCCCAGGCGCGGGTGTGGGTGGCCACCCCGGACATCCGGCAGAGCAGGTTGAGTGCCGTCCGCTCGGCCGTCAGCAGCAGCCGGCTCGGGCCGGTCACCGTCGCCAGCACGTCGCCGCGGGCCACCCGCTCGCCGTCGCGGGCCAGCACCGACACCTCGACGGTACGACCGAAGCCAGTCACCTCGCCCACCAGCTCGAACACGGCGGCGGCCACCGCCATCCCGGCCAACACCCCGTCCGCGCGGGCAACCAGGTCGGCGGTGTCGGTCTGTTCCGCCGGAATGGTGGCCACGCTTGTGACGTCCAGGAAATCCGGGCCCAGATCCTCGACCAGCGCGCCCTCGATCACCTGCCGTACGTGCGCCGGATCCAACCCAGCCGCCCGCAACGCCGTCTCCGTCGACTCGATCAATGCCATCTCCGTTCGCGACTGCGGGGCTCGCAAAACCGGCTCACTCCTCGCGCTCACTGTGCTTCCCCTCCCACTGTTGCGTCACCCGGCCCTGCGCCCCGACCGCCCCGACCAGATGGCCCAGCCACCGTTCGTCGGCCGTCGGGAAGTCCTCCCGCCAGTGGCAGCCCCGGGTCTCACCACGGGCGTACGCGGCGGCAACCAGCGTCGACGCCACGGTGAGCAGGTTCGTCGCCTCCCAGTCGGCGGTCCGCGGCCGCCCCCGGGCAACGCCCAGCTCGGTCAACGTCCCGGCCGTCTCGGCCAGCGTCGCGGCGGATCGGAGCACCCCGGCCCCCCGGGTCATCGCCCGTTGCAGGGTCGGCGTCACCTCCGCCGGCAGCACCCAGCCCGTCCCGCCACGCCAGGCGCCGGTCTCCGCCGGCTGGGCCTGCTCGGGCAGGCCGGCCGCGATGTCCTCGGCGATCCGCCGGGAGAAGACCAGCCCCTCCAGCAGCGAGTTGCTGGCCAGCCGGTTCGCGCCGTGCACGCCCGTGCAGGCCACCTCGCCGCAGGCGTACAGGCCGGGGATGGAGGTGCGGCCGCGCAGATCGGTGCGGACGCCGCCGGAGGCGTAGTGGGCGGCCGGCGCCACCGGGATCAGATCAGTCGCCGGGTCCACGCCGATCGCCAGGCAGGACGCCACGATGGTGGGGAACCGACCGGCCAGGAAGTCGCCGCCCAGGTGCCGTGCGTCGAGGAAGACGTGGTCGGCGCCGGTGGCCAGCAGCACCTGGTGGATGCCCTTGGCCACCACGTCGCGCGGTGCCAGCTCGGCCAGCTCGTGCTGGCCCACCATGAACCTCTTGCCGTCGGCGTCCACCAGGTACGCGCCCTCGCCGCGCAACGCCTCCGAGACCAGCGGCTGCTGCGCGTGCCCCGCCCCGGGCACCCCCGCGCCGGCCGGGGTGATCAGTGCGGTCGGGTGGAACTGGACGAACTCCACGTCGGTCACCGCCGCCCCGGCCCGCAGCGCCAGCGCCACCCCGTCCCCGGTGGAGACCGCCGGGTTGGTGGTGGCCGAGAAGATCTGCCCCATGCCGCCAGTGGCGAGCACGACGGCACGGGCCAGCAGCGCGCCGACGCCGTCCTCGCTGCCCTCACCCAACACGTGCAGGGTGATCCCGCAGGCCGGGCCGAGCCCATCCGGGCCGTCACCGGGCGCGCGCAGGAGATCCAGCACGAGGGCGTGCTCGACCAGCCGGATCCACGGGTCGCGCTGTACCGCGGCGTGCAGGGCCCGCTGCACCTCCGCGCCGGTGGCGTCGCCGCCAGCGTGCACGATCCGGTCCGCCCGGTGCCCGCCCTCGCGGGTCAGCATCAGTGAGCCGTCCGGGTGCCGATCGAACTCGGCGCCGATCCGCATCAGCTCACGGAGCCGGGTCGGGCCCTCCTCGACCAGTACCCGGACCGCCGCCGGGTCGCACAACCCGACCCCGGCGACCTCCGTGTCCCGGGCATGCGCCGCCGGGGTGTCGGCCGGGTCGAGCACGGCGGCGATACCGCCCTGCGCCCACCGGGTCGAGCCGTCGTCAATGTTGACCTTGGTGACCACCGTGACGTGCAGACCGGCCTCACGCAGGTGCAGCGCCGCGGTCAACCCGGCCACGCCGGAACCCACCACGATCACGTCGGTGGTCTCCACCCAGCCGGGCGCGGGCGCGGCCAGCAGCGCGGGCAGGGCAGGCAGGTCGACGGTCGGGAGGTCCATCCCCCCAGTCAACCCGAACCGTCCTCGCCCGGGGCGGCGGGGGCGGGACGAGTGTTTTGGGCGACCCCGTCCGGCGCGCGCCGCGCCGTGCCGACCGTCAGGCCGTGGTCACTTCGTCCGGACCGGCAGACCAACCGGGCCCGCGCCCTTCAGCGAGGCGGTCACCGTACGGTCGCTGAGCCACAGATAGCAGCGGACGCCCCGGTCACCGACCTTCCAGCGCCCTGCCCCCGGCGGACGGACCACCACACCGCTGCGGAAGCGAAGCGTGGCGTCGTCCGGCACGCCGGCGTACCGGGCCAGGACGCTACGACAACCCGTGTAGAGCGGCAGCCAGTCGGCGTCCCGGGTCGGGTACGCCTTATCCGGTGCGCGCCACACCCCGACGAACTCGGCGTCGTGCTGTTTGCCGCATTCCACCGGGGTCAGCGTCTGCACGCCCCGGCCGGCGCCACCGCGAGTCTGTTGGCAACCGAGGCGCAGCCCGGTGGGCCCCTTCAACGCGTCCCGCAGACTGCCCGACCGGACCACCACGGTCGCCGCCGCCTCGACCGTGGTCAACTCGGTGAGGTCGCAGCGGAACCACCGGGAACCCGCCGCCCACCCCGGCCCGTTGGGCAGCGCCACGGACAGCCGCAGCCGGCCGGACCGCCAGTCGTCACCCACGTAGCCCGTCGCCCGGGTGTCGCACTCGGCGAACGCGCCCCGCAGCTCGGCCGAACCCCCCGCCGGAGCGGCCGTCCGCTCGGCCGGGAAAGCCCCGACGTGCACGGTCTCCAGGCGGTGCGGCCCGGCGCAGTCCACCGGCTCATAGCCGGCCAGGCTGACCAGATCGGTGAAGTCGGCGGCGTGACACACCCCGGCGGCCGGGGTGAACGCCGACGGTGCCGGCAACGCCGCCCAGTCGTCGGTCAGATCACCGTCCAAGCCGCCGGACCCGGCACAGCCCACCAGCAGCACTGCCGTCACGGCAGCGGCGAACAGGGTCGTCATGGCACGGCTCATCGCGGCCTCCCCCAGCCACCGACCGGCTTCCGCCAGCGTGCCCAGGGTAACCGGAAATGACCTTCTGGTGACAGACCGGAATCACGGTACGGGGGGATCAGACTCCGGACACGGCCAACGGGCTGGGCACCGGGTTCCCGGCAGTGCCGGGTGCCGCCGCAGCCGGGTCGGCACCCAGCTCGATCACCCGGTTGTCGGCGTCGACGTGCACAACCCGTGGCCGGTACGACCGCGCCTCGGCGTCGTCCATCTGCCCGTACGAGATCAGGATGACCAGGTCGCCGGGGTGCACCAGGTGCGCGGCGGCGCCGTTGATGCCGATCACGCCGCTGCCACGCTCGCCCGGGATCACGTACGTCTCCAGCCGGGCGCCATTGGTGATGTCCACGATCGCCACCTGCTCGCCGGGGAGCAGGTCGGCGGCGTCGAGCAGATCCTCGTCCACCGTCACCGAACCGACGTAGTGCAGGTCAGCCTGGGTCACCGTGGCTCGGTGGATCTTCGACTTGAGCATGGTCCGCAACATCGGAGTGGCCTTTCGCGGTATCGGTGAAGGGTGGTACGGCCGGGTCAGGGACGCGGGGCGAGGTGGATCGCCGCGTTGTCGATCAACCGGGTGGCGCCCACCCAGGCGGCGATCACCAGCCGAGCCGGCCCGGCCACCGGCCCCGGTTCCAACTCGGGATCGGTGAGCACCAGGTAGTCGAGGCGGGCACCGGGCGTACCGGCGCCGAACGCGGCGTGCGCGGCGGTCAGCACCGCCCCGGCGTCCAGGCCGTCGTCGGCGGCGTGCGCGCCGGCCCGCAGCGCGGCGGACAGACTCAGCGCGGCGGCCCGCTCCGGCTCACTCAGGTAGCGGTTGCGGCTGGAGAGGGCCAGCCCGTCCGGCTCCCGGACGGTCGGCACGCCGACCACCTCGACCGGCACGTCCAGGTCGCGGGTCATCCGCCGGACCAGGGTGAGCTGCTGGTAGTCCTTCTCGCCGAAGAACGCCAGATCCGGCTGGGTGAGCTGGAGCAGCTTCAGCACCACGGTGAGCACCCCGTGGAAGAAGCCGGGGCGGCTCGCCCCCTCCAGCTCGGCGCCGAGCGGGCCCGGATCGAGGTGTACGCGGGGCTGACCGTCCGGGTACATGTCCGCCACCGACGGGGCGAAGACCAGATCGGCGCCCGCCCGCCGGCACACCTCCAGGTCGGCGTCGAGGGTGCGCGGGTAGCGGTCGAAGTCCTCGTTCGGCCCGAACTGCAACGGGTTCACGAAGACCGTAACCAGCACGTGGTCGGCCTGTTCCCGGGCCGCGTGCAGCAGCGTCTCGTGCCCGGAGTGCAGCGCGCCCATGGTCATCACCACCCCGACCGTGCCCTTCAGCCCGGCGCGGGCCTCGGCCAACTCGGCGCGCGTGTGCACCACCTGGGTCATAGCGCCACCTCGGTTCGCGATTGCGGGGCTCGCACGATCGGCTCACTCCTCACGCTCACGCGGCCACCTCCCGACCGCTGTCGGCCAGTACGCCGAGCAGCGACTGTGCGTCCACCGGCCGCAGCCGGCCGGCGGCGATCGCCCGGTCGGCGGTACGACGAGCCAACGCCAGGTACGCGGGGACGGACTCCGGTGCGGTGGCCGCCAACCGGGCCAGGTGCCGCTGCACGGTGCCCGCGTCGCCGCGCGAGACCGGGCCGGTCAACGCGTCGTCGCCGAGCCGCAACGCGTTCTCCAGGGCGGCTCGCAGCAGCGGGGCGAGCACCTTCTCCGGCCGGGACACCCCGGCGTCCCGCAACCGGTCGGTCGCCTCGTTGACCAGGGTCACCAGGTGGTTCGCGCCGTGGGCCAGCGCGGCGTGGTAGAGCGGACGGTCCGACTCGGCCACCCACTCGGGCACGCCACCGAGGTCGGTGACCAGCCGGGCAGCCAGCGGGCGCAGCTCCGCCGGGGCGGTCACCCCGTACGAGATGCCGTCCAGCCGGGCCAGGTCGTCCGGCGTACCGGTGAAGGTCATCGCGGGGTGCAGTGCGAGCGGCCGGGCGCCGGCCGCGACGGCGGGCTCCAGCACGGCCAGGCCGTGGGCTCCCGAGGTGTGCGCGACGATCTGCCCCGGTCGCAGCGCGCCCTGCTCCGCGAGGTCGGTCACCACACCGGCCAGTTTGTCGTCCGGTACCGCGATCAGCAGCAGGTCGGCGGCGGCGTGGGCCACGGCGGCGACCGGGCGGCGGGGCACCTCGGGCAACAGCAGGGCGAGGCGGGCGCGGCTGGCTCCGGAGCTGCCGGAGACGGCGACCACCCGGTGCCCGGCGGCGGCGAGCGCGGCGCCCAGCACGGCGCCGACCCGACCGGCGCCAACGACACCGACGGTGAGCAGACGGGAGGTGAAGGGAGTGGCGGAGGCACCGAGAACGGCGGGCCCGTGCGGGGCGGCCGGACGCGGGCGCAACGGTGCGCTCATGACGACGATCCAGTCCTCGAGAAGGGGTACCGGTCGATCGCAAGTATGCGCCCGGCCTACCGAACCCGGACAAGCATGTGTGAAAACCTTCACCACCGCCTCAAGTGCCCTTCGCCACCGTCCCCGGCCGCCCCAGGCCAGCGCGTTCCCTCTGCCACCATGATCAAGTGCTGAAAAGTAGGTAACCGGAGCGTTTCTGACCTACTTTTCATCACCTGATCACCGTGCGCCGCGCCCGCTGCATTCGGAGTGAACTGATGTCGATCGCCTGGCGAGACGCGATGAGCCGAGCCCTCTACGGGTCCGGCGGCTTCTTCGTCGCCGGCACCGGCCCGGCCGACCACTTCCGCACCAGCGTGCACGCCTCTCCGGCCTTCGCCACCGCGCTGCTGCGCCTCGTCACGGAGGTGGACGCCGCGCTCGGGCATCCCTCGCGACTTGACGTGGTCGACGTGGGGGCGGGGCGGGGTGAGCTGCTACGGGCTCTCGCCGGGCTCGCTCACAATCCCACCGGGCTCGCTCACAGTCCCACCGGGCTCGCTCACAATCCCACCGGGCTCGCGGTGGGGGTTTCCGGGGAGCCCACCCGCTCCGGGCGGTCAGGCTTGATCCCTCCACGGGTGGGCTCCCCGGAAACCCTGACTCCCACGGCCTCCGCCCGTCCGGCACCCGACGGGCCGTCGTTGGCCGCCCCCCGCGCGCCACTCGCGGAGCGCGTCCGCTTCACAGCCGTCGAGTACGCACCCCGCCCCGAGAACCTGCCCGAAGAGATCACCTGGACGGCCGAGATCCCTGCCGAGTTCACCGGAGTACTGCTCGCCACCGAGTGGCTGGACAACGTCCCGCTGGACGTCGCGTTGCACACCGAGGACGGCTGGCGATACGTGCTGGTCGACCCCGAGAGCGGTGCCGAATCAGTCGGTGAGCCCGTCAGCCCCGATGATCATGATTGGCTGACGAAGTGGTGGCCCAACCCCGAAGCCTTGCCCAGCATGGACGGCGCCCCGAACCTGGGGGTGACCTGGTCGGATGCGACAAGCGAAGGCGAGTCGGGTTTCGGGGCAGCCCGGCCGGCGCAGGGATCAAGCCTGACCGCCCGGAGCCGGCCGGGCTGCCCGGAAACCCCCCACAGTGACTACCTACGAGCCGAGATCGGCCGAAGCAGAGATGATGCCTGGGCCGACGCGGTGAGGAAGATCAGCCGAGGGCTGGCGGTGGCAGTCGACTACGGGCACCTGCGGGAGGCGCGGCCGGTCGACGGGACGTTGACCGGGTACCGAGGTGGGCGGCAGGTGCCTCCGGTGCCCGACGGGTCGAGTGATGTCACCGCGCACGTGGCCATGGACTCGGTCGCCTCCGCTGGTGCGGCGGTCGCCCGGTGCGCGTACTCCCTGGTCTTGCAGCGGGAGGCGCTGCGGGCGCTCGGGGCCGACGGCGGTCGACCGCCGCTCAGCCTGGCCGGCACCGACCCGGTCGGCTACGTGCGGGCGCTGGCCGCCGCCTCGGCGGTGGCTGAGCTGACCGACCCGGCCGGGCTCGGCGGGCACTGGTGGTTGCGCCAGCCGGTCGGCATCCCGCTCGGGCCGGCCGTGGCACGATGACGGGCATGACCACCGACGCCGGGGACCTCCGTGAACTGACCGTCGGCACCGGGGCCGGGCTGATCGCCGGCACCGGTGATCAGCAGCTCGGCACCGACATGGTGCTGAACATCGGCCCGCAGCACCCCTCCACCCATGGTGTGCTGCGGTTGAAGCTGGTGCTCGACGGTGAGCGGGTGGTCGCCTGCGAACCGATCGTCGGTTACATGCACCGGGGCGCGGAGAAGCTCTTCGAGGTGCGTGACTACCGGCAGATCATCGTGCTGGCCAATCGGCACGACTGGCTCTCGGCGTTCTCCAACGAGCTGGGTGTGGTGCTCGCTGTGGAACGCCTGATGGGCATGGAGGTGCCGGAGCGGGCCACCTGGCTGCGGATGGCCCTCGCGGAGCTGAACCGGGTGCTCAACCACCTGATGTTCCTCGGCTCGTACCCGTTGGAGATCGGGGCGATCACGCCGATCTTCTACGCCTTCCGGGAACGCGAGACCATCCAGGCGGTGATGGAGGAGGTCTCCGGCGGCCGGATCCACTACATGTTCAACCGGGTGGGAGGCCTCAAGGAAGAGGTGCCGTACGGGTGGACCGGGCGGGCCCGCGCGGCGATCGGCGAGGTACGCCGCCGGTTGCCCGACCTGGACCACCTGATCCGGCGCAACGAGATCTTCCTGGCCCGCACCGTCGGCGTGGGCGTGCTGTCCGCCGCGGACGCCGCCGCGTTCGGCGCGTCCGGCCCGGTGGCCCGGGCCTCGGGGCTCGACCTGGACCTGCGCCGCGACGACCCCTACCTGGCCTACGACGAGCTGGACGTTCCGGTGGTCACCAAGACCGCCGGCGACTGCCACGCGCGTTTCGAGGTGCTGCTCGACCAGGTTTACGCGTCACTGGACCTTGCCGAGCAGTGCCTCGACCGGGTGGACCGGCTGACCGGGCCGATCAACACCCGGCTGCCGAAGGTGCTCAAGGCGCCGGAGGGGCACACGTACGCCTGGACGGAGAACCCGCTCGGCATCAACGGCTACTACCTGGTGTCGCGGGGCGAGAAGACGCCGTGGCGGTTGAAGCTACGCACCGCCTCGTACGCGAACGTGCAGGCGTTGGCCACCCTGCTCCCCGGCTGCCTGGTCCCTGATCTGATCGCGATCCTCGGCTCGATGTTCTTCGTGGTCGGCGACATCGACAAGTGACCCGAGCCGCCTGACCGGTCACCGCCAGCGGTCGGTGGGTGGCGCGCCGCCGGCACGCGGCACGTCGTCCTGCGGCGGGTAGCCGTAGCGCTCGTCGACCCGCCGCCGGCCGGTCCGTTCCGGCGCGGGTTCCGCCTGGTGGCCGCGTTGGCGCGGTGGGCGCCACTCGTCCGGCACCGGCACACCGCCCACCGGCAGCGCGGGCCTTCCCGGCTCGGCCCGCCGACCACCGTCGTGGCGGCGCGGTTCTTCATACCGGCCGGCGTCGTCGTAGCGGCCGGCGTCGTCGTAGCGGCCGGCGTCGTCGTATCGGCGCGGCTCCTCGTAGCGGGCGGCGTCCTCGTGACGGCGCGGCTCCTCGTGGCGGACGGCGGCCCAGCGGTCGGCCACCCGGTACTCGGTGCCGGTGGCGTCGGCGTGCACCTCGGCCCGACGTTCGCCGACCCGCACCTCGCGACCGTTCTCGTCGTCGCGGACGGCGGCCCACCGGTCACCGGCCCGCAGCTGCGACCAGTACTCGCCGGTGTCGTCGGCCCGCAGCGGCGGTCCGGGCTGGGGTGCCGGGGCACCCGCCCGGTCGCGCTGCTCCGACCAGCCCCGATCGTGCGGGCTGTCCCAGGATTCCGCCGCCGGCCTCTCCGGGGTGCGGTGTGACCGGGCCGCCGGGGCGGGCTCGTCGGGCTGGGCGTACGCGTCGCGCCGATCCGTCCACTCCGGTTCGTCGCGGCGGCCCGTCCAGCCCGGCTCGTCGCCGTACCCGGCCCTGGGGTGCTGCTCCGGCTCGCTCCTCGCCCGGCCGGACGGGCGAGGGGGCTGTTCGGCGTCGCCGCCCCGGGTCCACTCCTGCGCGGGTGCGGTCCACTGACCGGCGTACCCACCGCCGTAGCGCCCGGCCGGCTCGGCCGGACCGCCGTCCACCACTGTGTGCCGGGTGGTGACGTGCACGGTCTCGGTGTGTCGGACCACGCCACCCGGCCGGTGCGCTGCCTCCGGGCGGTCGTGCTCCCGGGGGCGAGCTGAGCCGTACGCGGTGGCGGCCGGCCGTTCCCCGCCGTACATCCCGGCGGCGGCCGGCGGCTCGGGGGCCTCCCGGGCGTACGCCGGTTCGTCGTCGTCCGGGTGCTCCGGGCGCCTCCACCGGGGCGTGTCGTCGGGGCCGGACACCCGGGCGCGGCCGGCCGGCGCGTCGCCCCGGTTACGGGCCACCGGCGTGTCGTCCACCGGCGGCTCGACGGCAGCCACCCGCGCCCGTCCGGCGCCTGCCGGCTCGACGGCGGGGGCGGCACCGGCGGGGGCGGCACCGCTGGCGTCGAGACGACGGCGCACCGCGGCGATCCCCTCCTGGGCCCGTTGCGCCTGATCGAGCGCCTGGTTACCGCGCTGGGCGGCGGCCACGATCTCGCTGCGCAACTCCCGACGCAGCTCCTCGATCTCGTCCAGCAACTCGTCGGTCCGCGCCGAGGTGCCCTCGCCGTCGGGCCGCAACGCGATGGAGAGGCCGATCAGCACCACCGCGAGGATGGCGAGCACCGCGGCGAAACGCAGCGGGCCA
The DNA here is from genome assembly GCF_003857035.1 of Micromonospora arida. Lineage (GTDB taxonomy): Bacteria > Actinomycetota > Actinomycetes > Mycobacteriales > Micromonosporaceae > Micromonospora > Micromonospora arida. Next base: position 45,572 of record NZ_QGSY01000144.1, read on the forward strand.
TTGCCGTCGGCCACCAGCAGGATCAGCGCCGCCACCGGCGCGAGAGCGACGCCCGCCCAGAAGAGCATGGTCAGCAGCGGTGGTTGACGCCGGGCGTCAGGGGTGGCCGGGGCTGGCATGGATGTGCAGCCTACCCACGATATCCACCGGAGGGAACGGGGTCCCCGAGACGCGCGGACGCCCCCGCCCGGTCGGGGCGAGGGCGTCCTCAGCACGTGCGGAAAGGGCTCAGCTGGTGGCGAAGGCGCCATCCGAGGAGAAGATCAAACCCACGCTGATCGAGCCGTCGCGCAGCCCGCTCTTGGTCAGCGGTCCACCCTGGTCAAGCGAGGAGAACTTGCCGACCGACAGCCCGTAGGTCTTCTCCAGGCCCGGCTTGCAGAATGGACGCTGCTCGCACTCCGGCGGGCCACCCAGCACGGTCGCGCTGCCGGAGCACTTTGCCGCCAGCTCGGAGAGGGTCCGCACGCCGTACTTGTCCGCGAAGGCCTGGGTCACCGCGAAGGCGTTCTGGTCCTGTGCGGCGGCCGGGGTGCCGAAGGTGAGGCCGGCCTTGTCGCCCTCGGCCTTGAGCGCGGTCACCGTCGTGTTGATGTCCGGCGAGGAGACCGGCTGCGCGTTCTGGCCGTTGGCCTTGGTGTTGAGGAACTCGGCCATGGTCGCCGCGTACTCCGGGACGACCTGGATCTCGCCCTTCTCCAGGGCCGGCGCGTAGAGCTCCCGGTTGCCGATCTGCTGCACCTTGACCTGGTAGCCGGCGGCGGAGAGCACGATCCGGTACAGCTCACCCAGGATCTGACTCTCGGCGAAGTTGCCGGCGCCCACCGTGATGTCGCCACCCGGGCCCTTGGCGATGCCCGCGGTCAGGTTGTTCGCGCTGGCGAACTCCTCGGCCGCCACCTTGGGGGTCTTGCGGTCCTCGTTGACGGCCTTGTTGAGCTGGATCAGCTTCGGGGTGTCGAGCGCGGCGGAGACCTTGTCCAGTGCGGCGATCAGCTGCGGGTTGGCCGCCTTGCTGTTGACCGCGGGAATGACGTTGTCGGAGTTCTGGAGCTTCTTGTCGTCCTGCAGAGCGATGAGCTGCTGGCCGGCGACCGGGGCGCACCCGGCGCCGGAGGCGCTCGTCTGGGGTGCGTCGGTGCCGGACGAGCCGGCGTCACCGCAGCCGGTGAGGAGTGCCGCCGCGGCGACGGCGCTGACCGCCCCGATCGCCAGACGTGTACGTGCGCGCATGTGCCCGCCTTCCGTGTCCCGGCGCGACCCGTCCCGGGCCAGCCGCGTGTCCGACGGGCGATCCTGATTGTCGGCCGCCCGCGAATGTCCACCCAACATGCTCCGGAACCGACCGACAACTTGGGATGGACTTCGTCACCCCATCGTCACCGATTTGACGGACGTGGGTCGCCCGCTCGACGCGGGCTCACCCGGACGGTCAGGCGCTGCCGGTGGCGTCGGCGGCCCGGGGCCGCCCGAGGCGCTGCCGCCCGCGCCGCAGCGGCTTGGGGGTGACCAGCCGTTCGACGCCGCCGAGGACCACCTCGGCCAGCAGCGCGAGCCCGGCCACCAGCACACCGCCGGCGACGATCTGCCCGCCGCCGGCCGCGATACCGATACCGAAGCCGGTCCGGATGATCTGGCCCAGGCCGCCGCCGTTGACGAAGGACGCCAGCGCCGCGGTCGCGATCACCTGGACCGCCGCGGTGCGGAAACCGGCCGCAAGATAGGGCACCGCGAGCGGCAACTCCACCCGGCGCAGCAGCTGCGCGCTGGACAGGCCCATCCCCCGGGCCGCGTCGCGGGCCTCCGGGTCCACCTGCCGCACCCCGGTGTACGCGTTGGCCAGCAGCGGCGGCACGGCGAAGACAGCCAGTGCCACCACTACCGGTGTCTTCCCGAAGCCGCTGGCGAAGACGACCGGGAGGATGGTCAGCAGCGCCAGGGTGGGGATGGCCAGGGTGGCGTTGGAGATCAGCACCACGAGGCCGCCACCTCGACCGAGGTGCCCCAGCCAGAGCCCGAGCGGCCAGGCCACCAGACAGCCGAGCGCCACGGCCAGGGCGGAGATTGTCAGATGCTCGCCGAGCCGGTCCAGCATGCCGCCGGGGTTGGTCCAGTTCAGTGGGTCGTTGATCCAAGTGATGGCCTGCCCGATCGGGTTCGCCGCGACGGTCACCGTGCCCTCCGGGTGGACCAGGGAGTCACCAGTCGGGCGACCAGGATGAGCAACAGGTCGAGCACGACCGCGAGCGCCACGCAGAGCAGTGCGGCCGTCATGATCTCGGCCTTGTAGAGGTTGTTCTGGAAGCCCGCGAAGATCAACTGCCCGAGCCCGCCGTGCCCGACCAGCACCCCGACCGTGACCAACGCCACCGTCGAGACCGTCGCCAGCCGTACGCCGGTCACGATGCCCGGGAGCGCCAGCGGCAGGTCGATCCGGAACAGCCGTCTCCACCGGCCGTAACCCATACCCTCGGCGGCTTCCCGAACCTCCGGGGGCACCTGGTTGAGACCGGCCACCACGTTGCGCACGATCAGCAGCAGCGCGTAGAGGACCAGCCCGACCAGCACCGTGGTGGCCCCGGTGCCCAGGTAGGGGGCGATGAACGCGAAGAGCGCCAACGACGGGATGGTGTAGACCACCCCGCTGACAGCGAGGATCGGGCCGGCGAGCGGACGGACCCAGTACGCCAGCACGGACAACGGCAGGGCGATCAGCACCGCGATCAACACCGCTCGGCCGGTGAGGGAGGCGTGTTCGCGCACCGCGGCGAGGATCGTGTCAGAGTTGTCCCGCACGTACTGCCAGGAGAACCAGGGGTTACCCGGGTCGGCCCGGTAGCTCAGGCGGAAGGACATACGTGGACGTTACCCCGGAGGCTACCGGCGTGGCCCAATCCCCTCGCGCGGCGTCGATCTCCCTGGAGGGCATCCAGAAGCACTACCCGAACGGCACCGAAGCTGTCCGGGACCTCAGCCTGGAGGTCCCGGCCGGCGAGCTGGTGGTGCTGATCGGCCCGTCCGGCTGCGGCAAGTCGACAGTCCTGCGGATGATCAATCGCTTGATCGAACCGACCGCCGGCCGCATCACGCTCGGCGACGAGGACGTCACGAACGTCGACCCGGTGCAACTGCGCCGTCGAATCGGGTACGTGATCCAGAACGTCGGTCTCTTTCCACACCAGACCGTGCGGGCCAACGTGGCCACCGTGCCGAGCCTGCTCCGCTGGCCCAAGGGCCAGACCCGGGCCCGGGTCGACGAGCTGCTCGACCTGGTCGGGCTGGACCCGGCCGAGTTCGGCGGTCGCTACCCGCACGAGTTGTCGGGTGGCCAGCGGCAGCGTGTCGGGGTGGCCCGGGCGCTCGCCGCCGACCCGGTGGTGCTGTTGATGGACGAGCCGTTCTCGGCCGTCGACCCGATCGTCCGGGCCCGCCTCCAGGAGGAGTTCCTGCGCCTCCAGGCCGAGGTGCGCAAGACGATCGTGCTGGTCACCCACGACCTCGACGAGGCCGTCCGGCTCGGTGACCGGATCGCGGTCCTCTCCGAGGGCGGGCAGCTGGAGCAGTACGACACCCCGGCCGCACTGCTCGGCGCACCCGCCACTGCGTTCGTACGCGAGTTCGTCGGCGCCGACCGGGGCATCCGCCGGTTGGCGGTCACCCCGCTCGACCGGGAGGCGCTGGAGCCGGTGCCCGAGGACGCCGCACCGGACCTGCCCACCGTCGCTGTGGACGGCTCGGCGTACGACGCGTTGGCGGTCCTGCTCACCTCGGGCCGGGACCGGCTTCTCGTGACCGACGCCGGCCGGCCGGTGGGCGCGCTCAGCCGACAGCGCCTCCTCGACCTCGGCCGCCCGACCAGCTGACCCCCCGCGCCTGACCCCGCCTCGGCCGGGTCAGGCGCGACCGCCGAGGCTGGCGATGCCGATGATCCACCCGGTGAGGAAGCCGTAACCGGCACCGGTGCTGGCTTCCTGCAGGGCCCCCAGCAGTGACGGTGCCGGGCCGAGCAGCGCCGCCAACACTGCGGCCAGCCCGCCGGCCAGCACGTACGCTGCCCAGCCGGAGAAGAACTGGCTGACCGGGCCGGGCACCCGGGCGACCTGGGCGGCGGGCAACAGGTAGAGCAGCGCCACCGCGAGGACCACCACCAGCACCGCTCGCAGGTCGGCGGCGAACAACCCGCCGGCCTGCCCGTCCGCGTCCAGCCGCCAGGCCGGCCAGGCGAGCAGGCGCGCGTAGAACGCGCCGCCCGATTCCGGGTCGGTCAGGGTGGCGGCCCAGCCGGTGTACGCCGGACTTCCGCAGATGCCGACCAGCAGCAACACGGCGAGCGCGCCGGTGCCGGCGGCCGTGCCGTAGCGGCTGACCGGGCCGGAACGGTGGATGAGCGACGTGATCCGCCCAGGCCCCGAACCGGTGGCTCGGGCTGACCTGGGCTGTCCCGAGCGGCTCAGTGCTTCATCAGGTAGTCGATGAAGGCGGCCCGCAGCAGCGGCGCCGACTCCTCGTAGCCGTGACCGGTCAGCTCCCGCCACAGCGCGTTGGCCTCGTCGATCGTCGGGCCGATCGAGTTCGGGGCGCCGTCCAGCACCGTGGCCTCGTCCGCGTTCGGCAGGTGGCGCAGCACCGACCAGAAGAAGCCCACGTCCTTGTGCTCCCGGGCCCGGGCGAACGCCCGCTCCCGCAGCTCCTCGGTGGACAGCGCGTCAAGCTCATCGAACGAGGTTCCGCCCGGGGTGGCGGCAGGTGAGTCGGTCATGTCGCCGAGCCTAACGGTCGAGATCAGCTCCGGCTCGGTGGACGCGACGCGGCTCACCGCTCGTCGGTGTCCCACCGTCGCGGGCCGTCCTCCCACCGCGGATCCCGCCAGGGGTCGATCGGTTGGGGCGCGGCCTGGGTCGGCAGCGTGGGAGGCCAGTTGTCGACGGACTGCGGCTGCGGCGTGGTCCAGCCCGAGCTGATCGTGCCGTCGCTGACCGGCTCGGGCCGCTCCGGGCTGCCCACTCGGGGCCGCCCGAGCGTCTCGACCAGCCGGGTGGCCAGCAGCCCGACGCCGAGCGCGGCCCCGCCGACCACCCAGTTGCTCAGCGTCCAGCCGCGCTCCGGCGCGTACACCTGGAAGACGGTGACCAGGCCGACCGCCAACAGCGTGCCGAACACACCGCCCCGGCGGCCGTACGCGCTGGTGCCGGCGAGCAGGGCCACGCCGATTGCCAGCACCGTCCAGTCCAGCCCGGAGGTGGGTGCCACCGGCCCGGGGTCGTTGGCGGCGAGCAGCATGCCGGCCAGAGCGGCCAGCACCGTGGAGACGACCAACGCGACGGCGGTCACCACGGCTGCCACCGCGCCCCGCCGACGGGCCGGGTCGGCGATCGGTCGGTACCGGCCGACGAGCCGGCGGATCGCCCGGATCGCGCCGAACAGCCCACCCAGGACGGCCACCGCGGCGAAGCCGGCGAAGAGGTAACCGGCGCTGCTGGTGGGGTCGTAGTCGCCCTGCACCAGCACGGGTGCCGAACGGCGTTCGATGTACACCACCACGGCGGCGGCGCCGGCCAGGCTGGCGGCCCAGCCCGGCACGTGCAGCACCACCACGGCCAGCGCCAGCGCCAGCCCGCCCACCGCGGCGACCGCCACGGCCGGGCCGAGCGACGCCGGCAGGCCCCGGTCACCCTGCTCGGCGTAGTGCAGGGCGGCCGCTACCGCGATCGGGCCGACGGCCAGGTTCGGCGCGGCCGTCCGCAGGCTCAGCCCGGCGGCCAGGGCGAGCAACCCCAGCCCGACCGCGTCGATCAGCAGCGTGCGCAGGTTGCCGTCACGCACCGCGGCCGGATCCTCCCGCCAGAGCAGCCAGCTCACGGCCGCCAGCCCGGTCAGCAGCAGCAGCTCCCACCACAGGTGTACGCCGATCCGATCACGGCCGGGCTCACCGTGGGTTGGGTCGTCGAAGACGTTCTCCAGTACGGCGTTCGGCACCCCCGACGCGGGTTCGGCCGAACGGTCCCGGCCCGCTTCTTCGTACCCCATGACGCCGCCTCCCAGTGGCCGGCCGTCCCCAGTCCGGCGCGCGGACGGACCCTGGGCGGCCCTTGCTCTCCGATCGCAGGCACCGTACCCGCGACCGCAGCCGGGCGTAACCCCCTGCTCAGCGCTGGCCGGGGCGGCTCTCCCGAGGGTCCTGCTCGTGCTCGTCGTCCGGGCGTTCCGGCACCCGGCAGGAGCGCTCCAACCAGAGCGCGGCGCCGACCAGTGCCAGCGAGGCGAGCAGGCCTCCGCTGGCGGCCGGTCGATCGTCCAGGGCAGCGCGGGTGGTCTCCACGAAGAGCCAGCCGGTGAGCCCCGCGTAGAAGCCCGCGAAGATCGCGGCGGCCAGCGCCGACGCCTTGGCCAGCACCACGAAGCGGGCGACCAACAGCGGATTGACCGGGTCCCGACCCGGCTTGCGCTCGATTCGGCCCCGGGTGTTGATTGCGGCGTACGCCTCCAGCACGGCGAGCCCGGCCAGCGTCACCACCGGCAGCCAGGGCAGCCGGGGAATGCCGCTGTAATAGAGGCTGCTGATCAGCAGCCAGGCCACCGCCGCCGCACCCAGGCCGGCCACGACCAGGGTCGAGATCCGGGTGGGGCCCATCCGCGACCCGTCCGGGCCCGAGCCGCGGGGTGGAGGCTTCGCCTGCGTCATGCCGGCCGGTTCCGCTCGGTCATGCCGTCGACTCTAACGCCAACTCCGGCCGGGGACGCAGTTCCAACGCCTCGTCGGCCGCGGGGCCGGTGGTCAACAGGTCGGTCAACCAGCCGTGACCGGGCAGCCGACCGTACGGCTGGATGTCGATCCACGGACGCAGCACGAAGGCGCGCAGGTGCGCCCGGGGGTGCGGCAGGGTCAGCTCCGGGTCGTCGCTGAGCACCGGCTCGTCGTCGTCGCCCCAGACGGCGATCACGTCCACGTCGAGGGTGCGCGGTCCGAACCGCCGCTGCGGGTCACGGACCCGGCCGGCCGCCCGCTCCGCGTCGCGGGCCCGCTCCAGCCAGTCGCGCGGGGTCGCGCTCTCGTCCTGCACGAGCACCACCGCATTGAGGTACGCGGGCTGATCGGTGTCACCCCACGGGGGAGTCTCGTACACCCCGGAGAGCACGAGCACCGCGTCGCCGAGGGTGGCGACGGCCGTGCGCAGGTGCTCCAGGCGGTCGCCCAGGTTGCTGCCGAGCGAGAGGACCGCCCGGGTCATCGGGTACGCGTCCGGGTCATGGTGACGGCCACGTCGGTGAAGGTGTGCGGCACCGGAGCCTCCGGCTTGTGCACGGTGATCGTCGCGGCGTCGACCCGAACGTCTGCCAGGCAGACCGCGAGGAGCCGGTCCGCCAGGGTCTCGATCAGGTTGACCGGCTCGCCGGTCACCACCGCGACCAGGCGCTCGGCCAGCTCGCCGTAGTGCACGGTGGCGGTGACGTCGTCGCTGGCAGCGGCCGGGCCGAGGTCCAGCTCCAGGACGGCGTCGACCACGAAGTCCTGCCCCTGCTCGCGTTCGAAGTCGTACACCCCGTGCCGGCCGCGCGCCCGCAGGCCGGTCAGCTGGATCCGGTCCGTCGTCATCGCCGTACCCCATGCTCGTGATCGTCTTGCGTTCGCTTCCTGTCGTGCGGCGGCACGGCCAGGCGGGGGCTGCCGGTCGCCGCCCAGACGGCGAGCGCGTCGGCGGTGGCCTGCACGTCGTGCACGCGTACGCCCCAGGCTCCGGCGGCGACCGCCAGCACACTGGTGGCCACGGTGGCCGCCTCCCGCTGGGCGGTCGGTCGCGGCGTGCCGTCCGCGGCGGCAAGCAACCCACCGAGGTACGACTTGCGGCTCGCCCCGAAGAGCAGCGGGTAGCCGAGATCCAGCAACTCCGGCAGGCGGGCGCTGAGCTCCCAGTTGTGCGCGGCCGTCTTGGCGAAGCCGAGCCCGGGGTCGACGATGAGGCGGTCGGCGGCCACTCCGGCGGCCAGCGCCGTGTCGATCCGTTGGGCCAGCTCGGCCCGGACGTCGGCCACCACGTCGGTGTAGGTGGCCAGCTCGCGCATGGCACGGGAGTGCCCACGCCAGTGCATCAGCACCCAGGGGCAGTGCGCGTCGCGCACCACCCGGGCCATGTCCGGGTCGGCCAGGCCGCCGGAGACGTCGTTGACCACCGCCGCGCCGGCGACCAGGGCGGCCTCCGCGACCCGCGCACGGCTGGTGTCGACGCTGACCGCCACACCGGCGGCTGTCAGTTCGCGGATGACCGGCAACACCCGCTCGGCCTCGGTCGCGGCGTCGATCCGCTCGGCGCCCGGACGGGTCGACTCGCCACCGATGTCGACCAGGTGCGCACCGGCGTCGCGTAGACGGACGCCGTGTCCGACGGCCGCGTCCAGGTCGGCGTACCGTCCGCCGTCGGAGAAGGAGTCCGGTGTGACGTTGAGGACGCCCATCACCACCGGGCCCGAAGCCCGCACCAGATCGGTCACGACTAGACGGTACCGGTCGCGGCGGCGGCGCCCAGCGACCCGGGTACGCCCCGCACCACTGCCCCTGACGTGCCGATTGGAACAGGTGTACGATCGGTCATCTGGGCAGCATCGGGCAGCCCCTTCGCGGCTTGTCGCAATCCGGGGCGGCCCGTACGCTTTGGAATTGGCCAGCATCGAGATGGCGAAGCTTGGAGGGAGGGCCGAAGCGGGGAAAATCCGCCCAAACCTCGCCACCCTCCGTGGTGAGTAACGAACACAGGGTCAAGAACGCCATGCCCTGTGGGGCACTTTTCCCGCCCGGCTTGCCTATTGCACCGCCGCGGCACCGCCGGCCGCGCTATGGGGAGGTTCCAGTGATCGCCTTCGAGCTCATGGAGACGGCGTCGTCCGGCGTCGCCCACGCGCTCTCCACCCTGGCGTCGACTCCACTCGCGGAGCCGGCACCGAAGGGAATCGACACCAACAGTGTCGTCACCTTCTTCGCCAGCAAGATCGCGCCGATCCTGCTCGCCGTCCTGGGCGTCATCTTCATCGGCCGTGCCAGCCGAGGCGAGATCTCCAAGGTGCTGACCAGCTCCGCGATCGCCATCGTCGGGCTCGCCTTCATCGCGGGCGCGGCAACACTCTTCTTCGTCGGCGATTACCTGATCGACCTGATCTTCGAATAGGCGCGTTCACCAGATGCGGCTGCGCACCGACGACGACATCTACCGGGCCCGCCTGGTCTACCTCGGGCCGCCCGGTTACACCCTTCCGGTCCACCTGCCCTACGCCCAGTACGGGCTCTTCATGCTGCTGGTCCCCCTCTACATGTTCATCCACTGGCTGTTCACGTTGACGGTCGAGCTCTTCCCAGCCTGGGAGATCGCGCTCGCCATCGTGACCACGTCGTTCATCTTCCGGCACGTCGACCCCGATCGGCCGGCGCGGGTGGTCATCCGCACCGCGCTGACCGACTGGCGGCGCACCCGGGAGCCGGCGATCGAGCAGCGCGATCCGCGCCTGGTCGGCAGCCGGATCAGGATTCGGGAGGAGCTGGCATGACCGGACGTACGTCGAACGGTCCGTCGCAGGACGCGGACATGGGTCTGCCGACAGTCGCCGAGGCGATCGCATGAGCCGCTCCACCACGCCGGGCTCCCCGGCCGGCCGCCCGGGCGCACCAGCTGGTCACCGTGCGCACTCATTCGACTACACCGAGGACGAGGACGAGGTTGCCCTCGACCCCGCGCTGGTGACGTCGCCCGGCCACGGTGCCGTCGGCGTGTTCCAGGCACCCCGGCCGATCCCCCGCCGGACGCCACCGGCTGAGCCCACCGCCGTGTCGGCCGGCGAGAACGCCGACATCGACTCCCCCTTCCTGGACCTCTTCGGCGGCGGGGGACGACCCGCCTCGCCACGAGCCGTCACCGCCGGCCCGAGCACCCGCGAGCAGCCAGCGATCCCGCATCAGCCGCCACCCGCCGCCAGCCCGGCACCGGCCCGCGCGGTTCCCGAACTCGAGCCACCGTGGACGCCCGCCGACCCGCCCGGCAACGGTGGCCGACCCGTCGAGCCACGGCACGGAGGCGCCCACCCGGCCAGCGAGTCCCGGGTGCCGCACCAGGCCGGCGATCGACGGCCGATGCTGCGTCCGCCGGACGAGCCCGACCCGTCCACCGGCGGCGGGTCGCAGGCGACCGCCAGCCCCGTCCGCCGACCCGCCAGCACCGCGCCGGGCGGCCGCCCCGCAGCGACGTCACCGGCCCGACCGACGGCTCAAGCGCCCCAGCCGACGGCCACGGCCGGCCGGTCCACGGCCCCCTCGGAGCAACCGGCCATGATCACGGCTGCGGATCGGCCAGCTCTCGAACGCGCACCGCGCCGGGCCACCGACTCGGATCGGCCCAGGAGCACCGGCACCGCGGCCACCGGCAAGGAGATCGCCGCACCCCGACAGCGCACGGCGAACCGTCCGGACCGACCGATCAAGCCGACCCGGGTTCGCGCTCCAAAGATCAAATTCGGGGATCGGGATCCGTCGGTCGAACTGGCCATCACCGAGATCGCCGGCCACCTCACCTTCACGCCGAACACCGTCACCGCCTGGTACTGGCTGCCCGAGGTCCGCTGGGCGTTCCGGCCGGACGCCGAGCGCGAGGCGCTGCTGTCGGCGATCTCCGAGCAGTACGCCGGCCTGGCCGGCTTCCGACTGCACCTGCGCCGCACCACCCGACCATTCCCCGCCGACGAGTGGGCGCGCACCATCGACACGCACACCTCGGCGCCGCTGCCCGACGTCCCCGGCACCACCGGCTGGGCCGACCACCTGGTCGCCGCCCAACGCCACCTGATGGCGGTCAACCACGCCGAGGGCCAGACCTACCTGGGTGTCACCTTCGCCCGGCGGTCCCTCGGCGACTCGCTCACCGAGCGGCTGCTGCGCACCTTCGGCCGGGGCACCGCCGATGGCGAACGCCGCAAGTTGGGTCGCACCGTGGAGCAGTTCGACGAGGTGCTCGGGGCGTTCGGCATGCGCGGCCGGCGGGTCACCGCCCAGGAGCTGGAATGGCTGCTCTACCGCTCGGTGGCGCTGTGCATGTCGCCGCCGAGCACCCTCTCCCCCGTCACCGACGGGCGCTGGGAGCGCGGCGACCTGCTCGCCATGACCGAGCAGGTCGAGCGCTACCGCACCCCGTACGGCTCGACGGTCAAGCTGGTCAACCGGATGACCGGCGAGGAGCGGCACGTCGCCGTGCTCGCGGTCGGCCGGATGGAGCCGCTGGAGATCCCGGAACGACACGAGCCCTGGCTGCACTTCCACGAGCGCCTGCCCTGGCCGATGGAAATCTCGACCCGCGTCGACATCCTCGGCTCCGGCGACTCCTTCCGCAATCTCGAACACCGGCTGCGGATGATCCGCTCGCAACAGCTCGACTACGCCGAACACGGCATCGACGCGCCCCCGGAGCTCGAGCGCCTGGCCAAGCGCGCCCTGGTGATCGGCGACGAGATGACCACCGGCCTGCCGGTCGACTCGGCCCGCGCGCACGGCTGGCACCGGATCGCGGTCGGCGGCCGAACCAGGGAGGAATGCCTGGAGCGGGCCCGTCGGCTCATCCAGCTCTACTCCCGGGAGCTGCGCATCTCGCTGCAGCACCCGAAGAACCAGGACTGGCTGGCTCGCGAGTTCATCCCCGGTGAGCCGATCGCCAACACCGGCTACGTGCGTCGCATGCCGGTGCCGTTGCTCGCCGCCGCGCTCCCCCAGGCCGCATCCAACGTGGGCGACCGGCGGGGCGACCTGATCGGCCGAACCGCCGGCACCTGCCGCCGCCCGGTCTTCCTCGACCTGCACTTCCCCATGGAGGTCCGGGAACGCTCCGGGCTCGCGGTCTTCGTCGCCGAACCGGGCGGTGGCAAGTCCACCCTGCTCGGCGCCCTGGGCTACCTGGCTGCCCGCCGAGGCGTCCAGGTGACCCTGCTCGACCCGTCCGGCCCGCTGGCCCGCCTCTGCGCGATGCCCGAGCTGCGGCCGTACTCCCGGGTGTTGAACCTGACCGGCTCGGAGCACGGCACCCTGGCGCCCTACTCGCTCATCCCGACGCCGCTGCGCTCCGAGTTCGGCACCGGGGCCGCCGGTGACCGGGAGTTCGAGATCGCGGTCTCCAACGCCCGAGCCGAGCGGCGGATGCTGGTCCAGGACATCTGCATGATGCTCGTCCCGCCCCAGGTGGCCAGGGAGGCGTCGACCGCCACCCTCTTCCGGCACGCCGTCCGCCAGGTCCCCGCCGAGGAGACCTCCACCCTGGACGACGTGGTGAGTTGCCTCGGGCGGCTCGACGACGACGCCGGCAAGGAACTGGCCAACCTTTTGCTGGACACCGCCGAGATGCCACTGGCCATGCTCTTCTTCGGCCGACCGCCGGAAGGGCTGCTCGGCGCCGACGCGGCCCTCACCGTGATCACCATGGCCGGGCTACGGTTGCCCGACCTCAAGATCGAACGCGAGTACTGGTCAGCCGAGGAAGCACTGGCCCTGCCGATGCTGCACACAGCGCACCGGCTCGCCGTCCGGCGCTGCTACGGCGGCTCGATGTCATCCCGCAAACTCGTCGGCCTCGACGAGGCGCACTTCATGGAAGGTTGGCGGTCCGGGCGCTCCTTCCTGGTCCGACTCGCCCGCGACTCCCGCAAGTGGAACCTGGCCGCACTGGTCGCATCCCAGAACCCCCGCGACATCCTCGGCCTCGACGTACAGAACCTCGTCTCCACCGTCTTCGTCGGCCGCATCGCCGAGGACGCCGAGATCGCCTCCGAAGCGCTACGGCTGCTGCGGGTGCCGGTCAACGACGGGTACGAGGCCACCCTCGCCTCACTCTCCGCCGCCGACAGCAGCTCGTCCAGCCGTCTCGGCTTCCGGGAGTTCGTGATGCGCGACGTCGACGGCCGGGTGCAGAAGGTCCGCGTCGACGTCTCGTACGTCGAAGGGCTGCTGGACCACCTCGACACGACGCCCGCCGCGATCGCCGCGGCGGCCGGAGTCCTACCGAGCATCCCCCTGCCGGATCTGGAGGCGTGACATGGCTAGGGCCTGGGCAAGGACTGTGTCGTTCCTGCTCGCCCTTGGCGTACTGGCCGGGGCCACCCTCACCTGGCCGCTGATCGGCGCGGAGGCCGCAGCCGCCGCACCGCCCACCGCCCAGGCCCGCGCCGACCTTTGCACGACCGCCGAATGGCAGGCCGACTTCCGCGCCTGCGTGGCAAAGCTGAAGCAGGTCAGCAAGGCAGAGATCGATTGCCTCAAGCCACCTGTGCCTTCCGCCCCGGATTCGGGCCTGGCTGGTTGGTTCGCCTCCCGCCCGGACTCGTCCAAGCTGCCCGGGCCGAAGGGCATCTACAGCGACTACGGCTACGGCGGTTACAGCTTCAACACCTATAACGTGGAGGGCGGATGTGCATCCACCGTCCTTCATCCGGACTACAAGTTCACCACCACCGTCGCCAACGGCGAGCTCATGATTGCCACAGCGGTCGTGGGCGCCTCGAACGCTCTGCGGGAACGAGCCTGGGATCCCCGCTCGATGTGGAATTGGGCCGACCCACTGGTGGAGAAGGCCACCAAAGGCGTATACGAAAAAGTATTCAGCGTCTTCGGAATCGTCACGCTCTGCGTGGTGGGTCTCTACCTGCTCTGGCGCTCCCGCCAGTCGGACATGAGCAATGCGATGACGACAGCGGGGTGGGCGTTACTGGTAATGGTGGCGGTCACCGCGCTGGCGGCCTGGCCGGTCAAGTCGGCGAACATAGCCGACGGCACCCTGATCACTTCGCTCGGCGTCGTACACGACGCTCTAGGTCCGGCATCAAAAGATATCCCGACCGACAAGTGCGTGCTGCCCAATCCGGACGCTTGCATCGACAAGCGGCCACCGGCCGTCCGGGCCAGCGACACCGCTACTGAGTCGATGCTCTACCGCAACTGGCTACGTGGCGTGCTTGGCTCAGCGGACAGCGAGACCGCCAAAAAGTACGGCCGTGCACTCTACGACGCCAAATCGCTTAGCTGGGGTGAGGCGGAATCAGTCCGCTCCAATCCCACCACTCGTGATGTAGTGATCGGGGCCAAGCAGCAGCAGTGGATGACCGTTGCCGAGCAGATCAAGGCCGAGGACCCGGAGGCCTACGAGTTCCTAACGGGAACCCGCGACATGGATCGGATCGGCTCCGGGTTTATCGCGGTGCTCGCGGCCGTGCTCTTCGCGATGTTCGACCTCACCGCGTCGGTGCTCGTGCTGCTCGGCTTCCTGATCTTCCGGTGGGCGGTGATCGCTGCCCCGATTCTCGGCACGATCGGTCTACTGCGACCCGCCAGCGCTGGGCTACGCCGACTGGCTAATGCGGTCGTTGCCGCAGTGTTCAACATCGCCATCTTCGGCACTGGCGCCGCGATCTACCTGTTCGCGGTCGATCTGATCATGAGCACTCCCACCCTGCCGGGTTGGCTGCAGGTGGTGCTGGTCTGGCTCTGCGGGGTGGTCGGATGGCTGCTGCTGCGCCCGTACCGGCGGATCACGCAACTTGGCGGCAAGGACAGCAGCGAAGCGGTCAGTTCGGCCGGATCCTGGCACCGCCGGTTCTTCCGCGACATGCGAACCGCCGCTCGGCTGGACGTAGCCGAGCCGGGCGGCACCGCCGAGCCGGTGGGCGGACGTCGACGGTCGCCCGACGCAACGCAGACCCGGCTACGCCCGGAGGCGCGGCGGGAGGACCCGGCTCCGGTGCCGACATCTGCGGCCGAGGGCCGGCGCGCAGACGCGGTGCGCCCCGATGGTAGAGAGCGGCCCGAAGAGGCGCCGGCAGAGGAGGGCAGGGCTCGGAGCCGCCCAACCGCACCGCAGCCCCGACGCCGACAGCCAGCGACCTGGACCGAGCCGGATGTTCCGGCTGAGAACCCGTCATTCGTGGTCTACCGCCCGGGCTCCACCGAGCGTGTACCGGATCGCACCGGACCTCGGGTGCGCTCAGAGGCGAGGTGACGGTCATGCGACGGGCGTTGGAATTCCTCTTCACTCGGGCGCTGCGGTCCCGCTTGGGCGTTGCGCTCGTGATCGGAGTGGTGGTCGTTGGTGTGCTCGGGACAGCCCGGCTGATCTCCAACCCGGGCAATTCAGCCGATGGGTTGAGCAGCCGTCCGGATGGGCCGATCATCACCGTGGATCCGACGGCCGGCGACGATGGTCTGCTCAGCAGCGCAGCTCCGCCGTCACCCGTGACGTCGCCCGGCGCCCGCACGCCCGAACAGACCGCCGACCGCTTCGCCAAGGCCTGGCTGGGCCGTCCCGGGATGACCACCGAAGAGTGGCAGGCTGGCCTGCGGCCACTTTCCACGCCGGCGCTCAGGGAGAAGTTGACCGGCGCCGAGCCCGAGAGCGTGCCGGCCGAGAAGGTCACCGGTCCTCCAACCATGCGAGAGCGGACCGAGACGTTCGTCGAGTTGCTGCTTCCCCTTGATACCGGCGGGCTCCGGTTGGAGCTGGTCACCTCCGACGATGGTTGGCTGGTCGACGTTCTGGACTGGGAGCGGCCATGAGCGACATTGGTAACGCCGGAACTCGGCGCGGGCCCCTCCGGCTCGGTGTGGTCGCCGCGGTGCTCACCGGGATGCTGCTCCTGCTCTGCTGCACTGGCGGCACCGCGGCGTTCTTCCTCACCGGGCTCGGAGGCGACGACGCCGAGAACGGCGACGCAATGGCACGCATGGAGTGCGGGCCGGTCCGAGCGGTGAACATCGCGGGCAAGCTGCCGCGATTCGCCCAGTACGGCGACACCCAGGTCCGCAATGCCGCGATCATCATCAAGGTCGGCCAGGACATGGGCGTACCTTCGCGAGGCTGGGTGGTCGCCCTCGCCACCGCGATGCAGGAGTCCGCCCTACGGAACCTGGCCAACAGCGGCGTACCCGCGTCCCTGGCCCTGCCACACGAGGGCGTTGGCGCGGACCACGACTCGCTGGGCCTGTTCCAGCAGCGGCCGGGGTGGGGCACTGTCGCCGAGCGGTTGAACCCCGCGTACGCGGCCCGCAAGTTCTACGAGAAACTCGTCAAGGTGGAGAGCTGGCAACAACGACCGCTGACCGTGGTCGCACAGCGGGTGCAGGTCAGCGCATATCCGGACGCGTACGCCAAGCACGAAGAGGTAGCCAGCCGGATTGTGGACGCGCTGGCCCGCGGCGCGGCCCGCACCGTCGAGATCAACGGCAAGGCGGTGTGCAACGCGGCCGAACGCGGTCAGATCGCCGCTTCCGGCTGGACCGCGCCGATCCCTGGCGGAGTCGGCTCCGGTTTCCGCACCGCCAGCCGCCCCAGCCACAACGGAGTCGACATCGGCGCGGCCAAGGGCACCGAGATCCGCGCCGCAGCGACCGGTCGGGTGCTGGTCTCGACCTGCGACGAGGACCGCCGCGGCCGGCAGGACTGCAACGTGGACGGATTCCCCGGCAAGGGGGGCTGCGGCTGGTTCGTCGACCTGCTGCACGCCGGTGGTTACATCACCCGGTACTGCCACATGGTGGTCCAGCCCTTCGTCAAGAAAGATCAGATCGTGACGGCCGGTCAGGTGATCGGCAAGGTCGGCAGCAGTGGTAATTCCTCCGGCCCGCACCTGCATTTCGAGGTGCACCTGCGCAACGACCGCAACGCGTCTGGCGCGGTGAACCCGGTCCCGTTCATGCGCGAGCGGGGTGCCCCGCTGCGCGCCGCTGAGTGAGGCCACCGCGGGTATGACCGGACCGTTACCTGACCCGTTCGCCGACCAGCCCGACTGGGCGCCGCAGCCGCCGAGACCCCTGGCCATCGTTCCCGCGACCGATCGGGTCGAGCTACGCGGTCGACGGGTGCTGGTCGGGCTGCCCGGGATGGGTTGGCGGGGGGACCTGCGCGCGGACGACCGCGTGGTGCAGAGCGCCCGGACCTACGTGCCGGTGATACCCGAGCACGAGTGGTACCGGGCCGAAGCCGACCAGGTCGAGGTGTTCGCGCCGTTGGTGCCGGTGGAGCGGGTCTGGGTGGAGACGGTCGGCAGCCGTCCGGGAGTGGACGAGACCCGGGACACGGGCATCCGGTTGGTTTCGCTCGACGGTCCGGCACACCGAACCCCCACACCGGTATTCGAAGCGGACGCGGTCACCGGTCGACGGGTGGTGCATGTCGACGGCGGCCTGGAGCACCGTGACCTTCGAGCGGTCACCGAAACCTACTCGGGTGCCGAGGGGGACATCTGCGTGCGAGTCACACCCGAGGTGGAGTGGTACCGATGGGCCTGGCGCGGCCAGTCACCCACCACCCTGGAGGTTCCGGTTCACCTTCTGTGGATCGAGTAAGTTGCTCAAGATCGTTCGGCCTTACATACCCGCCAGCCGTCTTCGTGTCGTGTCTCAAATCGCCAACGCTGACGATCGCTCTGCGATATCCCGTCCACGAAGGCCGAAAGAATGAGGTCGACCTCAACGTTGGCCGAATCGCCCTGCCGCTGAATAGTGAAACCCTCCCAACTTGTCGAGATCTTTGCGCTGAAGCGGAGTTCACGCGCTACCAGATCCTCCCGAAGAAGCCGCAGAGCATCGATATCCGCACCGTTCTGACAGACGAATTCGCTTGCTCTCGCGTCGTTCCGGTCTGCAAGAAAAGACTGAATATAATTGGCCACCACCACGTCCGGCGTGCTGCGGTCGGGCGTCGAGGCGCGGTTGTACCAAATCAAGGCAGTGGCGACTCCGCCGAGGCAGAGCAGGGCGAGCACGCCGGCGACGACCGTGAGCACCGTCCGCATCCGGCGGCGGGGCGGCTGCGGTGCCGGCGGTGCCGGGGCGGGCGGCAGCTGCTCGGACGGTGTCCGCTGGGCCGGTACGCGGGAGACCTGGGAACCGGCGGGGGGCTGCACTGATTCCACCTCCTGAAGTTATCGGCTGGACGCCCCGGAGCCAATGCCTCAGATCCAGCGGATCGTGACGGACCCCTCCCCACCGGTGAGATCCACGACATCCCCGACGCAGCGCCGAGGCACCTCCCGGAGGTGGACCGTCGGCTGGGATACCGTCTCTGCTTGGGGAGGGGTTGCCAACCTCGGGTAGAGGGGGTGGACGCGGTGGCCGGTCCGAAGGCTCGCACGAACCGCGCCGCAGCCCTGCACCGTCGAGCGGCGGCCGTCGCGACCGCGGCTGCCGGGATCCTGGACGAGACGCGGCCGGCTCCGGCCGATCAGCGCCGCCAGTACGAGGTGGCCGACCGGTTACGGACTGCTGCAGCCCTGCTGGCACCGGGCTGGTCGGGCGCGGCACTGGACTCGCTCACCGTGGACTCACCGGCCGGTGATGGTCCGCCGCCGTTCGTTCGGGTCGGTACTGCGGCACCGTTGGATGACGCTCGTTTCCCCGCGTTGGTGCCACTTGTCGGCACCGGTCACCTCAGCGTGGACGCTGATGCGCGGGAGCCGCGGGTTGCGGGGTTGCTCCGGGCCGTACTTCTGCGGTTGTTGGGTGCGGCACCGGCGGGTGCCCTGCTGGTTCGCGCGGTGGATGCCACCGGAGCTGTGCTGACGCCGTTCGGGGCACTCGCGGATGCTGGCCTGTTGCCGCCACCGGCGGTGGACGTGGCGGGTCTGCGCGCGGTGCTGACCGAGGCGGAGCAGTGGGTGACGCCGGGGGCGAGTGGGCGACGCCGTCACGATCGGACGCTGTTGCTGGTGGTGGCCGCGCTGCCGGAGTCGACCGGTCCGACCGACCTGGCGCGCATCGAGACGTTGGCCGAGCAGGGGCCGGCCGCTGGGCTGCATCTGGTGGTGGCGGGTTGGCCGCCCGCCGGCCCGTACTCGGCCCGGGCGTCGCTGCCGCACACCACTTCGCTGGTGCTGCGGAATGCGTACGCGCTGCTCGGCGATCCGCCGGGGTCGTCGTTCGCCGGGCCGGGCGCCGATCCGCCGGGCGGCCTGAACTCGCCGGTCTTCGTCGAGTCGGACCCGCCGGCCGAGCTGGTCGACGCGGTCTGTCGGCGGCTCGCCGAGCAGGTGGAGGCGGGTTCCCGGTTGGCGTTGGGTGCTCTGCTGCCGCCGACGGGTGAGCGACTGTGGGAATCGGACTCGGCCGAGGGGCTGACCACGACCGTCGGCGACGCCGGGGGCCGGTCGGTGCCGCTGGGCTTCACCGAGTTGACCCCGCACTGGCTGGTGAGTGGCCGGTCCGCAGCCGGCCGGGCGGCGTTCCTGACCACCGCGCTGCTCGGCCTGGCCGCCCGGTACGGCCCGGACGACCTGGTGTTCTACCTGGCGGATCTCGGCGACGGCGAGTCCTTCGTGGAGTTTTTGCAGACCGAGCGGGACCGGTCGTGGGTTCCGCAGGTGCGCGCGGCCGCGATGGCCGCCGACCGGGAGTACGTCCGGGATCTGCTGGACGAGTTGACGGCCGAGGTCCAGCGCCGCACGGAGGCGGGCGCTCGGGCCGGGGGGCAACGCTTCGCGGAGTTGCGTCAGCACCAGCCGCTGCCGCGGATCGTCTGTGTGGTGGACAATGTGCCGCTACTCTTCGCCGAGCGGGACCGGCTGGCCGCCGAGGTGGCCGCCCAGTTGGACGGGCTGGCCCGGGCGGGTCGGGCGTACGGCGTGCACCTGGTCCTGGCGGGCGCGGGCGAGTTGGGGCTGAGTGCGCGCGCGGATGCTGGTCATCGGGATTCGGTGCTCGGGCAGTTTCCGGTGCGGGTGGCGCTGCCGGGTGGCAGCCCGGTGTTGGAGCCGACGAACGACTCGGCGGCCGGTCTGCCGGTGGGCAGCGCGGTGGTGAACACGGCTGGCGGGCTCGGCGGCCCACGGGGTGCGATCCGGGGTCACGAACGGTTGATCCGTCACCCGGACCCGCAGGATCATCCGGAGGTCGTGGAGAAACTGCGGCACGAGTTGTGGGCGGCCCGTCCAGCCGGGTCGGTGCCGCCGGTGGTCTTCGCGGGTTACGCCCGGCCGCTGCTGGGCAACGATCCGCGTCACCGGGCGGCGCTGGCGGGACAGGCACACGGACCGGCCGCCCTGCTGGGCCGGGCGGTGGACGTGGCGCGCTCGACGGTCGCCGTGCCGCTGGGTCCGGCGGCCGGGCGCAACCTCGCGGTGTTGGGGTCGGGCACCGCAGCGGGCGGGCTGCTGGCGACGGCGGCGCGGAGCACGGCGGCTCACCACGCACCGGGCACTGCCCGCTTCCTGGTGGCGGCACCGGATCCGGGCGCCCGGGCCCTGGCGCAGTCGTTGACGGCCGATTTGGCGACCCGGCATTCGGCCGAGTTGGTGGATCTGCCGACGCTGCTCGCGGACGAGGCCGACGACCTGCCGACGTACCTGGTGGTCTTCGGGCTGGACCGGCCGGGTCCTCGGGAGCTGCCGGTGGACCGGCTGCGGTCGCTCCTACGGGACGGGCCGCCGGCGGGGCGGCATCTGCTGGGCTGGTGGCGTGCGGTGCCGCCGTTCGCCGCGTTGTTCGAGCCGGCGGGCGAGGTCGACAAGCTGGCGGCGGTGGCAGTGCTGGACGTGCCGGTCGCGCAGCTCACCGCGGTCTTCGGTCGACCGGTCGAGTGGCAGGTGCGACCCGACCGGGCGGTGCTCTGGGACGGCCCGGACGAGCGGGGCAGCGTCCTGGTGCCGTTCGCCGACGAGGCCGGCTGATCGGGTGGCGCGCGTGGAGGGTGTCGAGGTGGATCCGATCGCGACGGTGACCGGGCCGGGGCGGCAACGGGCAGCTGCGGCGACCGGGGACGCTGCGCCGCGTGCGGTCGAGCCCAGCACGGCCTGGACGGAGTATCTTGCGGCCGCCCGCCAGTTGGACGGGGTACGCCGGGGCGCGGCTGCCGCCGCTGGTGAGCAGGCCCGGTCGGCGGAGGCCGCCCGGGAGGAGTTGACGGTGGTCCGTACCGGGCTGGCGAGTCAGCAGGAACGGCTGCGCGAGTTGGGCGTACCGGCGATCTCCCTGGTGCCGTCACCGCCGGAGCTGACCGAGGCCGCCCGGTCGATGGCGGGTGGCCCGGCGGCCGTGTTGGCGGCGCTGCGGGCCGCGCGTGGCTGGTCCGAGGCGGCGGACGCGGCGCTGGCCGCGCGCCGCGGGTTCCGGCCGGGGTCCTGGCCCGCGCGGGCGCGCAACCTCCTGGTGTACGGGCCGTTCGCGCTGCTGGTGCCGCTGATCCAGGTCGTGGTTCTGGCGGCGACCGGGGTGGGACCGGCCACTGTGGCGGCGTTGATCTGCGGGCTGCCGATGCCGGCGGTCGCGTTCGTCGCCGGTTGGATCGGCATTGGCCGGTTGTTCCGGGTCGGCCCCACCGAGCGGCTGGACCGTACGGTGCGTTTCGGCGCGTTGGTGTGCCTGGTGCCGGCGGTGCTGGTCACGGCCGGCCTGCTGTTGGCGCTGCTCGCTGGCTGACCCCGCCGGGCCGGAAAGCCGCCCGGCCGGAACAACGCCGGGCGGGTGGGGGG
>NZ_QGSY01000235.1 GCF_003857035.1 Micromonospora arida
GTTGTTGAGGGGTTGCGCGTCGTCGGGGGTGGGGCGGTCGCGGCGTAGCACGGCCAGCAGGTCGAGGCGGCCGAGTTGGCGGGCGACCCGGTCGACCACCCGCTCGGCGGCGGTCAGCGACCGCACCGACAACAGGCGGCCACGACTCTCGCGACGCAGCACGAAGTAGTGCACGGCAACGCGGACCTGACCCCGGTCGGCGGCGCTGGCCTGGGCGGTGCAGAGAACCATCTCGCGCAGGCAGTGGGCGAGGCGTTCGGCGAGCTCGAGCTCGGGGCCGTGCAGGCCTGCGCGGAGCGTGGCGAGGTGGCTGTCGACCTTGCGAATCAGCACGTCGGTGCCCGGTTCGACGGTGCGCTGCTCGCCGGCCATCAAACCCCCTCACCCCGGTTCGCGTTGCGAGTGAAGTTACTTTATGTTGCTCCTTGGAAGCAAGCAGTTAAGTGAGACTTAACGTATTAAGCGCACGTTCCACGCTTTTTGCCTTTCGCGGGCCCATTCCGTCGTGGGTCGCTCGTGGATGTCGGACCGGCGGGGCACGATGGACCGGTGACCGGGGCAGACGCAGACGCCGGCGCGGTGCTGGCCGGGTTCGGTCCGGCCACCCGTGCCTGGTTCGACAATGCCTTCGCCGCCCCGACCGCCGCGCAGACCGGCGCCTGGCGATCGGTTGCCGCCGGCCGCAACGCGCTCGTGGTGGCACCCACCGGCTCGGGCAAGACGCTCGCGGCCTTTCTCTGGTCACTGGACCGACTCGCCCGCGAGCCAGCACCGGCCGAGGCCCGCCAGCGGTGCCGCGTGCTCTACGTCAGCCCGCTCAAGGCCCTCGCGGTCGACGTGGAGCGCAACCTGCGCGCCCCGCTGGCCGGCATCCGGCAGGCGGCCACCCGGCTGGGCGTCGCACCGCCCGACATCACCGTCGGCATGCGCACCGGCGACACGCCCGCCGACGAGCGACGAGCGTTCGCCCGCACCCCGCCGGACATCCTCATCACCACGCCCGAGTCGCTGTTCCTGCTGCTCACGTCCGCGGCTCGCGACTCGCTGCGCGGCGTCCAGACGGTGATCGTCGACGAGGTGCACGCGGTGGCCGGCAGCAAACGCGGCGCCCACCTCGCCCTCTCCCTCGAACGCCTCGACGAGTTGCTGCCCGCCCCGGCGCAGCGCATCGGCCTCTCCGCGACCGTCCGGCCGATCGACGCCTGCGCGCAGTTCCTCGGCGGCGCCCGCCCGGTCGACGTGGTCCAGCCGGCCACCCCGAAGACCATCGAGGTCAGCGTGGAGGTCCCGGTGGAGGACATGACCCGCCTGGACGAGCAGGAGCAGCCACCGGAGGACGGCCTCGGCGGCCCCGGGCCGCGGAGGGCGTCGATCTGGCCGGCCGTGGAGGAGCGGGTCTTCACCCTTATCGGGCAGCACCGCTCGACCATCGTCTTCACCAACTCCCGGCGCAGTGCCGAGCGCCTCTGCGCCCGCCTCAACGAGCTGGCCGCCGAGGCGGTGGCCGCATCCGCGTCGGACGAGGGCGCGATCGGCGTACCGGAGGGGTTGCCGGCCGGCGACGACCCGGCGGGCGACGACGGCACGGCGTCCGGCGCGCAGCGCTGGGGTGGCCCCGCCGGTCCGGTGCGCAACCGGCCGCCGGCCGAGGTGATGGCCCAGTCCGGCGCGGCCACCGGCGCGCCGCCCGTGATCGCCCGCGCCCACCACGGCAGCGTCTCCCGGGAGGAGCGCAAGCACATCGAGGAGGCGCTCAAGTCCGGCCAGCTCCCGGCGGTGGTCGCCACCTCCAGCCTGGAGCTCGGCATCGACATGGGCGCGGTCGACCTGGTGGTGCAGATCGAGGCGCCGCCGAGCGTGGCCGCCGGCCTGCAACGGGTCGGCCGGGCCGGGCACCAGGTGGGCGCCGTCTCCCGGGGGGTGGTCTTCCCCAAGCACCGCGGCGACCTGCTCTCCTGCGCGGTGGTCGCCGAGCGGATGACCGAGGGCGCGATCGAGGAGCTGCACTACCCGCGCAACCCACTGGACGTGCTGGCCCAGCAGATCGTCGCGATGGTGGCGCTGGAGCCGTGGGCGCTCGGCGACCTGGCCGTGCTGGTCCGCCGGGCCGCGCCCTTCGCCGAGTTGCCCGACTCGGCGCTGCACGCCGTGCTGGACATGCTCTCCGGCCGCTACCCGTCGACCGCCTTCGCCGAGCTGCGCCCCCGACTGGTCTGGGACCGGGCCGCCGACCTGCTCACCGGCCGCCCCGGCGCGCAGCGACTCGCGGTGACCAGCGGCGGCACCATTCCCGACCGGGGTCTGTTCGGGGTGTTCCTGGCCGGCGCCGAGCGGGCCGCCCGGGTCGGCGAGCTGGACGAGGAGATGGTCTACGAGTCCCGGGTCGGCGACGTCTTCCTGCTCGGCTCGTCCTCCTGGCGGATCGAGGAGATCACTCCGGACCGGGTGCTGGTCTCGCCCGCCCCGGGGCAGGCCGCGCGCATGCCGTTCTGGAAGGGCGACCAGCTCGGTCGGCCGGTGGAGCTGGGCCGGGCCATCGGCGCCCGGGTGCGCACCCTGCTGCGCCAGACCGACGAGGCGGCTCTGACCGCGCTGCGCGACGGCGGGCTGGACGACTGGGCCGCCGGCAACCTGATGGCCTACCTGCGCGAGCAACGGGAGGCCACCCGCTCGCTGCCCGACGACCGCACGGTAGTGGTCGAGCGGTTCCGCGACGAGCTGGGTGACTGGCGGCTGGCCGTGCACAGCGTGCTCGGTGCCCGGGTCAACGGACCGTGGGCCCTCGCGGTGGGCCGACGGCTGGCCGAACGGTACGGGGTGGACGCCCAGGTGATGCCCTCCGACGACGGCATCGTGGTGCGGCTTCCGGACACCGCCGACGAGCCCCCCGGCGCCGACGTGGTGGTCTTCGAGCCCGACGAGATCACCCAACTCGTGGAGGAGTCGGTCGGCACCTCCGCCCTCTTCGCCGCCCGCTTCCGGGAGTGCGCCGCCCGGTCCCTGCTGCTGCCGCGCCGCGACCCGCGCCGCCGCCAACCGCTCTGGCAGCAACGGCAACGCGCCGCGCAACTGCTCGACGTCGCCCGTGAGTACGCGGACTTCCCGGTCACCCTGGAGGCCGCCCGGGAGTGCCTCCAGGACGTCTTCGACCAGCCGGCGCTGGCCGGGCTGATGCGCGACCTGGCCACCCGCAAGGTGCGGTTGGTCGAGGTGGAAACCAGCGCGCCGTCGCCGTTCGCGCGGTCGCTGCTCTTCGGGTACGTCGGCGCGTTCCTCTACGAGGGCGACGCCCCGCTGGCCGAGCGCCGCGCCGCCGCACTCGCCCTCGACTCCACGCTCCTCGGCGAGCTGCTCGGCCGGGTCGACCTGCGGGAGTTGCTCGACCCGGCGGTGCTCAGCGAGACCGACCGGCAGCTGCGGTGGCTGACCGATCAGCGCCGCCCCCGCGACGCCGAGGACGTCGTCGAGCTGCTGCGGGTGCTCGGTGACCTGAGCGACGCCGAGTTGACCGAGCGGGGGGTGCCGGAGACGTGGCTCAGCGAGCTGGAGGCCACCCGCCGGGTGCTGCGGGTCCGGGTCGCGGGCGAGCAGCGCTGGGTGGGCGTCGAGGACGCCGCCCGCCTGCGCGACGCCCTCGGCGTGGCGCTGCCGATGGGAGTGGCCGAGGCGTACCTCGCCCCGGTGGCCGACCCGCTCGGTGACCTGGTGGCCCGCTACGCCCGCACCCACGGGCCGTTCGCCGCCGCCAGCTGCGCGGCCCGGTTCGGGCTCGGGGTGTTCGTCGTCGAGCAGGCGCTGCGCCGGCTCGGCGCCACCGGGCGGGTGGTCTCCGGGGAGTTCACCCCGGATTCGGCCGGCGCGCAGTGGTGCGACGCCGAGGTGCTGCGGATGCTGCGCCGCCGCTCCCTCGCCGCGCTGCGCAGGGAGATCGAGCCGGTGCCGCCGCGGGCCCTCGCCACGTTCCTGCCCCGCTGGCAGCAGGTCGGCTCGTCCGCCCGAGGTGTGGAGGCGCTCGCCGCCACTGTGGAGCAGTTGCAGGGCACGGCGGTGCCGGCGTCCGCGCTGGAGCGGTTGGTGCTGCCCGCCCGTGTCGCGGACTACTCCCCCGCCCAGCTCGACGAGCTGTGCGCGAGCGGGGAGGTGCTCTGGGCGGGGTCGGGCGCGATCTCCGGGGGCGACGGCTGGGTCACCCTGGCGTACGCGGACACCGCGCCGCTGCTGCTGCCACCGCCGGACGAGGCGTTGACCCGCACCCCACTGCACGACGCGGTGCTCGACGCGCTCGGCGACGGGCAGGCGCTGTTCTTCCGACCGCTGGCCGACCGGGTCGGCTCGACCGACGACGCCGCGTTGACCGCTGTGATCTGGGACCTGGTCTGGGCCGGGCACCTCAGCAACGACACCCTCGCCCCGCTGCGCGCGGTGCTCGGCGCTGGCGGCGCGCACCGCTCCCGGCCGTCCGCGCCCCGCACCCGTTACCGGCGGCCCGGTCGGGTGGCGCTGCCGACCCGGGGTGGCCCGCCGACCGTCGCCGGCCGCTGGTCACGTCTCCCGGAGCGGGACCTCGACCCGACCCGGCGCGCCGCCGCGCTCGCCGACCTGCTGCTGGAGCGGCACGGGGTGGTCACCCGAGGCGCGGTGATGGCCGAGCAGGTGGTCGGCGGCTTCTCGGCGGTCTACCCGGTGCTGTCGGCGCTGGAGGAGCGCGGCGCGGCCCGCCGGGGTTACTTCGTCGAAGGGCTCGGGGCGGCGCAGTTCGCCGTACCCGGTGCGGTGGACCGGCTGCGCGCGCTGGCCGAGCCGACCGACGGAGCCCGGGGTCGGGGCGCGGTGGCCACCGTGCTCGCCGCGACCGACCCGGCCAACCCGTACGGTGCGGCGCTGCCCTGGCCGGAACGGGTGATCGACTCCGGCGACGGGGCCACCCCGGCGACCGGGCACCGGGCCGGGCGCAAGGCGGGCGCCCTGGTGGTGCAGGTCGGCGGTGACCTCGTCCTCTACGTCGAACGCGGCGGCCGGACGCTGCTCTCCTTCACCGACGACACCGACACGCTCGCCGCGGCCGGCAAGGCGCTCGCCGACGCCGTCCACTCCGGGGCGTTGGGCGCGATGTCGGTGGAGCGGGCCGACGGCGAGGCGGTGCACTCGTCGCCGCTGCGGGACGCGTTGACCGCCGCCGGCTTCCGGGCCACCCCCCGCGGCCTGCGCCTGCGCGGCTGACCCGTCAGTTCCGAGCCACCCTTGTGGGCCGGGCTTGCGCGGCCGCCTCTCGGCACAACGCGGACGAGCGCACGCCGATCGGTGCCCGATGCGCAACCGGCCAGCCAAGGCCGCGCCGAGGGCAATCCCGCACAGAGCCTGATGTCTGTGAGTCATCACGATGACTCACAGACATCACAGTCAAGTGAACGACATGCTTCGCACACGCCGACGGCTCAGCCCAGCCTGTCGAGGGCCTTCTCGTAGCCGGGGCGGTCGGCGGCCGGGGTCTTCGCCTCCAGGTAGTTCAGCACCACCGCGCCGCGCCGGTACGACTGGCCACCCCAGGTCTGCGCGATGTCACTGGCGCTGGTCTCGTCCGGGAAGACGTAGACGGTTACGGCGTCGGTGGCGATCAGCTCGGAACAGCCCAGGCCGAGGCCGTCCGGCCCGCAGTCGACCGAGCGATCCTTCGGGTGCGGCACCTTGAGGCCGGCGGCCCGGAAAGCGTCGATGACCTGCTTCGCGCCGGGCGCACTGGCCGGACGCTTGGGCAGCACCACCGGCGGCGGGCTGGCCGGCCGCCGCTGCGTCGTGCCCTGTGCGGCGGCGGAGGGCGGGGTCGCGCCGTCGGCACTGGGTGCGGCTTGGGGCGTCGGCAGACCGGTCGGGGCCGCCTCGGACGAGACGGACGGGGTCGCGGTCGGGCTGCCGTCGTCGTCACTGCCACAACCGGCGCTCAGTGCGACGGCGACCAGCAGGATTCCGACTGCGGGGAGGTTCCGAGTTGTCACCAGGGCAGTCTGCCCAACGTCTTCCCGCGGCGGGAGGGGCCGGTCGGCCACTGCGCTGTCCCGTATCCGCCAGCACAACGCGCGGGTCCACGAGCCTGCGCGCATGTCCGCCGTGCCCTGGATCTCGCTGACCACCGACTGTCGCGGTCGCAGTCAACGGCGGGCGGCCCGGGACCTCCTCGCGGCCTCCCCGGGGGACCTCCTGCGGGTATCGGGCTGATGTTCGACTGTGGAATGCTTCTCCGGTGGGTGAGCATGTGGTTCCTGTGGGCTGTCCCTGCTGTGCATCCCGAACCGGCGGGGGGACGTGCCCCGTCTGTTTCTGGACCGACGACGGCCAGGCCGACGCCGACGCCGACGCCGTCCGCGGTGGCCCCAACGGCGACCTGAGCCTCACACACGCCCGTCTCAACTACGCCGTCTACGGTGCCAGCCACCCGCGCTACCAGGACATGGTGCGCACGGCTCGCCCCGACGAGCGCCCCTGACGT
This sequence comes from Micromonospora arida, assembly GCF_003857035.1. Classification (GTDB taxonomy): domain Bacteria; phylum Actinomycetota; class Actinomycetes; order Mycobacteriales; family Micromonosporaceae; genus Micromonospora; species Micromonospora arida. The sequence continues at coordinate 6,485 of NZ_QGSY01000235.1, forward strand.
TGACGGGGCGCCCGACGGGGTGAGCGTGGCTCAGCAGACCGGCACGCTGCCGCCGTACACGCTGGAGATGTACGCGTGGCTGACGTACTGGCCACTGGCCAGACGGTTCCAGCGGGTGGTGGTCCGGAAGGGGCCGGCGACCGACTGACCGGTGACGTAGCACTGGATCGGCACGTGGGCCAGGCGGGCGGCGAGGCCCCGCGTCGCGGACGACGTGCTGGCCCCGGTGCGGATGTTGAGCGGCCCGTCACCGACCACGCCGCGAGGCCCGCCACCGGTCCACAGGTAGGCGACGTCCACCCAGGCGTTGGTGGTCAGCCGCAACCCGTCCCAGAACGTGCCGTCGGCCAGGTCGACGCCGGCCGGGTTGAGCACGGTCCGCCCGAACTGGTCCCGGCCGCCGTTGTAGCCGGACTGGTACGCGGCCTGCGCCTCGGGCCGGCCCTGCGGCAGGTTCTTCCAGTTCTCCCGGACCGATGAGGGGTTCCAGTAGTCGTCGCGGGTGTTCCACGGCCCGACGTCCCAGACCGGGGCGTACTCGCAGCGGGAGCCGCTGGTGGTGCAGACCCGCACGGTGTAGTCACCGGTGTTGAGCGGGGAGAGCCCTCGCCGCGACGGCAGCGCCGCGAAGTGGTCTCGGGGTTGCACGGTACGGCCGTTGGCGGTCACCTCACCGACCAGCCCGATGCGGGTGGCGTACACCCGGTAGGTGCGGCCGGGCGTGGCGGCGGAGACGGCGGCGTTCGCGTCGGCGGTGAGCTGCACGCCCCGTACCGTCGCCGTGGCGCCGCCATCGGGGGCGGTGAGCACCACCCGGGTCTGCACCCGGATGACCGGCCGGTCGAAGACCGCGCCGGTGGTGGCCGCCCGCCACTCCGTCCAGCCGGCGGCCCGCCAGCCGCGGACCTGCGCCTCCACGGTCGCCCGGGCCGGAACCGCGGCGTTGATCTCGGCGCGGACCCGGGTGGCCGGCCGGGCGAGGGTGCGGGGAGCGGTCACCAGCATCCCCTCGGCGACCGCGCTGTGCGGGCTGCGGGCGCCGCGTCCGGTGGACCGGGTCTCCCGCAGGCGGAGGCCGGCGGCGGTACGCCGAACGTTGACATCGTCGCGGTCGACGATGGTGAGGTCGGCGCTCCACCGTTCGTCGCCGGGTGCGGCGGCGACGAGGGTGATCGGAGCGCCGCCGGACGCGGCCGGGGCAGGGCCGGTGGCGGGTAGGAGCGCTGCGGTGAGCAGGAGGGCGAGGGTGGCGATGAGGGCGACGGATGGGATACGACAACGCGGTCGCGTCATGGGCATTCTCCTCAGAACCCCCTGACCTTCGCATGTCAGGAGATCAGGAGGAACCTGAGTACAAATAGCGACACATGCGAATCTTGCTCGAAAGAGGGAGGATGGCAGGGTGCCCGAAGGCGACACCGTCTGGAACACCGCGCGCGTGCTGCACCGCGCGCTGGCCGGCGCGCGGATCACCGGCAGTGACTTCCGAGTTCCGCAGCTGGCGACCACGGACCTCACCGACTGGACCGTCCGCGAGTCGGCCAGCCGGGGCAAGCACCTGCTGCTGCGGCTCAACGCCCCGACCGGGGAGCACTGGACCCTGCACTCCCACCTGCGGATGGACGGCGCCTGGCGGGCGTACGCCCCGGGGGAACGCTGGAGCGGCCGGCCCGCGCACCTGATCCGGGCGGTGCTGCGCAGCCCCGGCGCTGTCGCGGTCGGCTACCACCTGCACGACCTGACCCTGGTGCCGACCGCCGAGGAGGACCAGCTGGTCGGCCATCTCGGCCCCGACCTGCTCGGCTCCGACTGGGACCCGGCCGAGGCGGTCCGTCGGCTCGCCGACCACCCGGAGCAGACCATCGGCGAGGCGCTGCTCGACCAGCGCAACCTGGCCGGCGTGGGCAACCTCTACAAGTGCGAGGTGCTGTTCCTGCGGGGCGTGTCACCGTGGACCCCGGTCGGCAAAGTGCCCGACCTGCCGGGCCTGGTGGCCCTCGCACAGCGGCTGCTCGCCGCCAACCGGGGCAGGTGGACGCAGAGCAGCACAGGCTCACTGCACCGGGGGCAGACCAGCTACGTGTACGGCCGCCGCGCCCAGCCCTGCCGCCGCTGCGGCACCGCGATCCGCAAGGAGGAGCTGGGCGAACGGGTCACCTACTGGTGCCCGGTCTGCCAGCCCGAGCGTCCGGGTCCACCGTCATCCGGCTGACCAGGCTCTCGCCTGACGGGATCAATGGCAGAAACGGACGATTGGGTAATTCCTAACCGGCCGCCGGAGTCGCATGCTGCGGTTGAGTGCTCACCGACCGTCAGCAGAGTGCCAAGGTCCCCCACGCCGGGGTGGCGGACCTCGCGCCCCGAACCGGGGAGAGTCATGGCGATGTTCCGCAGACTCCGCTCCACCTTCTTCGAGCGGACCACCCGCGACACCGACGCAGACGGCCGGGCGGGGTCCGTGCCGGCCCCGCGTACCGCCGAGGAGGCCGTTGTCACGGCGAGCCTGGACCCGGCCGTCGTGCCCCGCTACTTCGGCCCGGTGCCGAACTTCGCCCACAGCCCCCGCCCGACGCGGGACCCCGACGGGCAGATGGTGGCCGGGACCGGGCTGCGCAAGTTCGTCGACCCACTGCCCCTCCCGGGCCAGCCCGGCAGGGGCGACCTCGGCAGCCACCTGCCGGTGGCGGTGCCGGACACCATCAGCTATCCGGGCTGCGACTACTACGAGATCGGCCTACAGGAGTACGCCCAGCGACTGCACCGGGACCTGCCGGTCACCCGGCTGCGGGGCTACCGGCAACTCAACCCGGGCACCGACCCGGCCGGTCACAACACGGTGGCGCCTCCGGAGCGACCGTGGCACCTCGGGCCGATGATCCGCGCCCGCCGGGGTCGACCGGTCCGGGTGAAGTTCATCAACCAGCTCCCCACCGGTCGGTCCGGCGAGCTGTTCCTGCCGGTCGACGACACCGTCGAGGGGGCCGGCCTGGGCCCACTGGACGGACCGGCGCCGTACCCGCAGAACCGGGCCGTGCTGCACCTGGCCGGGGCGCAGACCGGCTGGACCAGCGCGGGCAACCCGGGGCAGTGGATCACCCCGGCCGGGGAGATCACCCCGTACCCGACCGGGCCCGGCCTGGCCCACGTGCCGGACATGCCGGCGCCCGGAGCCGGCGCCACCACGCTCTACTTCCCGAACGAGCAGAGCGGCCGGCTGCTGTGGTTCCACGACAACACCCTCGGCCTGGCCCGACTCACCGTCTACGGCGGACAACTCACGCTCTACCTGCTCACCGACCCGGCCGAGGACCAGCTCGTCGCCGACGCGGTGCTGCCGGCCGACCAGGTGCCGTTGGTGATCGAGGACAAGACGTTCGTTCCGGACGACACCCAACTCGCCGCCGAGGACCCGACCTGGGACCGGGAACGCTGGGGTGCCCGGGGCAGCCTCTGGCACCCGCACGTCTACCAACCCCGGCAGAACCCGTACCGGTCCGGCGGACGCAACCCCACCGGTCGCTGGGACTACGGACCCTGGTCCCGTAACTCCACCTCGGACGACGCCCGCACCGACGGCTGGGTGCCGAACCCGTACCACGACCCGGTCGGCGCGCCGGACGAGCCGCCGCTGAACCCCGGCGTACCGCACCCGGCGGCCGTTCCCGAGGCGTACGGCGACACCCCGCTCGTCAACGGCGTCGCCTACCCGTACCTGGAGGTGCGGCCGCGCACGTACCGGTTCCGGATCCTCAACGCCTGCCTGGACCGCAGCCTCAACCTCCAGCTCTACCGCGCCTGCTCGGACGCTGAAATGTGGACGGCCGACGGGGCGCTCGCCGACCCCGACGCCGGTGAGGTGCCGATGGTGCCCGCCGCACGGGCGGCGGACCGTCCGGCGGGGTGGCCGACCGACGGACGCGACGGCGGTGTACCGGACCCGCGCGCCGCCGGCCCGGAGTTCATCCAGATCGGCAACGAGGCCGGTCTCCTGCCTGCGCCCGTGGTGCTGCCGAACCAACCGATCGGCTACCGCTACGACCGGCTCGACCCGACCGTGCTGAACGTCGACGGACACACCCTGCTGCTCGCCCCGGGCGAACGGGCCGACGTGCTCGTCGACTTCTCCGCCGTGCCGCCGGGCAGCACGCTGATCCTGTACAACGACGCTCCCGCTCCGCTGCCCGGCTTCGACCCCCGCTACGACCAGCACACCGACGCCCCGGACCGCAGCGCCGAGGGCGGCCCACCCTCGACCGAACCGGGGTACGGCCCGAACACTCGCACGGTGCTCCAGTTCCGCGTCACCGGGACGCCCGAGTCGCCGTACGACCTGAGCCGGCTGCGCGATCGGCTGCCCCTGGCGTACGCGGCCAGCCAGCGCCCGCCGATCGTCCCGCAGCCGGCGTACGACCCGGCGTTCGGCACCCGGACCTCGGCGCAGACGACGGTGCCGGTGTACGCCACCACTGTGACGTTCACGCCGACGGCCGGCACCGGCCCGGTGACCCTGCCGATCGCGGTCAAGGCCGCACAGCAGATCTTCGAGCCGGACCACGGCCGGTCGGCGGGCCGGCTCGGCGTCGGACACCCGCACGCCGGGCCGCTCAACCCGACCACGCTGCCGCTCGGTGCGACCGACCCGGTCACCGAGGTGCTCTTCGCCACCGACCCCGCCGTGCCGGTGGGCGCCCCCACCGACGGCACGCAGCTCTGGCGGATCAGCGGCAACGTCCGGCAGACCGAGCCGTTGCACGTAGCCGGCTGCGACGTGCAGGTGATCAACCGGGTTGGCTGGGACGGCACGCTGCGACTCCCGCACGGCACGGAGCTGGGCTGGAAGGGAGTCATCCGGGTCAATCCCCGGGAGGACGTGGTGGTGGCGCTGCGCCCGGTCGCGCCGACCTTGCCGTTCAAGCTGGGAGACAGCGTCCGGCTGCTCGACCCGGGTCGCCCGGCCGGAGCGCGGACCGGGTCGACGCCGGTCAGCCCGATCGACGGGCGACCGGCCACGGTGGTCAACCAACTGGTCAACCTGGGCTGGGAATACCGCTGGCACAGTCAGCTCGCCGGCCACCGCGACGGCGGGATGAGCCGACCGCTGGTGCTGCGGGTGGCGCCGAAGGCGCCGACCGGGCTGACCGCCACACCGGTGCCCGGCTCGGCCACCGCGCTACCCGCGATCGCGCTGGCCTGGACCAGCAACGGCGGGCGACCGCCCGCCACCAGCCACCTGCTGCAACGGGCCACCGACGCGACGTTCGGCGGCGAGGTCACCACGATCACCGTCGCGGCCGCCGCCACCCGCTACACCGACGCGACAGTCACCCCCGGGGTGACCTACCACTACCGGATCCGGGCGGAGAACGCGGTCAGCTACTCGTCCTGGTCGAACGGGGTGCCCGCCTCGGTGCACCTGGCCGCGCCGAGCGGTCTGGTCGCGACGCTCCCGCCGGCCGCGCCGTTGCGGGTGGCGCTGCGCTGGTCGAACCGGTCCTTCGCCACCGGCATCGACGTGCAGCGGGCCACCAACCCGACGTTCACCAGCGGCCCGGGCACCACGGCGATCGGGGTCGGCGACAACCACCTGGACGCGACAGTGGCACCGGACACCACGTACTACTACCGGGTGCGGACCACCTACCTGGGCTCCGCCTCGGCATGGTCGACGGTCGCCACGGTGACCTCACCACCCGCGCCGGGAACCCCCAGCGCGGTGAGCGCCACCGCCAGCGCACCGGGGCCGGACACCGCGACGGTGATCCTGGCCTGGGAGGCGAGCACACCCGGCGGTGCGGGGTCCGGGTTCATCGTGCAGCGAGCACTCGACCCTGCCTTCGAGCAGGAGACGGCCACCTTCACGGTGACCGGCCGCGGCTTCACCAACACGGGGTTGGCCCGGGGCGTCACGTACCACTACCGGATCCGGTCGTTCAACGTCGTCGGCACCTCGCCGTACACCGTGCCGGTCCTGGTGACGACACCACCGTGACCGGCCCGGGGTCCGCGCGCGGTCGCGGTGGGGTACGTCGTCGGCGCGCGGTCTCTCGGCGCGTGCGCCGTCAGCGCGTCGGCGCGCGCAGCGGGGTGCCTACGGCCCGCAGCTCGGCGAGGGCCCCGGCGACCCCGTGCAGCAGGTCGGTCGCCTCGGTGAGCCGGTCGGCGGCCGGGTGGGCGGTCTCCGGTCGGGAGTCCTCGGCCAGATAACCGGCGGCGGCGACCACCAGTCGTTCGTACGCCGCCACCCCGCCCTCCAGTTGGGCGGTCAGCGCGGCGTGCGCCTCGGCCAGCGGCGGCCGGGCGTCGGCCGGGGCCAGCCGCAGCGCGCGTTCGACGCTGGCCACCCGCGCGGCCAGGTCACGCAGCGAGCGGTCGGCGGCAGCGGCTTCCAGCACCGCCGGCTCGGCCAGCCCGGTGAGCCGTGGGGCCATCCCGGCCAGGGTGAGCGCCGCCCGGTCCAGTCGGGCCCACTGTTCTCCGGCGCTGGTGCCGCGCAGCGCGATCCGGGAGCGGACCCGGCGCACCTCGGCCAGCACGCCCGGGCCGACCGGCAGCCGCTCGACGGCGGCGATCAATCGGGCCCGCGAACGGGCCGCCGCCTCGGCCGGGTCGAGCGCGGGAGGCGCCGGCTGGGCGGCCAGGGCGCGCACGTCGATCCAGCGCCAGGCGGCGAGCGCCACCGCACTGCCCGCGGCGCCGGCCCAGGCCGCGTCGGGCAGACCAAGGCCGGCGTACGGAGTCAGCACCACCGTTGCGCCGCCGAGCCCACCGGCCAGCACGCTCCACCGTCGGGCCGACCGGCGAAGCCCACCCAGCCTCCGGAAGTACCGTGTCCGCTCGTCTGCCACAGTGACCCCTTCGGTCCGGTCGTTCAGCCGGCGGCGGTCGGGTCGCCGGTGCCCCGCTCGCGAGCCATGCTGGCGCGCAGCTCGTCCAGCCGGGCGGCGGCTGTCGGGTCGTTGGCCGGGCCGGTCTTCTCGGCCTGCGGCACGGCCGGTCGCTGGGCCGCGCCGCCGAGCTGCTCCCCCGCCATGCTGGACCGGATCTGCTCAAGCCGGGCGGAGCCGGCCGAGTCGATCGTGGCCTTCTGAATTTCCAACATACGGCCCTCGACGGAGTTGCCGGCCAGTTCGGCGCGACCCATCGCGTTCGCGTAGCGCCGCTCGATGCGGTCGCGCACCTCGTCCAGCGACGGGGTGGTGCCCGGCGCCGTCAGCGACGACATCGACTCCAGCGAGCGGGCCACCGTCTCCTGCATCTTGGCCTGCTCCAGCTGGCTGAGCAGCTTGGTGCGCTCGGCGAGCTTCTGCTGGAGGATCATCGAGTTGTTCTCGACCGCTCGGCGGGCCTGGGCGGCGGCGCCCAGCGCCTGGTCGTGCAGGGTCTTCAGATCTTCGGTGGCCTGCTCGGCGGAGACGAGCTGGCTGGCCAGCGTCTGCGCGGACTGCTCGAACCGCACCGCCTCGGCCTCGTCGCCCTTGGCCCGGGCCTGGTCGGACAGCACCAGGGCCTGCCGGGCGTTGCCCTGCAACCGCTCGACCTCGGTCATCTGTCGAGACAGCTTCATCTCCAGCTGACGCTGGTTGCCGATCACCGCGGCAGCCTGCTGAACCAGCGCCTGGTGCTGCCGCTGGGCATCCTCGATGGCCTGCTGGATCTGCACCTTCGGATCGGCGTGTTCGTCGATCTTGGCACCGAAGAGCGCCATCAGGTAGTTCCAACCCTTGACGAACGGGTTCGCCATCTCCGCGGTATCCCCTCAGTAGCGTCGCTCCACCACCGTCGGACCGGCTGGACCGACCGACCGTAAACCGGCCGGTCTCCATCGTCCCAGCCGAACGCCAATGAGGCATCCGTACCGGGCGGTCGACAGCACCGGCGGCTCCTGCGAGCAACCCTACGCGGCCGGTGCCAGCTCGCCCATGGTCAACCGGATCGGCGGCTCAGGCCGCGCAGACCACGTCCCGGTCGCGCTCGGTCGGGCGGACCCGGGTGCTGCGCAGGGTGGCCTTGAGCGGCGAGTCCTGGCGGACCGAGACAGCGACCTTGCCGTCGGAGGTGACCTGCCGGACACCCCGGTTGGTGCTCTTGGGAGCGGCGTCGGCCGGCTCGTCCTGCATCGAGACGAGCACCCCGGGCATCTGCTCGGCGAGCGCCACGGTGTCGCTCACCTCACGCAGCAGCTCGGACAGGCGAGCGCCGAGGGCGTCGCAGATCGCGGCGAGCAGCTCGCTCGACGGCTCCTTGTGCCCCCGCTCGATCTCGGAGAGGTAGCCGAGGCTGACGTTGGCGGCGGTGGAGACCTCACGCAGCGTGCGCTGCTGGCCCTGCCGGCGCGCTCGCAGTGCGTCACCGATCACCCGGCGTAGCAGGATCATCGCACCTCCCCCTGAGGGATACCTCGCGCCCGCCGCTGGGCGGCCGGTCGCGGCGGACCGCGCCGACCCCGAACGTCGGAGCCTTCCCGCAACCGTACCCGTTGCGGGCCCGGCCGACATCCCGCCCCGCCCGTCGGTTCGTCGGGACGGGCTCACCGGGGCCCGCCGCCGTCCCTGTTGCGTCGGCTCGGGTGGCTCCGACCGCTTCGGCGCTGGCGTCACGAGGCTGCGGCGGCGAGCCGCTCGGAGAGCAACCGCAGCGCCTCGACCACCGCCCCCGCGCGGACATGGTCCCGCCCGCTGCCCAGGTCGAGCTGGCGGACCTCGCCACCGTTCGGACCGGCGACCGCGACGTAGACCAGGCCCACGGGTTTCCCGTCCTGCGGCTCCGGGCCGGCGACCCCCGTGGTGGCCAGCCCCCAGTCCGCGCCGCACCGCTGCCGGCCACCCTCGGCGAGCGCCGCCGCCACGTCCGGGTCCACCGGCCCTCGCTCGGACAGCAGGTCATCCGGTACGCCAGCCAGGGTCGCCTTCAGCTCGGTGGCGTAGACCACGAGCCCACCCCGGTAGACCC
>NZ_QGSY01000294.1 GCF_003857035.1 Micromonospora arida
GGTTCGCCGGGCTCCGTCGGGTCGGTTTCCGGTCGTGGTCGGGGCGGCCCGCCGCCGGGGCTCGCTGCGGACCCATCAACGGGAGAGTTGGCTGGTCGGGCAGGTGGCGGCAAGCCATCGGGCGAGCTGATGGGCGACACGAAGGGACGATACACGTCGATTGGCTGACGGTGGGGCCTTGATCGGCGTTTCGTCCACGGTGGTACGGACACCGGGGTGATCGGCGGTCGCCGGCGGATATTTGCGTGGAGGGCTGTCGGACCCGGCGGTTAGGGTCGGGCGGTGACTTCGGGGCAACCACTGATTCAGGCTCGTGGGCTGGTGAAGCGGTTCGGCGATTTCACCGCTGTGGACGGCATCGACGTCGAGGTTCGCCCGGGTGAGGCGTTCGGCTTCCTCGGGCCCAACGGCGCGGGCAAGTCGTCGACCATGCGGATGGTCGGCTGCATCTCTCCACCCAGCGGCGGTGAGCTGCGCATCCTCGACATGGATCCGGTGGCTGACGGGCCGGCGATCCGGGCGCGTCTCGGGGTGTGCCCCCAGCTGGACAATCTCGATCCGGAGCTGACCGTCCGGGAAAACCTGACCGTCTACGCCCGCTACTTCGGCATCTCTCGCCGGGCGGCCCGGGAGCGCGCCGCCGAGCTGCTCGACTTCGTCCAGCTCACCGAGCGCGCCGACAGCAAGGTCGAGCCGCTGTCCGGTGGCATGAAGCGTCGGCTGACCATCGCCCGCGCGCTGGTGAACGATCCGGAGATCGTGCTGCTCGACGAGCCGACCACCGGGCTGGACCCGCAGGCCCGGCACCTGGTGTGGGAGCGGCTGTTCCGGCTCAAGCAGCAGGGCGTCACGTTGGTGCTCACCACGCACTACATGGACGAGGCCGAGCAGCTCTGCGACCGCCTGGTGGTGATGGACGGCGGCCGGATCGTCGCGGAGGGCTCGCCCCGTGAGCTGATCGAGCAGCACTCGACCCGTGAGGTGGTCGAGCTGCGCTTCGCCGCCGAGTCGCAGGACCCGTTCGCCGGCAAGCTCGACGGGCTGGGGGAGCGGGTCGAGGTGTTGCCCGACCGGGTCCTGCTCTACGTGCCCGACGGCGACGCGGCGGTCGCCGAGGTCACCGCGTTGGGGCTCCAGCCGGCGAACGTGCTGGTCCGGCGCAGCGGCCTGGAGGATGTCTTCCTGCACCTGACCGGCCGCACCCTGGTCGACTGACGGGCCAAGAGGATCGTTGACGGCTCAGCCCTGCGACATTTCCGGCGTATGACCCCGGGCCCCCGTTTGATCGACTCGGCTTCCTGGAAGTCGGGGTGATACGGCGGAGCGGACAGCCCGATTTCCTGAAGCCCGAGTCGATCAGGGAGCTGGAGCTTGGGAGCGCCGGGCCTCGGGCGGGGCCCTGAAGACTGGGTGGAACGCGTGCGACAAGTCGACAGGGGCGTCGTAGGGTGACCGACGGCCTGTCGTAACCCGGGGGAGTTTCATGTCTGATCTGGTGACCACCAACCGACGTCAGGCCGGGCTCACCGCCCTCTATCTGGGCATCTTCGCGATGGTCTGGTTCAGTGTGCCGGCGGCGGAGCAGCCGCTGCGCGCCCTGCTCGTAATGGGCAGCCTCGTCGCACTGTTCACCGCCGTGCTGGGCGGTGTGCTGTCCGCCCGACTGCGGGGTGCCGGCAGCCCTCGGGACCGGGCCGCCGACCGCCCGTACCTGCTCATCGTCCTGGCCGAGTTCGCCGCCGCCGGGCTGGGTGCCGCCGTGCTGGTCGCGGCCAACTGGTCCGAGTACGTGCCGGTGCTGGTCTGCCTGGTGGTCGGTCTGCACTTCTTCCCGCTCGCCCCGCTCCTGCGGGATCCGCTGCTCCGTCCGCTGGGTGTCGCGCTGTGCCTGGTGGCGGTGGTGGGTCTCGTCACCGGCCTCGCCTCGGCGGTCTCGGCCGGGCTGGTGGTCGGCGTCGGCGCGGGAGTGCTGCTGCTCGGTTACGCCGTGCAGGCGCTGATCCGCGCGTACCGACCGGCCTGACCGGCTGGCGACGAGCGCCGCTCAACGGGCTCTGGCCCACGTGATGAATCGGTCGGTCAACCGGTCCTGACCGGCCTGGCCGGGGAGGTCCCCGGTCGCCTCGTACAGCAACGTGGCGAGGTAGATGAGCAGGCCGATCCGGTCCTCTCGGTACTCGCCCAGCAGTGCCAGGCGGGCCGGTGAGCAGGGCCACGCCGTGCCGCAGACCCGGCAGCGCCAGGACGGGCGTGCCGCTACGTGTGGGCGGTACCGCGGCATCAGTGCCCGCCGCCGTGATGAGCCGAGCAGGTCAGTCGCACGAGGGAACCTCCATCGGGTGGGTGGGAGCGCCCCGGATCGGGGGTCACGGGGCGCTCCCGGCCTGGTTCCGCCCGCCGTCTGGATCCCGTGAGCGGTTCCGCTGCGTGACAGTCTGGTGAGGAACCGACTACGGTGGGAGGTTCCGCACGCCGACGACCAGCGCGTACGGCAATCGGCCCGGCTCGGTACGGGAATGTACGGGGGTTGTCCGTGGAGAGTTCGTCCATGCTGGAGCACTTCGCCGAGGAACTGCGACTGGCCCGGGCCGTCAGTGGGATGTCACAGACGGCGCTGGCCGAGGCGTTGAGCTATTCCGGGGCGTTGGTCGCCAAGGTGGAGACATCGGAGCGCCGGCCGAGTCTGGACTTCGCCCGCCGATGTGACGCCGTGTTCGGGGCCGACGGTCGGTTCGAACGCATCCAGCGGCGGATCAGCCGGGAGGCCGTGGTGCCGTGGTTTCGCGACTGGGCCGGCATCGAGCAGGAGACCACCGCGCTGCGCTCGTTCGAGCCGCTCTACGTGCCGGGTCTGGTGCAGACCGAGGGTTACGCCCGCGCCATCCTGGCCGGTGCCGGGCTCTTCGCGGCGGACGAGGTCGAGCAGCAGGTGACCGCCCGGCTCGACCGGCAGGGCATGCTCACCCGGGACCGGCCACCGCTGCTCAGCCTGGTCGTCGACGAGTACGCGCTGCGCCGCCACGTCGGCGGGGCGGAGGTGATGCGCGAGCAGTTGCGGCACCTCGTGAAGCTCGGCTCGGCCCTGCCCCGGGTCCGAATCCAGGTCGTGCCGCTGTCGGCAGGTGCGTACGCTGGGCTCGATGGTCCTTTCGTGATCGCCACCACAGCCACCGGTGAGGACGTCGTCTACCTGGACGGGCAGCGCCACGGGCAGGTCATCGACCGCGCCGAGTACGTCCGGCAGATGGTCGAGGTGTGGGAGTCGATCCGCGGTGAGGCACTATCGCAGCAGCAGTCCCTCGACCTGATCGCGGAAGTGGCGGAGACATGGAGCTGACCGGCGCCCGGTGGCGCAAGAGCACCCGCAGCAACGGCAGCGGCGGCAACTGTGTGGAGGTTGCCGGCAACCTGCCTGGGCTGGTGGCCGTCCGCGACTCCAAGGACCCGACCGGCCCCGTGCTGCTCTTCCCGCCTGACGCGTGGCGCGCGTTCGTCGGGTCCGACTCCGTCCGCCGGTAGCTGGCGCTTAGTCTCCGGCTGCTTGATCGGCCGTCCCTTCCCATCGAGTCATGTGCCGATCGGCGACCCTCTCTGGTCACCGCACTGGCGGCCGCTCGGCCTAGATCCACTCGGCTTTCAGGAAATCGGGGCATCGGGGCGGCTCTGACACCGCGACTTCCTGAAAACCGAGTCGATCAACGAGCGGACCCGCGCGACGCGGCGACCCGCGCGACCCGGCGAAACCCGGGCGACACGTCGGCGGGGTCGTCGTAGGGTGACCGGCGGTCTGTCGTACCCCGGGGGTAGACAGGTCGTGGTGGACGGCGCGGTGGGCGGGGTGATCGGGTGAGTGTGACGGGATCGGCGCGGTTCCCATGGGTGCCGGCGTATGCGGTGTTCGAGCACTACCTGGTGGGTCTGCGGCGCACCTGGCGCGCCGGGGTGTTCTCCTCGTTCCTGCTGCCGGTGCTGACCGTCCTCGGGTTCGGGGTGGGCGTCGGTGCCTACATCGACCAGGGCGTCGGCGGGGTGCGTTACCTCGACTGGCTGGTCCCCGGGCTGATCGCCTCGACCGCGCTCCAGGTGACCGTCGGCGACTCGACCTGGCCGGTCTTCAGCAACTTCCAGTGGGTCAAGACCTACTTCGCGCAGGGCGCGTCGCCGCTGCGGGTGGGTGACATCGTGGCCGGGCACCTGGCCTTCGTGCTGTTCCGGGTGCTCACCACGATTGTGGCGTTCCTGCTGGTCACCGGGCTGTTCGGGGCGTTGCGGTCGCCGTGGGCGGTGGCCACCCTGCCGGTGGTGGCGTTGCTCGTGCTGGCCGTCGCCGCGCCGACCTTCGCGTACGCCGCGTCGGTGTCGAGAGACAGTTGGCTGGCGATGCTGTTCCGGTTCGCGGTCATCCCGATGACGCTCTTCGCCGGGGTGTTCTTTCCGGTCGAGTCGTTGCCCGAGGCGCTGCGCTGGCTGGCGTACGCGACACCGTTGTGGCACGCCGTGGACCTGTGCCGCGCGGCCACGCTCGGCGTCGCCCCACAGTGGTCGATCGTCGGGCACCTGCTCTACCTGGCCGCCTGGGCGGTCGCCGGCTGGTTGCTGGCGGTGCGCGCGTTCCGTCGCAAGCTCGTCGTCTGAAGAGCAACTCGTCGTCTGAAGAGCAAGCAGAGAGGGTGTCGTGGTCACGCTGATCCTGCCCCGGCTGGTCGACGTCTCCGCCGCGTCCCGGCGGTCGGCGTCGGTGATCGGGCGCAACGTCGCGGCGCTGAAGTCGGTCTACTGGCTGCTGCTGCTCTCCGGCTTCGTGGAGCCGCTGCTCTACCTGCTCTCCATCGGGGTGGGCGTCGGCGCGCTGGTCGGCGACCTGCCGCTGCCCGACGGGCGGCTGGTCTCGTACGCCGAGTTCGTGGCCCCGGCGATGCTGGCCTCCTCGGCGATGACCGGGGCGCTCGCGGAGACCACCTTCAACTTCTTCGGCAAGATGAAGTACATGAAGCTGTACGACGGGATGATCGCCACCCCGGTACGGCCGTTCGAGATCGCCGTCGGCGAGTTGGGTTGGGCGATGCTGCGGGGCAGCGCCTACTCGGCGGCGTTCCTCGGGGTGATGGTCGCTCTGGATCTGACCAGCATCGGCCGCGCGTTGGCCGCCCTACCGGCTGCGGTGCTGGTCGGGTTCGCGTTCGGGGCGCTCGGCATGGCGATCTCCACCTTCATGCGCAGCTGGCAGGACTTCGACCTGATGGGCTCCGCACAGTTCACGCTCTTCCTCTTCTCCGGCACCTTCGTGCCGGCGCAGGCCTACCCGACTTTGCTGCACTGGCTGGTCGAGGTCACCCCGCTGTACCGGTCGGTGCACCTGATCCGTGGGGTCGCGCTGGGCGGCGGTGGCTGGGTCTGGGTGCTCGACGTTCTCTACCTGCTGGCGATGCTGGCGGTCGGCCTGTACGTGGCCTCGCGCCGGATGGGCAGGTTGCTCTACAGGTAGGGGTTATGTGCGCGCGTTCACGGGGCATGTCCGGAGGTGACACCACCGACGAAGAGGAGGGGCGATGGCCTCGGACGAGTCTTCCGCCCAACGGGAGCGGGAGCATGATCCCGCGAACGCGCCGGTCGGGCCCGACGCCGGGCCGGACAGCCCCACCGATCTGCCCGGCAGCGGCTGGAAGGCGGCGCTGCGCCGGACGGTCCGCGAATTCCAGGACGACAGCCTGACCGACTGGGCCGCGGCACTGACCTACTACGGGGTGCTGTCGATCTTCCCCGGCCTGCTGGTGCTGATCTCGATCCTCGGCCTGCTCGGCGAGAGTGCTACCAAGGGCGTCAAGGACACCGTCAACCAGGCGGTGCCGAACGACAGCATCCAGAAGATCATCGAGGATGCGATCACTACCGCCCAGCAGAACGGTGGCCTGGCCAGCATCGCGGCGATCATCGGTCTGTTGGCCGCGTTCTGGTCCGCCTCCGGTTACATCGGCGCGTTCATGCGCGCCTCGAACACCATCTACGACGTGCCGGAGGGGCGGCCGATCTGGAAGACGCTCCCGATCCGGCTCGGCGTGACCGCGGTGGTCGGGGTGTTGCTGCTGGTCAGCGCGGTGATCGTGGTCTTCACTGGGCGTCTCGCCGAATCGGTCGGTGACGTGATCGGGTTGGGCTCGACGGCGGTCGCGGTGTGGGACATCGCGAAGTGGCCGGTGCTGCTGATCCTGGTCAGCCTGATGTTCGCGATCCTCTACTGGGCCTCACCGAACGCGCGGCACGGCGGCTTCCGCTGGGTCAGCCCGGGCGGGGTGCTGGCCGTGGTGATCTGGTTGGTGATCTCCGGCCTGTTCGCCTTCTACGTGAGCAACTTCGGCTCGTACAACAAGACGTACGGGGCGCTGGCCGGCGTGATCATCTTCCTGGTCTGGCTCTGGCTGAGCAACATCGCGATCCTGCTGGGGGCCGAGTTCGACGCCGAGTTGGAGCGGGGCCGCGCCATCGAGGCGGGTCACGACGTCGACGACGAGCCGTACGTCGAGCTGCGCGACGACCGCAAGCTCCGCAAGAAGCGAAATTCTGCCGGCCGTCGCTGACGGCCCCGCGCCAATCGCCCCGCCACCGAGGATCGGCTGGCGGGGCGTTTGCGTGTCCGTCGATGGAACTGCTGGCGAGGGGACGCGGGCGGTCCGTGATCCTTTCCTTGATCGACTAGTAGCTTTTGTTCTTTCGGACAAAAGTTGGTCTCGGAACGGCTGAAGCTCTGGACAGGCGGCGTGGAACGCTCTTACTGTGTCGGACACAACACATCGACATTGCGTCGATGTGAACGCTGCCAAAGAAGAGGGGGCACCCGGGTGCGCACCGTCGACCCCCTACACGTGCGCCTGTTGCGCCTGCTCCGCGACGAGGGCGCCGTGTCCCGGGCCGAGCTGGGCGACCGGCTCCAGATGCCG
Source organism: Micromonospora arida (assembly GCF_003857035.1). Classification (GTDB taxonomy): domain Bacteria; phylum Actinomycetota; class Actinomycetes; order Mycobacteriales; family Micromonosporaceae; genus Micromonospora; species Micromonospora arida. The sequence goes on from NZ_QGSY01000294.1 coordinate 6,936, forward strand.
CGTCCGCGCATGCTGGCCGAGCTTGACCGCCTGGTCGCGCTGGGCTACGTCGCCGAGGCAGGGCTGGCCGCATCTCGAGGCGGACGTCGCTCGACGCTTGTCGAGCTGAACCCGAAGCTGCGCTTCGCCGCCGTCGACCTCGGCGCCAGTTCGATAGACGTCGAGGTGGTCAACGGCCGCCTCGAACCGGTGGCCCACTACGCCGAGGCAGCCGACATCCGCAACGGCCCGAAGGTGACCCTGCAACGGGTGAACGAGTTGCTGCACAAGGCCCAGGTCGACGGCGCGTACGAGCGACTGGACGCGGTCGGCGTCGGCGTACCCGGCCCGGTCAGCTTCCGCGACGGCGTTCCGGTCTCACCACCGATCATGCCGGGCTGGGACCGGTTCCCGGTGCGTGAGCTGCTCAGCCGGGAGCACGGCTGCCCGGCGGTGGTCGACAACGACGTCAACATCATGGCGATCGGCGAGCGGCACGGTGGGGTCGCCCACTCGGTGGACGACTTCCTCTTCGTGAAGATCGGCACCGGCATCGGGTGCGGCATCTACCTCACCGGCGAGGTCTACCGGGGCACCGACGGATGTGCCGGCGACATAGGGCACATCCAGGTCGACTCGCACGGTCCGATGTGTTCCTGCGGCAACGTCGGCTGCCTGGAGGCGCTGTTCAGCGGCGCCGCGCTGGCCAAGGACGCCGCAGCCGCCGCCCGCAGTGGCACGTCGCCGGCGCTGGCCGAGCGGCTGGCGCTGCGCGGTGTCGTCACCGCGCTGGACGTCGCCGAGGGCGCCGTCGAGGGCGACGTGACCTGCATCCAGTTGATCCGGGACGGCGGACGGCGGGTCGGTGGAGTGCTCGCCGGCCTGGTCAGCTTCACCAACCCGTCCATGATCGTGATCGGCGGCGGGCTGGCCCAGCTGGGCCACATCCTGCTCGCCGAGATCCGCAGTGTGGTCTACCGCCGGTCACTGCCGTTGGCCACCGGCAACCTTCCTGTCGTCCTGTCCGAGCTGGGCGGCCGTGCCGGCGTCGCCGGCGCGGCGGTGCTCGCGAGCGACGTCGCGTTCGGGGAAGCATCGTGAGCGCGAGGAGTGAGCCGGGTTTGCGAGCCCCGCAGTCGCGAACAGCGGCCGGCATCGTGAGCGCGAGGAGTGAGCCGGGTTTGCGAGCCCCGCAGTCGCGAACAGCGGCCGGCATCGTGAGCGCGAGGAGCGAGCCGGGTTTGCGAGCCCCGCAGTCGCGAACAGCGGCCGGCACAGTGAAGCTGTTCGAGATTCCGTCGTGAGCGAGGAGGAGACTGTGGCTCTGCCCGAGGATGACCCCGCCACCGCGTCGGCTGAGGCCGTCGCCGAGGCGCCGCTGGTCGAGGCTCCCGCCGACACCGTCGCGGGCGAGGTGGTCCTGCGCCTCACCGACCTGGTGAAGACCTTCCCCGGCGTACGCGCGCTCGACGGCGTGCAGCTGGAGGTGCGTGCCGGCGAGGTGCACTGCCTGCTCGGGCAGAACGGCGCGGGCAAGTCCACCCTCATCAAGGTGCTCGCCGGGGTGCACCAACCTGATTCCGGGCAGGTCGAGTGGCGCGGTGAGCCGGCCACGTTCGCCAACCCGCAGGCCGCCATGAAGGCGGGCATCGCCACGATCTACCAGGAGCTCGACCTCGTCGAGGATCTGTCGGTGGCGGAGAACGCGTTCCTCGGGCACGAGTACCGCAGCTTCGGTTTCGTCCGGCGCGGCCGGATGGCCCGGCACACCCGCCAGATCCTCAGCCGGCTCGGCCACGGTGAGATTCCGCCCGGGCGGATGGTCCGGTCCCTGCCGGCGGCCGGCAAGCAGATCGTCAGCATGGCGCGGGCGCTGTCGCACGAGGCCCGACTGATCATCATGGACGAGCCGAGCGCGGTGCTTGCCCATGACGAGGTCGGCAACCTGTTCCGGATCATCCGGGAGCTGACCGCGCAGGGCATCGCCGTCATCTACATCTCCCACCGTTTGGAGGAGATCCGCGAGATCGGCGACCGGGTCACCGTACTCAAGGACGGCCGGACCACGGCGGCGAACCTGCCGGCGCGCGACACCCCGACCCGCGACCTGGTGAGCCGGATGACCGGCCGCACCATCGAGTACGTCTTCCCGGACCGGCCGACCGACGACTCCGCAGGTGCCGACCTGCTCCAGGTGGAGGGGTTGACCCGCACCGGCGAGTTCGCCGACGTGTCGCTGAACGTGCGCGCCGGGGAGATCGTGGGCATCGCGGGGCTGGTCGGCTCCGGTCGTTCCGAACTGTTGGAGACGATCTACGGTGCTCGCCTCCCGGAGGCCGGCACGGTGCGGATGGACGGAAAGGTCCTGCGTCCCGGCGTCGGCGCGGCGGTTCGCGCCGGCATGGGAATGGCCCCAGAGGAACGCAAGAGCCAGGCGCTGCTGCTCGGCGAGCCGATCTACCGCAACGTCACGCTTGCCACCTTCGGCCGGTACGCGCGACTCGGCTTCACCAACGCCGCCAAGGAACGCGCCGAGGCGGACCGGATCGCGGAGACCCTGGAGCTGCGGCCCCGGGACGTCGACCGGCCGGTACGCACGCTGTCCGGCGGCAACCAGCAGAAGGTGGTGGTCGGGCGTTGGCTGCTCGGCGGCACCAAGTTGCTGCTTCTCGACGAGCCGACCCGGGGCGTGGACGTGGGCGCCCGAGCCGAGCTCTACCAGGTCATCCGGGCATTGGCCGCTCAGGGCGTGGGGGTGCTGCTGGTCTCCAGCGAGGTGCCCGAGGTGCTGGGTCTGGCCGATCGGGTGCTGGTGATGCGGGAAGGGCGGGTCGTCCGCGAAGCCGCGGCCGGCGAACTCGACGAGAACACTGTGCTTGACCTCGTGATGGCGGGGTCCTTGATGGAAGGCGCACCGGCATGAGCGACGCGACTCCCACTCCTACCGCGACACCGGAGCGCCCGCAGCTTCCGGCGCAGTCGCCTCCGGCGGATCCGGCGGAGACGGCGGTGGCCAGCGATAAAGCAGGATCCGGGGGCAAGCTCTCCTGGTGGCGGGGTGACGGTGGCGACGGCGCCAAGCGCAACCTCGGTCTGATCGGGGTGCTGGCCGCGCTCATCGTGGTCGGCGCTGTCACCAAGCCCGACCTGTACGGCGACCCGAACTGGGTCTGGAACAACGTCCTGGCCATTCTCCAGTTGGCCTCGGTCGTCGGCGTGGTCACGGTCGGGATGACCTTCGTGATCATCGGTGGTGGCATCGACCTGTCGGTCGGCGCGATCGTCGCGCTGGCCGGGGTCTGGTGCACCACTGTGGCCACCCAGAGCTACGGCGCCGGCGGCATGATCTTCACCGCCCTCGCGGTCGGCGTCTGCGTCGGCCTCGTCAACGGTGTGCTCATCTCGTACGGACGGCTGGTCCCCTTCATCGCGACGCTCGCGATGCTGGTCGCCGCGCGAGGGCTCGCGGCATCGATCTCCAACAAGCAGACCCAGGTGTCGAGCAGCACCTTCATCAACGACATCGCCGCGCGCAAGGTGATCGGGATCCCGATCCTGGTCTACATCCTCGGCGCGGTCGTGCTGGCCGGTTGGGTAGTGCTCAACCGCACGACCTTCGGCCGGCGGACCATCGCCGTCGGCGGCAACCCGGAGGCGGCCCGGCTGGCCGGTATCAACGTCCGGCGGCACACCATGCTGCTCTACGCGCTCTCCGGTCTGTGCTGCGGTATCGCCGCCATCATGCTCACCTCGCAGGCGACCTCGGCGCAGGCGGCGATGGCCAACCTGTACGAGTTGGACGCGATCGCCGCGGCGATCATCGGCGGGACGCTGCTCAGCGGCGGCCGGGGCACGATCGTCGGCTCGCTGCTCGGCGTCATCATCTTCGCCACCATCACGAACCTCTTCGCCATCAACGGCCTCTCCATCGAGGCGCAGAACATGGTCAAGGGCGGCATCATCGTCGCCGCCGTCCTGGTCCAGCAGTTCCAGTTCAAGTCCGTCACTCGGCTCCTCGCGCGGAACAGGGTCACCACCGCAACCTGACGCACCGCACCGTTGTCCTGGCGACGTCGAGAAAGTTCGACGGTGGCCGGGCCTCGCACACCCTCAATAAGTCACATCCCGCTCCCAGGAGGTCATTCATGACCCAGCACAGTCGCGACCTGTCGCGCCGCCGGTTGCTCTTCGGTGGAGCCGCAGTGGGCGCTGCCACCCTCCTCACCGCCTGCACCAGCAACGAGACCCCGGCCGCCAGCACCCAGACCAAGGCCGCCGGAAACAGTGAGGGCAACAACGCCCCGGGCAAGAAGGTCGTCATCGGCTTCTCCGCCCCGGCCGCCGACCACGGCTGGATGGGCGCGATCCACGCCAACGCCAAGGCGCAGGCGGCGGCCTACTCGGACGTGGAGTTCAAGGAGGTCGACGGTGGGTCGAACTCCGAGGCCCAGCGCTCCACGCTCGGCACGCTGATCGCCCAGAAGCCGGACATCATCGTCGTGCTGCCGCACGACGGCAAGGAGGTCAACGCGGTTGCCCTCCAGGCCATGCAGGCGGGCATCCCGATCGTGAACCTCGACCGGGCGTTCCCCGACGCGCTGGCCTCGCGGCTGGTCATCAAGGGCGACAACTACGGCATGGGCGTCTCGGCCGGTCACTTCATCGGCAAGATGCTCAAGGACAAGGGCGTCGCCAACCCGGTCATCGGTGAGATCGCCGGCCTGGAGATCCCGCTGACCGTCGAGCGCAGCGAAGGCTTCAAGGCCGCCCTGGCGACCTACGGGTTCACGGTGAAGAACCGTCGTTCGGCCGAGTTCACCTCGGACAGCGGCCAGCGTGAGGCGTCCCAGCTGCTCCAGGCGCTGCCGAAGATCGACGCGATCTGGAACCACGACGACGACCAGGGCATCGGTGTGCTCGCTGCCATCAAGCAGGCCAACCGGTCGGAGTTCTTCATGGTCGGCGGCGCGGGCTCCAAGCTCGCGATCGACGCGATCAAGGCCGACAACAGCGTGCTGAAGGCCACCGTCACCTACAACCCGTCGATGGCCTCCTCGGCGGTCTCGCTCGCGCGGCTCATCGCGCAGGGTCGGGGCCTGGGCGACCTGACGGAGCTGCAGGTGCCCAAGGAACTGACCCTGGCCTCGGAGACGATCACCAAGGAGAACGCGAGCAGCTACGACAAGCTCGGGTTCTGACATACCGGGGGGAGACCCACCTTGTCCACGACAGACAAAGAACTGCGGGTCGGCATGGTCGGCTACGCGTTCATGGGCGCCGCGCACTCACAGGCGTGGCGCACCGTGAACCGCGTCTTCGACCTGCCGGCGCGGGCCCGGATGGCGTTGATCTGCGGCCGAGACACAGCGAAGGTGGCTGACGCCGCCGACACACTCGGCTGGGACGCGTACACCACCGACTGGCGTGATCTGATCAACCGGGACGACATCGACGTTGTCGACATCTGCACCCCGGGCGACAGCCACGCCGAGATCGCTCTCGCCGCGTTGGCCGCAGGCAAGCACGTTCTGTGCGAAAAGCCGTTGGCCAACTCGGTGGAGGAGGCACTGGCGATGACCGCTGCGGCGGACGTCGCCCGGGCCGCCGGAGTGCGGTCGATGTGCGGGTTCAACTACCGCCGGGTCCCCGCGGTCACGATGATGCGCCAGTTGGTCGCCGACGGACGGCTCGGGGTGATTCGACACGTCCGTGCGACGTACCTGCAGGACTGGATCGTGGACCCGCAGTTCCCGCTGGTCTGGCGGTTGCAGAAGGACAGGGCGGGCTCCGGCGCGCTCGGTGACATCGGTGCGCACATCATCGACCTGACCCAGTTCGTCACGGGTCAGCGGATCAGCGGCGTCAGCGCGGTCACCGAGACCTTCGTCAAGGAGCGGCCGTTGCCGGCCGAGTCGAGCGGTCTGGCGGCCTCGGTGGACGGCCACTCGGCGCCCACCGGGACTGTCACCGTCGACGACGCCGCGGTCTTCGTGGCCCGGCTCGACGGTGGCGCCCTGGCCACGTACGAGGCGAGCCGGTTCGCGACCGGCCGTAAGAACGCGCTGCGCGTCGAGATCAACGGCTCGCTGGGCAGTGTGGTCTTCGACCTGGAGCGCCTCAACGAGCTGGAGTTCTACGACGCGACCCGCCCGGCCGTGGAGCAGGGCTTCAGCCGCATCCTGGTGACCGAGGGCGAGCACCCGTACATGTCGGCGTGGTGGCCCCCGGGCCACATCATCGGCTACGAGCACTCGTTCACGCACGAGATGCGCGATTTCATCGAGGCGGTCGCCACCGGTGTCGACCCGACTCCCTCCTTCGCCGACGCGTTGCAGGTCCAGCTGGTGCTGGACGCGGTGGCCCGCTCGGCGGAGCTCGGCTCCTCCTGGGCCGAGGTGGAACCGACGCTGACCGCGGCGACCGTCTGACCATCGACCATCCGCGACGGCGGTGTTCGCACCGCCGTCGCCCGACCGGCTTTCCGAAGCCGACCGGCGAGGGACCAGCCACGGATTGCGCCCCGTGGCCGGGACAGAGGCCGGCTTCGGAGAGCGTGCAGCCGGGCCGCACGGCCCGGTGGCGCACGAGCAGGACGGTCGTCCGGTGCGACCGGACCGGGATTCCCCGGCCGCACCGGAGGACCGCCACCACCGGTGACCTCCGGAGGACCTGATGACACCGCCCGCCGCCGCCCCCACCCGTACCGCACCCGCTCGCCGGTTCCCGGCGGATCGTGGTTCGGTCGGTGTTCCGGTGGGCGCGGCGGCCTGAGACGCCCGGCCGGGGCATGCCAATGCCCCGATCGGCCGGATGCGGGGGAGGCAGGGTCGAGACGCCGACCCGACCCTGCCTGCCAGCCCCGTCTGCTCGCACCTGCCGGGATCCGGTCCGGCGTCGTCGCCGCCGACGCCGACGTCGGAAGCCGGTGCTGTTCCGGTGCGGGGCGAGCGGACGGGGCCCATCCACCCGGCCCGAAACTTTCCGAAACAGGGCCGTATCTTTCCGAAACATATTCTGATATTCCTATATTTAGCGGTACCGACGGTTCCTCGTGAATGGGGAAGGAGCACCATGCGAACAGGTGTCTGGCTGGTAGGAGCGCGCGGTTCCGTCGCGACCACCAGCATCGTCGGGGGGCTCGCGCTGCGGGCCGGCCTGGCCGGGCCCACCGGCTGCGTCACCGAGCTTCCCCAACTGCGCGGCCCGGCCCTGCCGGCCTTCGCCGACCTGGTCTTCGGCGGACACGACCTGGCCACCACCCCACTGTGCAAGCGTGCCGAGGCCCTCGCAGACGCCGGTGTCATCCCCTGGCGACTGGTCGCCGCGCTCCGCGACGAGCTGGGCGTGGTCGAGCAGGAGTTGCGCCCCGCACCGGTCGGCGACACCCAGGCCGACCGCGCCGAGGCCGTGGTCCGTGACCTGACCAGCTTCCGCGAGCGGCACGAGCTGGACCGGGTGGTGGTGGTCAACGTCTCCGCCACCGAGCCGGCCCCTCGACCGCACCCCGCACACGCCGACCCGGCCGCGCTACGCGCCGCCCTCGACGGTCCGGACGAGGTGCTGCCGGTCAGCTCCCTCTACGCGTACGCCGCAGTGCTCGCCAGCTGCCCGTACGTCGACTTCACCCCGTCCACCGGGCTGCGGCTGCCGGCGCTGGCCGCGCTGGCCGAGGAGGCCCGGCTGCCGTACGCCGGGCACGACGGCAAGACCGGGGAGACCCTGGTCAAGTCGGTGCTCGCGCCGATGTTCGCGATGCGCAACCTGGCCGTGGGCTCCTGGTCCGGGGTCAACCTGCTCGGCGGTGGCGACGGCGCCACCCTCGCCGACCCGGCCGCGAACGCGGCGAAGGTGCAGAGCAAGCAGCGGGTGCTCGGCGAGACACTGGGCTACGTCCCGCAGGGCGGCACCCGCATCGAGTACGTCGAGGAGCTGGGCGACTTCAAGACCGCCTGGGATCTGATCACCTTCAGCGGATTCCTCGGCACCGGCATGCGGATGGAGTTCACCTGGCACGGCTGCGATTCGGCGCTGGCCGCGCCGCTGGTGCTCGACCTGGCCCGACTCACCGCCGCCGCGCACGCTGCCGGGCAGGTGGGGCCGCTGGCCGACCTGGGCTTCTTCTTCAAGGACCCGCTGGGCGCGCCCACCCACTCGCTGGGCGAGCAGTGGGCCCGGCTGACAGCCTTCGCCCGGCACCTGCACGACGGCGGGGACGGTGATCATGACAACGTTGGCTGATCTTGCCGAGCTGGTCCGGGCGCCGGCCGCGCTCTCGGTGCCCGGTGACGTGATCGCCGGGGCCGCGGCGGCGGGCGCGTTGAGCCCACGTACCCCGGCTCTGGCCGGCGCATCGGTGCTGCTCTACTGGGCCGGCATGGCCGCCAACGACTGGGCCGACCGAGGTCTGGACGCCGAGGAACGGCCCGAGCGGCCGATCCCGAGCGGGCGGGTCACCCCGGCCGCCGCGGTCGGTCTCGCGGCGGGCCTCACGGCCGCCGGCGTGGGCCTGGCCGCCGC
>NZ_QGSY01000266.1 GCF_003857035.1 Micromonospora arida
CGGCCAGGCTGGCTTACCGTGCTCGTACTCGTGGTGGACAGCTCGACCCCCGCGGTCACCGCGGCGCTGGTGGAGGTCTCGGCAGACGGCGTGGCGTCGCGGGCGCACCGGTGCACGGTCGACGCCCGCGCGCACGGTGAGCTGCTCGCGCCCCAGGTGGATGCGGTCCTCGCCGACGCTGACGCGCGCCCGCGTGACCTGGACGCCATCGTCGCCGGGCTCGGCCCGGGGCCGTTCACCGGGCTACGGGTCGGCCTGGTCACCGCCGCGACGATGGGTCAGGTGCTCGGCATCCCCACGTACGGCGTCTGTTCGCTGGACGCCATCGGTTACCCGGCAGCGTCCGGCGCGCCGGTCCTGGCCGCCAGCGACGCCCGGCGCAAGGAGCTCTACTGGGCCGTCTACGACGAAGCCGGCCAGCGGATCGTCGGGCCCGAGGTGTCCGCGCCGGCGGTCGCCGCCGCGCGCGCCCGCGAACTGGGCGCGACGATCGCGGTCGGTGACGGGGCGCACCGGTACGCCGAGGTCCTGGACCTGCCCGTCCGGGTCGAGCCGCGCTACCCGGACGCGACAGTGCTGGCGTTGCTCGCCGCCGAGCGGATCCGGGCGAGGGCGTCCAGTGAACGGCTCACCCCGCTCTACCTGCGCCGCCCCGACGCGGTGGCGGCGACCGGCCGCAAACCGGTCCTGCCATGACCGCGGTACGGCTCGAACCGTTCCGCTGGTGGCACATCGACGACGTGCTGCCGATCGAGGCGGACCTCTTCGGCGCTGAGAAATGGTCGCCCGCCATGTTCTGGAGCGAGCTCGCCAACGGGCACCACTACCGGGTCGCCGTCGACGCGGACGGGTCGGTGCTCGGCTACGCCGGGCTCGCCGGCGTTCCGCCGGACGAGGTGTGGGTACAGAACATCGCCGTCCGCCGGGACGCCCAGCGGCGCGGCGTAGGCCGTGCCCTGCTGGAGGAGTTGCTCGCCGAGGCGGTCCGGCGCGACGCCCGCAGCACCCTGCTGGAGGTCGCCGTGGACAACGCCGCAGCTCAGCGGCTCTACGCGACGTACGGTTTCGAGCCGATCGGGGTGCGGCGCGGCTACTACCAACCGAGCAACACCGACGCGCTGGTCATGCGGCGCGACGCCGAGCCGACCGGGGACGGACCACACGACCATGGCTGACGAACCACTGATCCTGGGTATCGAGACCTCCTGCGACGAGACCGGTGTCGGCATCGTGCGGGGCCACACCCTGCTGGCCGACGCGCTCGCCTCCAGCGTCGAGGAACACGCCCGGTTCGGGGGTGTGGTGCCGGAGGTGGCCAGCCGGGCACACCTGGAGGCCATCGTGCCGACCATGGACCGGGCACTGACCGAGGCCGGCGTCACGCTGGCCGACATCGACGCGATCGCGGTCACCTCCGGGCCGGGGCTGGCCGGTGCGTTGCTGGTCGGCGTCGCTGCCGCCAAGGGGTACGCGGTCGCCGCCGAGAAACCCATCTACGGCGTCAACCACCTCGCCGCCCACGTCGCGGTGGACACTCTCGAGCACGGCCCACTGCCCGAACCCGCCATTGCACTCCTGGTGTCCGGTGGCCACTCGTCCCTCCTGCTCGTGGACGACCTGGCCCGGGGCGTCACCCCGCTGGGCGCCACCATCGACGACGCGGCCGGGGAAGCGTTCGACAAGGTCGCCCGGCTGCTCGGGTTGCCGTTCCCGGGTGGTCCGCCCATCGACCGGGAGGCCCGGGCCGGCGACGCCGCCTCGATCGCCTTCCCCCGCGGTCTGACCGCCGCGAAGGATCTCGCCGCCCACCGGTACGACTTCTCGTTCTCGGGCCTGAAGACGGCGGTGGCCCGGTGGGTCGAGGCCCGTCAGCGTGCCGGTGAGCCGGTTCCGGTGGCCGACGTGGCCGCGTCCTTCCAGGAGGCGGTCTGTGACGTCCTGACCAGCAAGGCGCTCGCCGCCTGCCGGGCGCAGGGCATCGAGACCCTGGTCATCGGCGGGGGAGTGGCGGCGAACTCGCGGCTGCGGGCGATGGCCGAGCATCGAGCCGAGAAGTACGGCATCCGGGTCCGGGTACCCCGGCCGAAGCTGTGCACCGACAACGGCGCGATGGTGGCCGCGCTCGGTTCGCACCTGGTCGCCGCCGGGGTCGCTCCGAGCCGACTGGACCTTCCAGCCGATTCGGCACTGCCGTTGACCACGATCAGCGTGTGACGGGAGCGGCGGACATGATCGTGCGGATGTGGGAGGCGCGCGCCGAGGCGTACGGAGTCGCCGACCTGATCACCTGGGTGTGCGACACCGCCCTGCCCGAGTTGGAGCACGACCCGCTCCACGTCTCCAGCGAGGTCTTCTCCTCCACCGACCACCGTGTGGTGGTGATCTCCAAGTGGCGCAGCAGCCCTCGCCCGCTGCCGGACCCGCCAGCGCTGCTGGTGGCCCGCGCCCCGCACTCCTGGGACTTCACCCAGGTGGACCGGTAACGCGAGCCACCATCCAGGCCGCTGCCTGATCGGTCAGCTGCGGCGCAACATCCGGTAGGTGGCGATTCCGCCGGTGCCCAGCGCGGCGAGGAAGACCAACCAGACGACGGTGCTGCTGACTCCGACCTGCGGGCCGGAGTTGGCGGAGGCGGCGGCCAGGAGCCCGTCCTCACCCGGGGCGGGCAGCGCGGCCGGCGGCAGCTCCGGCCAGCGGACCAGGCCAGTGCTCTCCAGCATCTGCATGTGGTGCATCACGAAGCCGTTGGAGTCGTCGCAGAGCTTGCGGACGGTGGCGTCCCGGGTGCTGGCGCGGACCGCACCGATCACCGGGAAGATCTTGCCGTGGGCGACCCGGAGCCGGGTGACGAAGATCTGGTCGAACCGAGCGCCGGACGCCTTCTGCATCTCGGCCAGCCAGCCCTTCTGCTCGGCGGTCGGCTCGCTGGGGATTGTCGCGCCCAACTTGTTGGCCGCCTCGACCACGAGCTCGTCGAGCTTCTGGTGCTCGTTGGCGATGCCGGCGCCGATCTCCCGGACCTTCGCCGACTGTCCCTTCTCGGCGGCCATCTGGCCGGCTGGCATCTCCCACAGCCCGGCCAGCCGCACCCCGTTGAGCAGTGTCATGTCGGCGGCGTTGAGCTGCTGGCCACCGGCGGGTGCGGCGACGGCCACGCCGGGCAGGACACCGACCCCCGCGATGACCGCGATGAGCAGCATCGCCGCTCGGTGGGTCCGGGTGCCCAGTCGACGATGGGCGGATCTGAGCGGTGCCATGTCTGTGGTGCCTCCTCGGTCCGGACCGGAACGCGTCTGGACCGGGCAGCCGTACCCTGCCGGTTGCCCGTCCGCCCACTGGTACGGACTGATCGCGTGATCAGTTCATCGCGGAGCGAACCGGATCAGCGGGTGACGGCGAGCAGGCCTCCGAGCAGCAGCAGGGTGAGCGCCGCGGCGGCGAAGACCATCAGCAGCTCCTGACGCCCGCGCCCGACCGGGCCGGCGTCGACGACCGAGTTGGGCAGGGCCGGTAGATCGCGGGTCAGCGCGGCCAGGTCACCGAGGGTGCGCGCCGTCCACACCGCACCGACCCGATCGGAGAACTCGTCAAGCGTCAGGCGGCCCGCCGCGGTGTGCTGGTGCAGCGCGGCGACCACCCGGTTGCGGTCGTCGTCGGAGGCGCGCAGCTCGACATCCACGCCGGACAGCGTACGCGGATCAGCCCACGTCGAGGGGGTCGGCGAGGAGCCGTTCGAAGGCCAGTTCGGCGGCACCGATCAGGGGCGCGTCCGTACCCAGTTTCGGCGTACGCAGCCGGACGTGCTCCAGGCAGGCGCCGAGCGCGTTGGAGTTGAGCCGGCTGCGGATCTGGGCCGCCGCCGCGAGGTAGAGGTCACGCATGGTCCCGCCGAAGATGACCATCTCGGGGTTGAAGACGTTCACCAGGTTGGCCACGCCGAAGCCGAGCCAGTCGCCGGCCTGGCGGACCGCCGTCTGGGCCCGGGCGTCCCCGCGGTCGGCCGCGTCGAAGACCTCCAGCAGCGCGTCGCGGCCCCGGGCGTCGGAGCGTCCGGCGGCACGCAGCAGGCCGTGCTCGCCGATCTCGGTCTCCCAGCAGCCCCGGGACCCGCACTCACAGGGTTTGCCGTCGCGGACCACCTTCATGTGGCCGACCTCGCCGCCGTAGCCACCGTGCCCGGTCAGCCGGCGGCCACCGGCGATGATGCCGGCACCCACGCCCACGTCGCCGTACAGGTAGAGGACGTTGTCGCAGCCTGCCGCCACACCCCGTGCGTGCTCGGCGAACGCGGCGACGTCGGCCACGTTGCCCACTGTGACCGGTACGTCGATGCCCAACTCGTCGGCGAGGGCCGCGCCGATCGGCTCGTCCACCCAACCGGTGGTGGGGCCGAGTCGGACCAGGCCGTCGTCCCGGCGGACCATGCCGCAGACCGCGACGCCGGCACCGACGCAGATCGCGTCCGCCGGCACCAACTGCTGCATCTCCTTGACCGCGCCGGCCAGCAGCGGCGCGGCCTCCGCGGCCAGCAGCCCGCGCGGCCGGTCCAGGTCCCGGCGGTCCAGGACCGCGCCACCCAGCCCGATCCGGGCGGCGCGCAGCCGGTCCACCTCCACCGAGTACGCGTACGCGTAGACCCGGGCCGACTCGGGCCGGACGACCAGTGACGGTCGTCCGGCCCGGCCGGTCTCCTTCGGTGCACCTTCGCTGACCAGCCCCACTGCGGACAGGTCGGCGGTGAGCGCGCCGATGGTGCTGCGGTTGAGGCCCAGCGTGGTGGTCAGTTCGGCCCGCGTGGTCGCCCCATGGACGTGCACGTGCCGCAGCAGGGCCCCGAGGTTCTGCCGTCGGACGTCATCCTGGCTTGGTCCTGGGCGCATGCTGGTGCTACCTCCCGCGCGGTCAGCGGGTGCCGGTGGCTGCCGCGCGGCGGCGGGAGAGCGCGTCGACGCTGGCGGCGAGCAGCAGCACGACGCCCGTGACCACGTACTTGACTCCCGCGCTGTAACCCATCAGGCCCATTCCGTTTTCGATGACCGCGACCACCGCGCCGCCGAGTACGGCGTCGAGGACGCGGCCCTTGCCACCGAAGAGGCTGGTGCCGCCGATCACCGCTGCGCCGACCGCGTAGAGCAGTACGTTACTGCCCCCGGTGTTCGGGTCGACGGAGTTGGCCCGGCTGGCCGCCACGATGCCACCGATGGCGGCCATCGAGGAGCAGATCACGAAGACCGAGATCCGGATCCGGTCGACGTCGATGCCGGCCCGGCGGGCCGCTTCCCGGTTGCCGCCGACTGCGTAGATGTGCCGGCCGTAGCTGGTGCGTTGCAGCACGAAGGTCCAGATGACCAGCAGCACCACGATGATCGGCACCACGATCGGCACACCCTTGAGTGAGCTGATCAGGACGTTGCGGCTGCGCTCCAGGTTGAGCACGTACACCGCGGTGCCGAGGATGACGGCGAGCCCGACGATCCGCAGCGCCACCACCGCGATCGGGTCGGTGATCAGACCACGGGCAGCCCGGTTGCGGTGACGCAGCAGTTGCACCGCCGCGTAGCCGATGATCGCGAGGGCGGTCAGCCCCCAGCCCAGCGTGGGCGCGAGGTTGCGGTTGGCGATGGCGACCAGCACGTCGTCGCGGACGGAGATGTTGGTGCCCTCTTTGACGAGCAGCAGCACGACGCCCTGGAAGGCGAGGAAGCCGGCGAGGGTGACCACGAAGGACGGGATACCGATCTTCGCGACGAGCATGCCGAGCGTGGTGCCGATGACCACACCGGTGGCGACCGCGGCGAGCACGGCGACCCACCAGGGGTAGCCGAGCACGGTGACCACATTGGCCAGCACCGCCGCGCACACGCCGCTGGCGAAGCCGGCGGAGAGGTCGATCTCGCCGAGCAGCAGCACGAAGACCAGGCCCATTGCGATCAGCGTGACCGCCGCGCCCTGGGTGAAGAGGTTGGCGAAGTTACCGGCCGACAGGAACGACGACGGCCGCATGATCGCGAAGACGGTGCAGAGCACGATCAGGCCGAGTACGGCCGGTAGCGCGCCGACGTCGCCACCGCGTACCCGACTCAGGTAGTTGCGGAAGTGGCCTCCGATGGTCGGCGTCGGTGTGACGGCCGCCGGGCCGTCCTTCCGCACGGCGGTGGTGGTCATCGGACGCCTCCTGAGATCGAGTCGGCCGCCTGCGGGCCGTCGCCGTTGCTGCCCGGGTCGGTGGCGAGGCCGAGCCCGCCCGAGCGCCCGGCGGTGATCAGCTCGACCACCTGGGCGTGGGTGATGTCGGTGGTCTTCACCTGGGCGACCATCTGGCCGAGGTACAGCGCGGCGATCCGGTCGGAGACGGCGAAGACGTCGTTCATGTTGTGCGAGATGAGCACCACGGCCAGGCCGTTGTCGGCGAGGCGTCGGACCAGTTCGAGCACCTGGGCGGTCTGTGCCACGCCGAGCGCCGCGGTCGGCTCGTCCAGGATGACGAGCTTGCTGTTCCACAGCACCGCCTTGGCGATGGCCACGGTCTGGCGTTGACCGCCGGAGAGGCTGGACACGTGCTGGCGAAGTGAGGTGACGGTGCGGATGGAGAGCCCTGCCAGGGTTTCGGCGGCGAGCTGTTCCATGGTCGGCTCGTCGAGGACGATTCCGTTGCGCTTCTCCCGGCCGAGGAACATGTTCTGCACGATGTCCAGGTTGTCGCAGAGCGCGAGGTCCTGGTAGACGACCTCGATGCCGAGTGCGGCGGCGTCGCGGGGGCTGCCGATGTGTACCGGTTCACCGTTGAACAGGAACTCGCCAGCGTCGGTGGGGTGGATGCCGCTGATGCACTTCACCAGGGTCGACTTGCCGGCGCCGTTGTCGCCGACCAGTGCGGTCACTTCGCCCGGGTGGACGGTCAGGGCGACGTCGCGGAGCACCTGGACAGGACCGAAGCTCTTGTCGATCCCGCGGAGTTCCAGCAAGGGGGTCGCGGACACGGGGGGTCTCCTTCTCAAGGGAGGGTAGGGGCCCGTCCGGCGGGCGCCGCCCGGCACGGGAGGGGTGCTCCCGTGCCGGGCGGCGATGGTCGTCCCGGCGGGTGATGCGGCGTCGGTCAGCTGATGCCGGCGTCCGCGCAGAGCTTGGCGTACGCCGCGGTGCAGACCTCTTCCTTGGTCACGTAGCCGTCGGCGATGACGTCCTTGACGGTGTCCTTGTAGATGGCCTTCGGGGTGAGCAGCACCGAGGGGACGTCCCGGTCACCGTCCTTCACCGTCTGGCCGGTGTCCTTCTTCTCACCCTTGGCGAGCGCGATGGCCAGGTCGGAGGCGGCCTTGGCCTCTTCCCGGACCGCCTTGTAGACGGTCATGCACTGGTCACCGGCGAGGATGTTCTGCAGGCCCTCGGTGCTGGCGTCCTGCCCGGTCACCGGCACCTTGCCGTTGAGCTTGTTCTTCTTGAGGATCGAGATGGCGGCGTTGCCGAGACCGTCGTTGGCGGCCAGCACACCGTCGATCTTGCCGTTGGCCTTGGTGAGCTGCTGCTCGAAGATCGTCGCGGCCTGCGCGTTGTCCCACGCCGGCACCGCGTCCTCAGGGCCCTTGACGTATTCCTTGGAGTCGAACTTCGGCTTGAGCACCGAGTCGTAGCCGGCCTTGAACAGGGTGGCGTTGTTGTCGGTGGGGGAGCCGTTCAGGTACGAGACGACCGGGTTCTTGGCGCCCTTCTCGGTCAGGCACTTCGACAGACCCTCGCCCTGGAGCTTGCCGACGGTCTCGTTGTCGAAGCTGACGTAGTACTGGGCCGAGCCACCGAGGGTGAGCCGGTCGTAGTCGATGGTGGCGACGCCCTGCGACTTGGCCTTGTCCAGCACGGCCTTGCCGGTGCCGGAGTCCAGGTTGACGATCATCAGGGCGGTCACGCCACCGGTGATCATCTGGTCGGCGATGGTCTGGAAGGCGGTCTTGTCGTTCTGGGCGTTCTGGATGTCGTACTTGACGTTGGCCGCCTTGAACGCCTCCTCCAGGAACCGGCGGTCCGCCGTTTCCCAGCGGGCCGAGGACTTGCTGTCCGGGAGGATCACGCCGATCTTGGGGGTCTTGGTGGAGGCGGCCTTGTCGCCGGAGTCGTCGCCACAGGCGGTCAAGCCGCCGGTCGTGAGCAGGCCCACGGCGGCGATGGTGAGGATCCCCTTACGCATGTGCAGGGTCCTTTCGGAGGTGGGGGAGGTGTTGTTTTGTTGTGTCCGGCAACGTATTTCGCGTCACACCGGCTCCACAAGACCGCGCAGGTGCATAGTTTGTTGGGAGCGATAACAATTCAGCAACGCGACTGTTACTCCGCGGGTATCCCACGGGGGAGTCGACGTAACGAAGGCCGTCAGTGGGTCTGCAACGGCGCGGTGCGGGCGTCGGTCAGCGCCACCAGATCCGCCGGGGCCAGTTCGAGTTGCAGACCACGCCGACCAGCCGAGACGTAGATCGTCGGGAGATCCAGCGCGGATTCGTCCAGCACTGTGGGCAACCGTCGACGCTGCCCGAGCGGGCTGATCCCACCGCGTACGTAACCGGTGGCCCGCTCGGCGACGGCCCGATCGGCCAACGCGGCCCGCTTGCCGCCGACCGCCGCCGCGAGCGCCTTGAGATCCAGCTCGCCGGTGACCGGAACGACCGCCACGGTGAGCGCGCCGTCGACCTCGGTCACCAGAGACTTGAACACGCGCTCCGGTGCCACGCCGAGCGCCACCGCCACCAACGCGCCGTAGTTCGGGGCATCCGGCGCCACCCGGTACGGATGGGTGCGATGCGCGATTCCGCGCTTGACCAAGAGTGCCGTTGCCGGCGTGCCCTGTCCCGCCACAGCGACGAGGCTAGTCGAGAAGGCGCCAGTCGACCGGCTGGCCGATCAGCACCGTCGGTGCGCCGTCGACGCGGGTGAGCACCAGACTCGCCGCCGCATCCCCGGCCAGCCGCAGGTCCCGCCGGAGCTGCTCCGGGGTGAGCGCCGAACCCCGCTTGAGGATCTCCACCCGGCCCACCCGGCGGTCGCGCAGCAGCGCCCGCAGGCGCTTGAGCGAGAACGGCAGCACGTCGGTGATCTCCAGACAGCGCGCGTACGGGGTGCGGATCGGCTGGTCGGCGTAGAGGTAGGCGATGCTCGGATCGCCCAGGGTGGCGTCCAGTTCGGTGGCCAGCTCGGCCACGAGGTGCGCGCGCACGACCGCCGGGTCCGGGTCGTACAGGTAGCGACGCGGCGGCCCGACCGGCGCCTCGGCGGCACCCGAGCCGGTGAGCTCGTGGCGGTGGGCCTCAGCGCCCCGCTGACGGTAGAGGGTGGCGCGGCGGGGCACCTCCGCCAGCTCGCCGCACCAGAGCGCGGCCTCGACCAGGTCGCCGTCCACGCCGACCCACTCCGCCTCCGCGCCCGCCGGAATGAGCGCGTGGTCCAGGCCCGGCGCCACCTTCACCACTGTGCGCGGCACCCGCTCGGCCAGCCCGGTCACGAAGTCCCACGGTGGCGAGTAGGCGCGCGGGTCGAAGATCCGCCGCCCGGTGCCGGTGGCGCGGCGGGCCGGATCGCAGAAGACCCCGTCGACCCCTGACACGTCGAACCCGGTCGCGTCGCCGCACTCGACAGTGAACAGCTCGGCCAGGCCCGCCGCCTCGGCGTTGGCGGCGGCCATCGCCGCGGTCACCGGGTCGGCCTCCACGCCGTACACCCGGATGCCGGCGCGGGCGGCGGCCAGCGCGTCGGCCCCGAGCCCGCACCCGAGATCGGCCAGGGTGCGCACGCCGGCCGCGTACAACCGGGCAGCCCGACGGTCGGCGACCACCCGGCGGGTGGCCTGCTCCAGGCCGGGACGGGTGAGGAACATTTCAGCGGCGGCCGAGCCGAACTTGCCCACCGCCCGGTGGCGCAGCTCGGCCTGGGTCAGTGCCGCCGCGGCCAACGTCGGCGGCACGCTGGTCGCGCGCAGCGCCGACGCCGCCACCAGTGGATCACCGCCGGCCAGGTCGGCCGCCGCCGTGAGCGCGGCCGACCCCTCAGGGGTACGCAGCGCCGCCAGCTGATCGAGATCCACCCCGCCATTGTCCCGGCCGACCGGGAAATCCTGGCTGGCGGGGCGCGACTCGCTGGCACTCTCCTTGACGGAGTGCTAGCCACGGAATAACCTGCGATTAGCACTCTCACCCTGAGGGTGCCAGCTTCCGGGTCTCGCGACCCGGGTGCGCACGCCAGGCGGACCGGCACCCGCGACGACGGCACCGCCCGGTGGCATGAGGCAGATTGACGCTGGTCAGCCCCGCTGGCCAGCAACGAAACCAGTACCCCAGGAGGGTATGCCCGTGACTACCGCGACCAAGGTTGCGATCAAGCCGCTCGAGGACCGCATCGTGGTCCAGGCGAACGAGGCTGAGACCACCACGGCGTCGGGCATCGTGATCCCCGACACCGCCAAGGAGAAGCCGCAGGAGGGCACTGTCCTCGCTGTGGGCCCGGGGCGCGTCGACGACAACGGCAACCGGGTTCCGGTTGACGTGCAGGTCGGCGACACCGTCCTTTACTCGAAGTACGGCGGCACCGAGGTCAAGTACGCCGGCGAGGAGTACCTGGTGCTCTCCGCCCGCGACGTCCTCGCGGTCATCGAGAAGTAAGCAACCGATCAGTGCCACTGCCCCGGTCCGGCTCGCCGGGCCGGGGCAATGGCGCTTCGAAGGGACATTAATGGCGAAGATCCTGAGCTTCTCGGACGACGCCCGGCACCTGCTGGAGCACGGTGTCAACGCCCTCGCGGACGCGGTCAAGGTCACCCTCGGCCCGCGCGGGCGCAACGTCGTCCTGGACAAGAAATTCGGTGCGCCGACGATCACCAACGATGGTGTGACCATCGCCAAGGAGATCGAGCTCACCAACCCGTACGAGAACCTTGGCGCGCAACTGGTCAAGGAGGTGGCGACCAAGACCAACGACGTCGCCGGCGACGGGACCACCACCGCGACCGTGCTGGCCCAGGCGATGGTTCGCGAGGGTCTGCGCAACGTGACCGCCGGGACCAACCCGGCCGGCATCAAGCGGGGCATCGACGCGGCGGCCATGAAGGTCTCCGAGGCGCTGCTCGGCCGTGCCGCCGAGGTCACCAGCAAGGAGTCGATCGCGAACGTGGCGACGATCTCCGCGCAGGACTCCACGATCGGCGATCTGATCGCCGAGGCGATGGAGCGCGTCGGCCGCGACGGTGTCATCACCGTCGAGGAAGGCTCGATGCTCACCACCGAACTGGACGTGACCGAGGGTCTCCAGTTCGACAAGGGCTTCATCTCGCCGAACTTCGTCACCGACCTGGAGGGTCAGGAGTCCGTCCTTGAGGACGCGTACATCCTGGTCACCACCCAGAAGATCTCGGCGATCGAGGAGCTGCTGCCGCTGCTGGAGAAGGTCCTGCAGAACAGCAAGCCCCTGCTGATCATCGCCGAGGACGTGGACGGCCAGGCGCTCTCCACCCTGGTGGTCAACTCGCTGCGCAAGACCCTCAAGGTCTGCGCGGTCAAGGCCCCGGGCTTCGGTGACCGGCGCAAGGCAATGCTCCAGGACATCGCGATCTCCACGGGCGCCGAGCTGGTCGCCCCGGAGCTGGGCTACAAGCTCGACCAGGTCGGCCTGGAGGTGCTCGGCACCGCCCGGCGCGTCGTGGTCGACAAGGAGAACACCACGATCGTCGACGGCGGGGGCCAGAAGGCCGACGTCACCGACCGGGTGTCCCAGATCCGCAAGGAGATCGAGGCCTCCGACTCCGACTGGGACCGGGAGAAGCTGGCCGAGCGGCTGGCGAAGCTCTCTGGTGGCATCGCCGTCATCAAGGCCGGCGCGGCGACCGAGGTCGAGATGAAGGAGCGCAAGCACCGCATCGAGGACGCCATCGCGGCGACCAAGGCTGCGGTCGAGGAGGGCACCGTGCCCGGCGGCGGCGCCGCCCTGGTGCAGATCCTCTCGGTGCTCGACGACGACCTGGGCTTCACCGGTGACGAGAAGGTCGGCGTCTCGGTCGTGCGCAAGGCGCTCGTCGAGCCGCTGCGCTGGATCGCCCAGAACGCCGGTCACGACGGTTACGTCGTGACGCAGAAGGTCGCCGACCTCAAGTGGGGCAACGGCCTCGACGCCGCCAAGGGCGAGTACGTCGACCTGGTCAAGGCCGGCATCATCGACCCGGTGAAGGTGACCCGCAACGCGGTCACCAACGCCGCCTCGATCGCCGGTCTGCTGCTCACCACGGAGAGCCTCGTGGTGGAGAAGCCGGAGCAGGCCGAGCCGGCCGCCGCCGGCGGGCACGGCCACGGTCACGGCCACCAGCACGGCCCGGGCTTCTGATCCGGTAGCGACACCCGTTCCGGGGCGCACCGCCGTAAGGCGGTGCGCCCCGGCTCGTTCTTGCTTGCTGGTAGGTCATTACCGAACGCTGACGTTGTTGGCGACCGGGCGAGATGATCGCGCACACTGGGCCGATGAGCACCACGTCACGGCGGTACGCCGCGTTGGCCGGAATCACCGCCGCCGCCGTCGCGATCGGGATCGCCGAACCGGTCGCGGTGTTGACCGGTCCCCGGTCGGCGCCCCTGGTCGCGGTCGGCGGTGTCATCGTCGACGCCGTCCCCGAGTCGCTGAAGCAACTCGCCATCGACCTCTTCGGCACCGCCGACAAGATCGCGCTGCTGGTCGGCACGGCCGTGTTGCTGGGAGGCTTCGCCGCTCTCTTCGGCGTACTGGCGGTCCGCCGGTTGGCACTCGGCCTGGCCGGCATTGCCGCGTTCGGTGCCATCGGCGTGGCCGCCGCGGTGACCCGCTCCGGCGCTGACCTCGCCGACGCGCTGCCGTCCCTGGTCGGCGCCGGTCTCGGTGCCCTGGTGCTCTGGCTGTTCATCGGCGGACCGTTCGAGCTCGACCCCTGGACCTGGTCACCACCCACGCCGTCCGCTGGTCCGGCGTTACCGGGTGGCCCGGTGTCGCCGGGCGAGTCGGTGCCGGTGTCGCCGGCAGGGCCGGTGCCGGTGACTCCCGCCGGGCCGACGGCGGCGGTCGAACCGGTCGGGCCTGCCGAAGTGGACCCGGAGTCGCGGCGGCGTTTTCTCACCGGCAGCGGGGTGCTGCTCGGCACGGCCGTGGTGGCCGGTCTCGGTGGGCGCTGGCTGGCGGGCCGGCGCGGCGTGTCCGCAGCCCGCGACGCGATCCGCCTGCCCGCGCCGGTAGCCCCCGCACCGGCCGTGCCGGCGGGCGCGGACCTCTCACTGACGCAGCTCGCGCCGTACGTCACCCCGAACTTCGGGTTCTACCGGATCGACACCGCGCTGGTGGTGCCCCAGGTCGACCCGGACACCTGGCGGCTGCGGATCCACGGACGGGTCGGTAGGGAGCGCACCTACAGCTACGCGGATCTGCTGGCCCGACCGCTGGTCGAGCGGTACGTCACGCTGGCCTGCGTCTCCAACGAGGTGGGCGGGGACCTGATCGGCAATGCCCTGTGGCTCGGCGTACCCCTGCGGGAACTACTGGACGAGGTCGAGCCGGACGACGACGCCGACCAGGTGGTCGGCCGGTCGGTCGACGGTTGGACCTGCGGCACCCCCACCGCCGCGCTGCGCGACGGACGGGACGCGCTGCTGGCCGTCGGGATGAACGGCGAGCCGCTGCCGGTCGAGCACGGCTTCCCGGTCCGAGTGGTGGTGCCGGGCCTCTACGGCTACGTGTCGGCCTGCAAATGGGTGACCGAACTGGAGCTGACCCGATTCGCCGACTTCGACGCGTACTGGGTGCCACGCGGCTGGTCCCCCCAGGGCCCCATCAAGACCCAGTCCCGGATCGACACGCCCCGGGGGCGTAACCGGCTGACCGCCGGCCCGGTGACCGTCGCCGGGGTGGCCTGGGCGCAGCACCGGGGCATCCGCCGAGTCGAGGTACGCGTCGACGACGGCCCGTGGCAGGAAGCCGCGTTGGCCCCGACCGTGTCGGTGGACACGTGGGTGCAGTGGTCCTGGCGCTGGGACGCCACCCCGGGCGAGCACCGGCTCCAGGTCCGCGCGACGGACGCGACAGGTGAAACCCAAACCGAACGTACCCAGGACGTCGTCCCGGACGGCGCCACCGGCTGGCACACGGTCACCGTCACCGTCCGCTGATCCACGCCATGGCGTCGCCGCCCGGGCTGTGTCCGCGACCTGCCTTGCGGCTTCCCGCGACTCTCCTTCGGGTGGGCGGGCCGGCCGGTTGACCGGTGGTACCCCAGACCGTGCATGCAGATCTTGGACACTTTCCGTTAGCGCGGCGGGCCCGCCGGACGGAAAGTGTCCAAGATCTGCGGACTCAGAGCACAGAAATGCCGCTGGCCGGCACCCCGGGTTTGGGGGTGCCGGCCAGCGGTCGGTGTCATGCGGTGGTCTTGCTGTGCGGTGGTCTTGCTGTGGTGCGGTGGTGCTGGTCTTCGGTGCTGTTGTTCTGTGGCGGTGCTGGGGTCAGCTGTTCCAGTACTGGCCGACCAGGTCGGTGGCTTGCTGCTCCCACTGGGCGTAGGCGTCCGGGTAGGCCGACACCTGCACCGTCTGCGCGGCGTCGGTCAGGGGCATGTCCTGCCACCCGTCGACCTGCTTCAAGCCCTTGAGGAACGCGGTCGTGGAGTAGGCGGGGTCGGTGATCTGCTCCGGCGTACCCCAACCCGAGCTCGGGCGCTGCTGGAACAAGCCCAGCGAGTCATGGTCGTTCTTATCGCCCAGGTGGCCGAGGTTCTCGAGCTTCGACTCCTGCAGGCTCGTCGCGATCGAGATGACCGCGGCGCGCTCCGGGAGACCGGCCTTCTTGGTGGCGGCGATGATCGCCTTGACGTTGGCGCTCTGCTCGTCGTTGAGGGTGATGTGGGACTGCTCGCCCTGCGGCTTCGGCGCCGCGGACTGCACGGCCACCGCGACGGGCTTGGCATCCACGGCCGGGGTGGCGGCGTGGGCGGCGATCGGGCCGGCGAAGACACCACCGGCGAACGCGAGACCAGCAACAGACAGCATGCTCTTACGGAAGATCGTGTTCATGAGGGGTAGCTCCTTCGGGGGTAGGACACCCGACCGCCAAAAGGGGGGCGGCGGCAGGGTGTGAGCACCTCGTCCGGCGCTGCACAAACAAAGGGGAAAAGTTTGGGGGGTGACGCCCTGTCGGCGACCTGGCAAGCCGGGGGGCTCGCGGCGCCGGGTCCCTGTGTAACGACCGGGGGGCCGGGGTCATTCCGGGGTGGCCCACCTACCGGGCACCCTCACCGTGGCGGTGCCCGTCGATCGTTCGCGGGGGTTGTAA
>NZ_QGSY01000296.1 GCF_003857035.1 Micromonospora arida
CGTCGAGCGCCGCGGCCAGGGCGGCGGGGGTGACCAGGAGTGTGGTGGCGGTCGGCGGGGCGGGGTCGACCAGGGCCCGGAGCCGGTCGGCCTCGCGGCGGGCGTCACTGAGCCCGTCGGCCAGCCGGCGCAGGTGCGCGTCGAGCAGTTGGTGCACCACTGCCGGCTCGGCGCGTACCGCGGCGGCGATCTCCGGCACCGGCATGCCGATCCGGCGCAGCCCGGCCACCAGCCGGGCCGGGGCGATCTGCCCCTCGGTGTACCAGCGGTAGCCGGTCACCGGGTCGACCAGGGTCGGCTCCAGCACCCCCGCCGAGTCGTAGAAGCGCAGTGCGCTGACGGTCAGGCCGCTGGCCCGGGCCAGCTCGCCGATGCTGTGCAGGTCGCTCACGCTGGGCATCCTGCTCCCTCGACCCGGTTGAGGGTCAAGCCGTGGGCTCCCGCGTCTCCTGCTTGAGCACCCGGAAGGTGAGGTCGGCCCGGACGAGCCGGTCGAGCAGCGCGTCACCCATCGCGGCGACCGGGGTGAGCTGGCCGGCGGTCGGCGGCAGCTCGTCGAGCGCCAGGCAGAGCGCCGACTCGGCCAGCATCTTCGCCGTCTCGTCGTAGCCGGGGTCACCGCCGGCGACCTCGGTGACCACCCGCTGCCCGCCGCCGGTGCCGACGAACCGGACCCGGAACCAGGACGACGCTCGCTGTTGGGCGGTGGGCCCCTGCCCGGACGCGAGCCGCCCGAGCAGCCAGCGTCGGCTGGGCGGCAACTTCACCAGCCCGATCAGCGCGCCCAGCCCGGCCGCGCCGGCCAGCACTGTGGGCAGCCGCTTCACGGCGGCGAAGTGCCGGTAGCGGAAGTCCGGGCCGTACTCCGGGCGGGCCGTCGCCGAGCGGCGGACCACCTGTGGGTCGATGGTCGGCAGCGGCACGGTCCAGATCCCCAGCTCCGCCGAGCGGGCCAGCCGGCCGGGCACCGCCCGGACCCGCCGGTCGGTGGGGCGCGGCTCGACCGCCCGGCGGGCCCGGGCGGCCTGGCTGGCCTGCCCGGTACGGGAGAACGCGGTGAGCGCCGAGTGGTAGGTGCCGGCGGAGAACCGGCCGCCGGCGCGCACGTACCCGTCCACGGTGATCGGGACGTCGGCGGGCAGCTGCTTGACGGTGAACCAGACGCCCAGGTCGTGCGGGACGGAGTCGAAGCCGCAGGCGTGCACCAGCCGCGCGCCGGTGCGGGTCGCCTCGGCGTGGTGGCGCACGTACATGAGGTCGACGAACTCCGGCTCGCCGGTGATGTCCAGGTAGTCGGTGCCGGTCCGGGCGCAGGCCGCGACCAGCGGCTCCCCGTGGTGGATGTACGGGCCGACCGTGCTGGCCACCACCCGGGCGCTCTCCGCCACCGCCCGAAGGGAGTCGGCGTCGGTCACGTCGGCGGTGAGCAGCGGCAGGTCGGCCAGGCTCGGGTCGATCGCGGCGAGCCGTTCCCGTACGGCGGCGAGGCGCTGCGGGTTGCGCCCGGCCAGCGCCCAGCGCAGCTCGGCCGGCGCGTGTCGGGCCAGGTATTCAGCGGTCAGGCCGCCGGTGAACCCGGTCGCTCCGAACAGCACCACGTCGTACGTTCGCTCGCCAGTCATCCTCAGAGTCTGCCATTCGTGGTCACCGATCAGCGATCACGAGGAGGCGGTCAGGGTGCGAACACGGCGCGTACGCAGCCGTCGGCCCGGTCCCGGAACAGCGCGTACCCCTCGGGGCCCTGCGCCAACGGCAGGCGGTGGGTGGCCAGGTGTTCGGTCCGCAGCTCGTCACGGGCCATCCGGTCCAGCAGCATCGGCACGTTCCGCAGATCAGGTCGACCGGCGCCGCGCAGCGTGAGCCGCCGCTCGGTCAGCGCACCCAGCGGGAACGCGTCGACGAACCCGCCCGTCCCGCCGAGCACCACCACCACGCCGCTCTTGCGACACGCGTGCACGGCCTCCCGCAGCGCGTCCGGTCGGTCGGCGTGCTGGCCACCGAACCGGTCGGCCATCGAGCGGGCCGGCGGCGTGCCGACCGCCACCACGCACACGTCCGGCCCGCGCCCACCGCTACGGTCGCGCAGTTCGGCCGCGACGTCGGTGCGGCGGTAGTCGAGCGGCTCGGCGTCGGAGTGCCGCTCGGCCATCCGCAACCGCTCCTCGTGCCGGTCCACGACCAGCACCCGGGCGGCCCCGCGCAGCACCGCCGCGCGGGCGGTCAACTGACCCACCGCCCCGGCGCCCCAGATCGCCACCACGTCGCCGGGGCGCACCGCACCCAACTCGGCGGCGAGCCACCCGGTCGGCGCCACGTCCGCGGCGAACACCGCCCGGTCGTCGTCGACGGCGTCCGGCACCCGGAAGGCGCTCACGTCGGCGTACGGCACCCGCACATACTCCGCGTGGCCGCCCGCGAAACCGCCCGCCGCCCGGGGCCGGCCGAAACAGCCGGCGTCGGAGCGGGCCCAGTCGGGGTCGGCGCTGGCCAGGTCGGCATGGGCGTTGTCGCAGCAGGAATGCAGGCCCTGGCGGCAGTACCAGCAACCGCCGCAGGCCACGCTCGCGCCGACGACCACCCGATCGCCGGCGCGGTGTCGGCGGACCCCGGGGCCGACCTCCACCACCTCGCCGAGGAACTCCGCGCCGAGTACGTCGCCGGGCCGCAGCAGCGGGTGCCGGCCGGCCAGCAGCGGCAGGTCGCCTCCGCAGGTGGCGCTACGCCGAACCCGGACGATGACGTCACGCTCGTTGCGCAGCTCCGGGTCGGGGACCTCGCGTACGGCCAACTCGCCGGCGGTCACCCAACACAGCGCTCTCACCCGTGGACCTCGGGGCGGTCCAGCGCGGACCGGTCCGCGCGGAGCACCTCACCGGCCTCCACCCGTTGCTTGATCTGGCGCAGGGTCCGGCGGACCAGCAGACCCGGGTCGTCGCCGACCAGATGCGCGGCCAGCCCGGTGGGCGGAGTGACGCCGGCCAGCGGCCGAGCGGCCAGCTCGGTGCCCCGGTCACCGGGCGCCGGGCGCACCCGCACCTCGACCGCCCCGTCCAGGCGGCGCAGCGGCTCCGGCCAGCGGCCCTCCGGAAGCACCTGCTCCGGCGGCCGGTCGACGGTCACCACCTCCCACCGGGCCGGCGCGGCAGCGTCGCCGTCCGCGCCGGGCCGGGCACCCCGATGGGGTACGCGCAGCAGCCGCGCTGCCCCGGCCAGCACCGCGCCACCCAGGGCAGGTCCCGCCCGCGCCAGCCGTCCCATCGGTACCACCCGTCCTCCCGGTTCACGTCCTCCGATCCTCGGTCGCACCCGGGTGAAGCGCGCTCGCCCGGAAGGGGTGAACCGGCCCGTGCCGGGTAACCGCTCGCCGACCGGGGCGGAGCGCGTGGTGGGGGTGGGGCTGGGTGCCGGAACACGATCACGTACGCGTCGAACCGGCACCGGGGCCACCGCTGTTGGCATCCCGGCTGACGCCGGCCGTGCCGCCGGAGCCGGTGGTCGCCCGGCCCCGCCTGCTGCGCCGGTTGGACGAGGGCAGCGCGGGACCGGTCACCCTGGTGGCTGCCCCCGCCGGCTGGGGCAAGACCACCCTGCTCGCCTCCTGGATGCGGTTGGGCGGCGGGCCACCCGACGTGGAGCCGGGCGCGATCGTGCCCGACTCGGGCGACCTGTCGGTCTCGGCGACTGACGACCCGGTGTCGGCGTGGATGTCGGTGGAGGCCGGCGACGACTCCGACCGGCTGTGGGCGTACCTCGCGGCGGCGCTGCGCTCGGCGACCGGGGCGACGGAGGGCGGGCCGTTGCCCGACCGGCCGCCGCGCCCCGACCAGTTGGAGGCGCTGGCCGCCACGCTCGCCGCCGCCGACCGGCCGGTGCTGCTGATCCTGGACGACCTGCACCGGGTCGCCGACCCCGCGGCGTTGACCGGCCTGGAGTTCCTCCTGCGGCATGCCGGGCGGCGTCTCCGCCTGGTGATCGGCGCGCGGGCCGGACTGCACCTGCCACTGCACCGGCTCCGCCTCGCCGGCGAGCTGACCGAGATCGGCCCGGACGAGCTGGCGTTCACCGACGACGAGGTGGCCGACCTGCTCACCGCCCACGGCGCCGCGCTGCCGGCGACCGCCGTGCACCGGCTGCGGGAGCGCACCGGCGGCTGGCCGGCCGCGCTGCGCATCGCCGCCCTGGCGGTACGCGGACAGCCTCACCCGGAACGCTGGGTGGGGCAGTTCGGCGGAGACCAGCCGGAGATCGCCGGTTACCTGCACGAGGAGGTGCTGGCGACGCTCGACCCGGCCGAGGAGGATCTGCTGCGCCGTACCGCCGTCGTCGACACCGTCTGCGCCGACCTGGCCGAGGCGCTGACCGGCCGGGCCGACGCCGGGCAGGTGCTGGCCGACCTGGCCGGGACCGGTGGTCTGCTGCACCGGCAGGACACCCGGCCGCCCTGGTACCGGTACGAGTCCCTGCTCGCCGACCTGCTCCGCGCCGACCTCGCCCGGTTGCCCGCCGACGAGCTACGCGAGCTGCACGTCCGGGCCGCCGACTGGTACGCGGGCGCTGGCCGGCCCGCCGACGCTCTGCGGCACGCCCTGGCCGCCGGCCGCTGGGACCTGGCCGGTGACCTGTTCGTCGGGCACTGGCCGGAGTTGACCCGCTACGACCGGGACCCGGTGCACACCCCGGCACCCACGCCGCCGCCAGCGGAGGTGATCCGCGCCGACCCGGAGGTGGCGTTGGCCTGCGCCGCCGAGCGCGCGTACGCCGGTGACCTGCCGGCCGCCAAGGGTCACCTGCGGGCCGCTGCGGTTCACGCCGCGGGCCTGCCGGTGCCGCGCCGGGACCGGTTCCTGCGGTTGGTCACCGCGCTGGAGCTGACTGTGGCCCGGCTCGCCGACGACCGCACCGAGGTCCGGGCCGCCGCCGCTCGCCTGCTGCGCACCCGCCCGGCGGAGGCCACGCCGACCCGGCTGCCGACCGGAACGACCGGTTCCGCCCCGACGGCCGGTGGTGGCGGCGCCGCCGACGACCTGGACCTGCGGGCGTTCACCGGCACCGCGCTCGGGCTGGTCGAGTTGGCCGACGGGGCGCTGCCCACCGCCCGGTTCGTCCGGGCCCGGTCGGCCGCTCGGGAAGCCGGGCGGCCGCGTACCGAGCTGGTCGCCGCGAGCCGCGCCGCGCTGCTGCTCGCGGTGCGCGGCGAGCTGAGGGCAGCCGAGCAGGCGGCCAGGGACGCGCTCGGCATGCCGCCCTGTCGGCTCGACTGTGGCCACGCGTACCTGGCTCTCGCCGTGGTGGCGCTGCTGCGCGACCAGCCCGAGGAGGCCACGGCGAACCTCGCCCTCGCCCTCCCGGCGCTCGACGTGACCGGCGGCCGGGCCGGCGACGCCGAAGTCGGCGACGACTGGCTGGCCACCGTCTCCGACGAACCGGTGGCGACGGCGGTGGCCGCGCTGTGCCGGGCGCAGCTACACCGCGACTCCGGCGACCCGGCGGCCGGCCAGCGGCTGCTCGTCCGGGCCCGGGAGACGCTGGCCGCCCGGCCGTCCGCCGCCGAGCTGACCGGTCTGCTGCGGGCCGCCGAGGCCGAACTGCGGGCCGCGCGGGGCGACCTGGACTCCGCCCGTGACCTGCTGGCCGACGCCGCCGACGAGGGGGCCGACCAGGTGCTCGCGGTGACGTTGGCGAAGGTGCAGCTGCTGGCCGGCGACGCCGCCACCGCCGCCCGGACCCTGCCGGACTGGCAGGCGCCGGCCGCCACTGCCTGGCCGCTACCGGTACGCCTGGACGCCGGCCTGCTCGACGCCGTGCTGGCCCAGCGCGCCGGGGACGGGCGTCGGGCGGGTCGGATCCTGGAGCAGACGCTGGACCTGGCCGGCCCGCAGGGCTGCCGTAGGGTCTTCACCCGCGCCGAACCACCCGTGCGGGACCTGCTGGCCGCGCACCTGGACGCGGGCACCGCGCACTTCACGCTGGTCAGTGACCTGGTGCGCGGCGCGGGACAGAGCGCCGCCGGGCCGGCCCCCGGGCCGAGAGGCGTGCTCGACGAGCCGCTCACCGAGCGGGAGCTGACCATTTTGCGCTACCTGCAGAGCATCCTGTCCAACGTGGAGATCGCCAGCGAGTTGTCCCTCTCGGTGAACACCGTGAAGACCCACGTCCGCAACATCTACCGCAAACTCGACGCGACCCGCCGGCGCGAAGCGGTCCGGCGGGCGCGCGAGTTGCGGCTGATCTGAGCGGGTCAGGCGTTGGCGGCGGCGTCCGCGGCCGTCAGCAGGTCGGGCAGGTCGTACCCGCCGTCGTGCCTGATGCCGTTGACGAACAGGGTCGGGGTGCCGTTCACCCCGCTGCGGATGCCCCCCACGAAGTCCCGGCGCACCCGGTCCGCGTGCGCACGGTTCTCCACCTCCGCGTTCAACTCGTCCGGCGGCAACCCGACCTGCTCGACGCCGAGCGAGAGGTGCACCGGGTCCAACTGGTCCTGATGCTCGTAGAGCCAGTCGTGCATCTCCCAGAACCGGCCGCGAACCCCGGCGGCCTCGGCCGTCTCGGCGGCCCGTTCGGCGTACGGGTGCACGTTGGCGATCGGGAAGTAGCGGTAGACCAGCCGTACGGTGTCGGCCCGCTGCCGCAGCAACTCGTGCAGATTCGGGTACGCGGCACCGCAGAACTGGCACTGGAAGTCGCCGTACTCGACGATGGTCACCGCCGCGTCGGCCGGCCCCCGGATGTGGTCGTCGGTGGTCACCGGGTCTCGAAGTCGGGCGGTGACCTGCAGTGGCGTACTCATCCGGCCATCACCTTCCGATCGGCGGCGAGTTGGTCCAGCGCGTCGAAGATGCCGTCGGCGCCGGGGTTGACGTCGGGCGGCGACAGGTAGCTCCAGGTCACCTTCCCCGCCGGGTCCAGCACCACCAGCGCGCGGGCCGCCTCACCGTTCGACATGTACGCGCCGTAGCTGCGGGCCACCTCGCCCTTGGGCTCGAAGTCGGCCAGCAGGGGAAACTCGATGCCCCGGCTCTCCGCGAACGCCCGGTGTGACCAGATGCTGTCCACCGACAGGCCGAGAACCACCGCCTGGTACTGGGCGAAGACGGGAGCCGCCGACTGGTAGAGCGACATCTGGTCACCGCAGACCGGGCTCCAGTCGGCGGGGTAGAAGGCGAGCACGACCGGCCGGCCACGGAACTGCTGAGGCCCCAGCAGATCCCCGTCCGGGGTGGCTGGCAGGGTGAAACCGGGCGCGGTGCGCCCCGGTTGGATCAGCCCGTTCGGATCACTCATGCCACCAGCCTGCTCCCGGGGTGGGTGAGGCCGGCTCACCCACCCCGGGTGGTTCCGCGCCCGTTCAGCGCCCGCTGAGCGGGCGCACGCGCCCGCTCAGCGCAGCACCGGGGCGACCGCGATGTGGTTCTGCACCTCCCGGATGCCCGGCGCGGACCAGGCCACCTGCTCGACCTCGGCCCGTTCGGGCATCGAGTGCACCAACCCGGCGAGTATCGCCGTGTCGCCGTGCACCCGGACGCTGATCCGTTCGGCCTCGGTCGCTCCGGCCCGGGCGAGGGCGTCGACGATCCGGTCGGCCAGGTCGCGGCCGTCCGGCGCGGTGGCCGGTCGGACGGTGATGCCGTTGCTCACCCCGCGTACGCCGGTCAGCCGGGCCACCGCGCGTTCGGCGGCTCGGCGTTGGTACTCCCACTCGACGTCGCCGTGCAGCGTCACCCAGCCGGCCGAGACGGTGACCTGGAGCTTCTCGATGGGTACGAACGCGTCCCACTCCAGCCCGTGGCTGGCCGCCGCGGCCAGGTCGCTGTCGGCGCGCTCGGTGCCGTTGGTGAGCTGCACGGCCACGTCGTTGGCGACCGCCCGGACCGAGGCGACCCGGTGGGCGGCCCGCTCGGCGGCCCACTTCTTGGCGTAGCTGTCCACGCGGCCGGTCAGGGTGACGACGCCCTCGGCGACGGTCACGCCGATCTCGTGCGGCTGCACCCGTGGTTCCCAGGTCAGCTCGTCGAGCACGGCGGACTGGATGTCCTGGTCGGTGCGATTGATCTCCGCGATGGCCATGTGCCCCTCCTCCGCTGTTCCGATGGCGGCCCGGGTGGTGGCTGCGGCCGGAGGTCCGCCGTGTCGCGATCCTGCCGCCGCCCCGGGTGAGCCGGCCTCGCCCGGACCGGGTGACGGCGTGGCCCGGAGCTGGGCGGCACGGGTGGGAAGTGGGGACGAACATCGATGGTGGGAGCGCTTCCAAAGCGAGCCGATTTCGGTTACGGTAATCGCGTTCCTCGATCGCGGGAGCCGTCGCGTCGGGTGGTGGAGCCAGGGCAGCTCTGCTCGTCCCCGTCGTCGTGCTCGTCCCCCGGGCCACGGCGTCACCCAGGCGATCGACCCCGTTCCCCCGGGGTTTCATCCCGAGAGGAACCGCAGATGCGGAGAAGTCTCGCCGGCGCGTTCGTGTCCGTGTTGGCCGCCGCCACAGCCGTCGTGGTGGTCCCGTTCACCGCCGCCGGATCGGCCGCCACTCCGGCCGCGGCGGAGGCGTACACCTGGCGGAACGTCCCGGTGGGCGGTGGCGGCTTCGTGCCCGGCATCGTCTTCAACCCCACCGAGAAGAACCTCATCTACGCGCGCACCGACATCGGTGGGGCGTACCGCTGGGAACAGACCAGCCAGTCCTGGACGCCGCTGCTCGACTGGGTCGGCGCCGACCGCTGGGGCTACAACGGCGTGGTCAGCATCGCCACCGACCCGGTGCAGACCAACCGGGTGTACGCCGCGGTCGGCATGTACACCAACGGCTGGGACCCGAACAACGGCGCGATCCTGCGCTCGGCCGACAAGGGCGCCACCTGGCAGGCCACCGAGCTGCCGTTCAAGAACGGCGGCAACATGCCGGGCCGGGGCATGGGGGAGCGGCTCGCCGTCGACCCCAACCGGAACAGCATCGTGTACTACGGCGCCGAGGGCGGCAACGGGCTGTGGCGTAGCACCGACCACGGCGTGACCTGGGCCCGCGTCGCCGCCTTCCCCAACGTCGGCAACTACCGGGCGGACCCCAGCGACCCGAACGGCTACAACGGGCAGAACCAGGGCCTGACCTGGGTCAGTTTCGACAAGAGCACCGGCACCGCCGGCTCCACCACGCAGACCATCTACGTGGGCGTGGCGGACAAGGAGAACCCGGTCTACCGCAGCACCGACGGCGGCGTCACCTGGGGGCGCATCCCCGGCCAGCCCACCGGCTACCTGGCCCACAAGGGGGTCGTCGACCCGGTCGGTGGTCACCTCTACATCGCCACCAGCGACACCGGCGGCCCGTACGACGGCGGCAAGGGCGACGTCTGGAAGTTCACCCGGTCGACCGGGGCCTGGACGCGGATCAGCCCGGTGCCCTCCACCAGCGCCGACGCCTACTTCGGCTACAGCGGGCTGACCATCGATCGGCTTCGCCCGAACACCCTGCTGGTGGCCACCCAGGTCTCCTGGTGGCCGGACGCCATCTTCTTCCGCAGCACCGACGGCGGGGCGAGCTGGACGCGGATCTGGGAGTTCAGCAACTACCCGGAGAGGTCCCGCCGCTACACCATGGACATCAGCTCGGTGCCCTGGTTGACCTTCGGTCTCAACCCGGCGCCCCCGGAGGACGCGCCCAAGCTCGGCTGGATGAACGAGTCGGTGGAGATCGACCCGCACGACTCCAACCGCATGATGTACGGCACCGGCGCCACCATCTACGGCACCACCGACCTGACCAGGTGGGACACCGGCGGTCAGTTCACCCTCCGGCCCATGGTCCGAGGGCTGGAGGAGACCGCGGTCCTCGACCTGATCAGCCCGCCCAGCGGCGCACCCCTGATCAGCGCGCTCGGCGACGTCGGCGGCTTCCGGCACACCGACCTGGACGCGATCCCGTCGATGCTGTTCACCCAGCCGGTGTTCACGTCCACCACCAGCCTCGACTACGCCGAGAGCAAGCCCGCGGTGCTGGTGCGCGCCGGCAACTTCACCGACGCCGACCGACCCAATGACAGTCACGTCGCCTTCTCCACCGACGGCGGCGCCACCTGGTTCCAGGGCACCGAACCGTCCGGGGTCAACCTGGGCGGCACGGTGGCCGCCGCGGCCGACGGCAGCCGCTTCGTCTGGGCACCCGGTGACGCGGGCCAACGCGTCGTCCACTCGGTCGGTTTCGGCAACTCCTGGGCAGCGTCGACCGGCATCCCGGCGAACGCCACGGTCGAGTCCGACCGGGTCGACCCCACCCGGTTCTACGGCTTCAGCGGCGGGCGTTTCTACCTGAGCACCGACGGCGGGGCCAGCTTCACCCCGACCGCGGCGACCGGGCTGCCCACCACCGACGTGCGGTTCAAGGCACTGCCGGGCCGGGCCGGCGAATTGTGGCTGGCGGGGCCGGGTGGTCTGTGGCGCTCCACCGACGCCGGCACCAGCTTCACCAGGCTGGACGGCGTCAGCGCCTCCGGCAACGTCGGTTTCGGCAAGGCGGCACCCGGGCGGACCAACCCCGCCGTGTTCCTCTACGGCACGGTGAACGGTCAACCGGGCGTGCACCGCTCCGACGACATCGGCGCGACCTGGGTACGCGTCAACGACGACCGCCACCAGTACGGCAATCCGACCGAGGCGCTGACCGGCGACCCGCGTGTCTACGGTCGGGTCTACCTCGGCACCAACGGTCGCGGCATCCTGGTCGCCGACCGCACCGGCGGCGAGCCCCCGACCACGCCACCGCCCACCACGCCGCCGCCGACCACGCCGCCGCCGACCACGCCGCCGCCGACCACTCCGCCGCCGTCCGTCGGCTGCGCGGCGACGTATCGGGTGACCGGCTCCTGGTCCGGCGGTTTCCAGGCCGAGTTGGTGGTCCGTAACGCCGGAAGCGCCCCCATCGCCGGCTGGACGCTGGGCTGGACCTTCGCCGACGGCCAGCGGATCGACCAGTTCTGGGGCGGCACCCACACCCAGACCGGAGCCGCCGTGTCGGTCCGGGACACGGGCTGGAACGGAGCGCTCGCCGCCGGGGCCAGCACCACCGCCGGCTTCCTCGGCTCGTGGAGCGGTCGCAACACGTCCCCGGCCGCCATCACCTGCACGAGTCGCTGAGCGGGTGATCCGGGCCCGGGCCCCGGATCACCACCAGACACCGGTCCGCCGGGCCGCCTGAGGGGTCCGGCACCCGGCGGACCGGGTCCACCCCAGCACCACGACGGCAGGCCCCGCTCGACCTTGGGGTCGATCGGGGCCCGTGGTGGCGCTGTCGTTCAGATGGCGGGGGAGTTGGGGCGGTCCACGTCGACGAACTCCACGTCGTCGACGGCACGGTCGTCCCGACTGCCGGCGGCCCGCGCGGCGGAGCCGACGGCCCAGCCGACCGCCGCGCCGACGAGCGCGGCGCCGATCAGGAGCGTCCAGGGCAGTGCCGGCTGGCGGCCAGCGAGCGCGTCGAAGGCCAGCGAGGCTCGGCGTCGCGCCTCCTCGGCGGCGGATCCCACCAGGTCACCCGCCCCGTCGGCGAGGTCGCTGCTGTTCTGGCGGGCCGAGCGGGCGGTGTCCCGCACACTGTCTCCGGCATAGCTGACGGCCGAGAGCAGGTGCTCCCAGGCCTGATCCGCGATCCGCTCCGGCTTGCTGCGGCGGTCCAGCAGGTTGGTTCCGAACATCGTGGTTACCTCCTCGGGTGCCGAAGTCGCCGGCCACTTCGGACTTCGGCGTCTTTCCAGCGCGTCACGGTGTCGCCTACCCCGCAGTGCCCCGCGTCAGCCGGACGCAAACCCCGACCTCCGCGGAGCACCGACAGCTCGGCGCACCGGAACCCGGCGCGCCACCGAATCAGCGCACCGCTGACACGGCGACACCTCGGGCGAAGTCGTCGTCGTCATCGTCGTCATCGTCGCCCCCGCCACCGAAACCGCAGGCCAGGACGAGGGCGAGCAGAACACCGACGCCGGCCAGCCCGGCAAGTCGCTTGATCATCGAAGATCCTCTCCGTCGCGGTGGTGTCCCGGCCGATGCTAGGGCGCGTCGGCAACCGGGGGCGCGGATCGTGCCGGCCGGCGGTGGGCGACACGCCGACGGCACACGGGGCAGGCGTACGTCGTGGGCCGGTTGTCGGGCGCGCCGGGTCCGGACCGCTACCCTGGTTCGGCGGCGCGTCGGTCACGACCGATCGTCGATGGTCAGATAACGAAAAGTCTTGAGTAATCAGATACTGAAAAGTGCGGATATGGGTGACTTTGTCGGCCCGGATCCGCGAATTGCTCATCCCGAGGGGTGGCGACCGAGGCCGTCGGAGGAATACTCTCGGTCGCGGCCCGCGTACTGATGAGGCGCCCGGGGGACGGGCGGGTGGAGGTGCTCGCGTGAGCCTGTCGATCGTGAAGTCGGTTCTGTCCGGTGGTGTCGTGGAGATCGCCCCACGGGGTGAGATCGACGTCGACACAGCGTACGAGGTGCGCGAAGCGATCGCAGAGGTGCTGGCCAAGGGCCGCCCCCTGCGCATCGAACTCAACATGAGGTTGGTCACCTTCATCGACTCGGTCGGCATCAGCGCCATGGTCGCCGGCTTCCAGACAGCCGAGGTCAGCGACGTCAAGCTGGTGGTCACCGAGCCGAGCCGGTTCGTGCACCGGCAGCTCTGGGTGACCGGCCTGCTCGGCCTCTTCGGCGCTCCGGAGCCCTACTTCGCCGGCGCCGCCACCCGCGAGGTGCTGCCCGGCGCCTGAGCGCGCCGGGCGTTCCCCGTCAGGGATGCTCGTCCAGGCCGGTCAGGTCGATGTCGGTCGCCTCGGTGACCGCTCGGATGGCCGTCACCGACGCGTACCCGGCGGCCAGCAACGCCACGTCCGTGCCCGGCTGTGCGGCCTGCCCCGGCTCCTCCAGCGAGGTACGGACGAACCCGTGGCCGGATTCGGCCACCGTCATCTGCACCTGACCGAAGCTGGCCAGGGTGCCGCGCCGCACCCCGCGCAGCTGCCCGTGCGGCAGGTCCGGGGCGTTCACGTTGAGCACGCTCTCCATGGGCGCGGAGGTCAAGCGGGGGAGCAGGTCCAGGGCGACCCGCGCGGCGGTGCCCCAGTGCCGCTCGGCGTCGCGTACCCGGGCGGCGGCGTCCACGGCGGCGCCACCGCTCGCGGCCGTCGCCTCGCCGGCGGAGAGCACGTCCAGGGAGACCGCCATCGCCCGGCAGCCGTTGGTGGCGGCGGTGAACGCGGCGCCCACGGTCCCGGAGTGCAGCACCGCCCGGCCGGCGTTGGCGCCCCGGTTGACGCCGGAGAGCACCACCGACGGCGGTGGGCCGAACGCCCCGTGCAGGGCGATCAGCGTGATGAAGCCCGGGGATCCGGCGACCCCGTACGCCGGCACACCCGCCAGGTCCGGCAGCGGGTGGTCGTTCACGATGACCCGCCCGTCGCGCTCCAGGGCGCTCATCGCGGCGCTGGTGCCGCTCGCCTCCTCCATCGGCGCGGCCACCACGACGTCCAGGCCCCGCTGCCAGGCGGCCCAGGCCAGCGCCTGGATGCCGGGCGCGGCGATCCCGTCGTCATTGGTGATCAACACGCGGAGGGTCATCGCTCGACCACCCGGCCGGCCAACTCGTCCGGGGTGGTCCGCTCCTGTTGCCGGCTGTCCGCCGGCACCAGCCGGACCCGGTCCACCAGCCCGGTGATCGAGTCCAGCCGCCCGGTGCCCAGGCCGTGCCGGGTCACGTTCAGTGCGCCGGCGGCGGCGCCGGTGCGGATGGCGGTCCGGATGTCCCCGCCCCTGGCCACGACGGCCGCCACTCCGGCCGTCATCGAATCGCCCGCGCCGCGCGGGTCGGCGGCCTCCAGCCGGGGCATCTCGACCTGGAACAGCTCCCCGTCGATGAGCGCCAACGCCGGCTGGTCGGCGCGGCTCACCACCACCGTCTCGGCGCCGCCCGCATGCAGCTCGTAGATGGCCCGGGTCAGCTCCTCGGTGTCGTCGCTGCGGGCGCGGCCGTCGCGGATCAACTCCTCGTGACTCACCTTGAGGAAGAACACCCCGCTCTCCAGCACCGAACCGAGGTGATCGCCGGAGAGGTCGACCACCACCCGGCCGCCGTTCGCGCCGAGGTCGGCGGCGAAGCGTCGGTACAGGTCGGCCGGTACGAGCCACGGTTCGTTCGGCCCGCTGAGGATGCTCACCGAGGCCCGCAGGCCCTCGCCGAGGGCGAGGTTGTACAGCTCGTCGATCTCGTGTCGACTCAGCGGCTGCCCCGGCACGTCGGCGATCTCCTGCCGGGAGCCCTCGCGGCGATCGTGCACGTACCCGCCGCTGCCGGAGTCACGGACCACCACCTTGAGATCCACGCCCTCGCTGACCAGCAGCGGCTCCAGCACCTGGCCGATCTCACCGCCGAGGGCGGCGCAGAGCACCACGTCGACACCGAGGGAGATCACCATCCGCGCCTGCCAGACGCCCTGCCCGCCAGGGTGCAGGTGTAGCTCGGGGTGGTCGTTGGGCTGGTCCACCGTCACCGTCAGCTGTGGAGTGGGCGCGAAGACCATCACGTGCCCACTCATCGGTCATCGCCGTTCATGCTGGCCGCCTCCGGCATCTACGGAAGATTTTGTACTAACCGACCTTAATAGCGCAGGTGGTGACAGGTCGTCGCATCGGCCCGGTCCGGCGCGGCACTGAGGGCGCCGGGGGCGTTGCCAGCCGGACATCGGTACGGGACGATCGGGCCACCAACGACGGCGGGAGACGGTGTGCTCAGCAGCGGTACCTTCAGCTACACCGTCCAGGCCCGGTGCTCACCCGCCGAGGCGGCAGCGTTGCTCAGCGACCTGACCCGGCACGGCGAGCTGCATCCGCTGATCGTCCGGGTTCGCCGGGTGCCGCCCCGGCCCGGCGCCCGGGCCAGCTACACGATCAACGACCGGTTGGCGGCCGGTCCGCTGCGCTTCCGGACCACCTACCACGCGGACGTGCTGGTCAGCGAGGCCGACGAGATCGTCATGGTTGCCCGCCAGTGGCCGTCCACCACCGTGCGAAACCACACCCGACTACGCGCCGAGCCGGACGGCCTGGTCCGCATCGACGTCGAGATCACCCTGACCGCGCCGAGGCCACTGTTCAGGTACGCGTTCCGCCAGGCCCAGGCCGCTCACCTCGCCCTCGCCACCCGGCTGGGCGCCGCCCTCGACCGCACCGGCAACCCCCCGCCCACCTGACC
>NZ_QGSY01000301.1 GCF_003857035.1 Micromonospora arida
GTGGGTGGGTGGGGTTAGTCGTTGGATTTGTCCCTGATGGACTTTGCCGGGGCGGTTGCGGACGTGGACTGGTCGCTGGTGCCACCGCCCATCGGGGTGCTCAGACCGCCGGTGGTGGCATCACCGGTGGTGGTCGGTGCGACAGTGCCCGGGTGTCGCTCCGGCTGTCGGGCCACCCGGCGTACGCTCGCCGGCCCGGCGGTGCCACCGGTGGTGGTCACCGCGCCCTGCCCGCCGACGGGACCACCGTCGCGCAGCACCTGCGGGTCGATCCGTTCCTTCGCCGGGTCGAACGGGTCATCGCGCTGGATCTGACTCTCCACATCGGTGCGGGGCACCGTCACCTCTTCGACGGCTCCCTTGCCGTACACGCCTCCGGCGATCCGATCCTCGGCCTGGCGGGCGGCGTCCTGCCGCATGTCGTCCTCACGCACGATCATCACCTCGCAGAAGCTGTGGAACTGACTGCGTGCCCGGCCACCGGCCGACCAAACCCGGCGTGACCGGGGAGGTCGCCCACGGCGGTTCACCGTCGCGCCGCCCGCTGGCCGCCTGCCCGCAGCCCGAGATGTCCATGCTGTCCCGCGACCGGTGGGAGATGCCCGCCGGCAGGAGGGGATGACAGCGTGCGCACAGTACGCCGTACCGCCGTCGCGGCCCTGGTGGCCGCGACGGTGACGACCGGGCTCGCGGTGCCCGCCCAGGCGAAGCCACGACCGGACCGGACATTCGACGTGCAGGCCCACCGGGGCGGCCTCGGGTTGCGGGTGGAGAACACCCTCGCCTCCTTCGGCAACGCCCTCCAGCTCGGGGTGAGCACCCTCGAACTGGACGTGCAGATCACCGAGGACGGCCAGGCCGTCGTCACCCACGACCGCAAGGTCACCGGCACCAAGTGCGTCGACACCACCCCGGTGACGCCCGGCGACCCGGAGTTCCCTTACGTCGGTAAGTACATCAACACGCTCAGCCTGGCCCAGGTGCGCTCGCTCGACTGCGGCTCCAAGACGCTGCCGGACAAGCCGGGTCAGCTCGCCGTCCCCGGTGCCCGGATGCCGCTGCTGCGTGAGGTCTTCGCGCTCGTCAACCGCTACCGGGCGAAGGACGTGAAGCTCAACGTCGAAACCAAGGTCGAGGCTGGCGCGCCGACCGAGACCGCCCCCCGCGAGCAGTTCGTCCGGGTCACCGCGGCCGAGATCCGCGCCGCCGGGCTGCTCAAGCAGGTCACCATCCAGAGCTTCGACTGGGGCGCGCTGATGCGCATGCGTCAGGTCGAGCCGAAGCTGCCCCTGGTCGCCCTGACCAACTACGACTTCCTCCAGACCGGTCAGCCGGGTGCGTCACCGTGGCTGGGCGGGCTGGACATCGACGACTTCGGCGGCGACCCGATCAAGGCGGTCCGCAGCTTCGGCGCCAGCGCCTTCTCGCCGGTGCACGGGTCCCCGCAGAACGGCACGGTGACCGACCCGGGCTACAAGCCGTACGTCACGAAGGAGATGGTCGCCCAGGCCCACCGCTACGGGATCAAAGTGATCCCGTGGACGGTCGACGACGTGCCGACCATGACCAAGCTGATCGACGACGGCGTGGACGGCATGATCACCGACTACCCGGACCGGTTGCGCGGCGTGCTGGCGCAGCGTGGTTACCGGCTGCCGAAGGCGTACACCGCTCCGTTCGACATCCAGGCGCATCGGGGCGGTCGGGCCACGCGGCCGGAGAACACCCTGCCGGCGTAAGTACCAGGACCTGGGCAAGCTGACCCGGGCGGCGGGCGCTGGCACGGTCTCCGCCAACTGGCAGGTGCACGACCCGAAGCAGGGCACCGTCGCCTCGACCGACTGGTACCTGCGGGAGAACCCGGCATACTTCCACGGACCGGACGTCCGGACCCTTCAGACGCGGGACAAGCTGAAGGTGATCCCGTACACCGTCGATGACGCCACCGTGATGCAGCGGGTCATCGACCTCGGCGTCGACGGCATCATCACCGACGACCCGGGCCTTCTGGTGAGCGTGGCGATGCGCAACGGCCTGCGCTGACCTGCCGACCACCCGATCGCCGGCCGGATTTTTCCGGCCGGCGATCGGTGTTACCTGCTCCGGGGCCTCGGGTAGTCGGGGGTTGTCCCCGCCACGAAAGCGAACCGTGCCGTGGCCGAAACGCGGTAGCGGGGCGAGGGAATGCAGGTACGACTCATCGCATCCTGAGGAGGACCAGATGAGCACGCAGGCTGCTTCCACCCGGCCGATGAACCGGCCCATGAACGACCCGCAGAACCCCGCTCAGATGCGGGACATGCAGACCCAGCAGATGCCGGTCATGCGGGACGGGCACCGGAACGACATGCAGGCACCCGGTACGGAGACCAAGCAGGCGTTCAAGACCACCGAGTTCTGGATCTACCTGATCGCGGTGGCCGCCGTACTGGGCGCGTCGCAGGTCGTCGGGCAGAACTCCGCTGGGGTGGACATCTTCCGGGCCGACAACGCCTGGTTCCTGATCACCCTGCTGACGCTTGGCTACCTCGGTAGCCGTGGCCTGGCCAAGGCCGGCAGCAACTGGCGCAGCGGCGAGGAGCGCAAGGCCCGGCACTGACCGGTTCACAGTGCACAGTGGCCTCCGGGAGATCCTCCCGGAGGCCACTGTCATGGTTGTAACGGCTACTCGTCGCCGCCGAAGTCGCCGAAGTCACCCTCGAACGATTCCTCGATCATCTCGCCGGCGATCATGCCGCCGGCGACACCCAGCGCGGCGCCGGCCACCATGCCGCCCATGCCGTGCCCGCGGCTGTGCCCGTGGCCGTGGCTCGGGCCGTACTGGGAGCGGAGGCTGCCGTAGCGGGACGTGGTCTCGCGCAGCCAACCGTCGACGACCTGCGCCCAGTCCACGCGGTCAACGTCGGTGTGCGACACCTGGTAACGGCCGAACGCGTCGTGCCCGGCGCTGAGGAACCCACCGCGCTTGTCGCACTCCAGGATGACTTCCACACCACGCTGGCTGGTCACGAAGGTCAGCTCGACCTCCCGGATGGTGCTCGCGTACTGCGGGGAGGCGAAGAACTCGATCTCCTGGTAGAACGGCAGAGTCTGCTGCACGCCCCGGATGTGACCACGCTCCAGGTCGGCGTGCTTGAACCGGAAGCCGAGCCGCTGGAACGCCTCCAGGATCCGCTCGTGCACCGGCAGCGGGTGCACCGCCACCTGATCCAGGTCGCTCTTGTCGACCGCGCGGGCGATCGCCAACTCGGTACGCAGACCCATCGTCATGCCGTGCAGGCGCTGGCCGTACACGTCGGTGATCGGGGTTTCCCACGGCACCGGCAGCTGGAACGGGATCGAGAGCTGCTGCTTCGGGGCGAGCTGGAGCGGACCGCTGACCGCCATGCGGTGGAACTCCATCGTGCCCGCGTACTCGGTGTCGTGTCCCTCGACCTCGACCCGGGTGACCAGGCCGATCACCACCTGCTCGATGGCTGTCTCAGCGTCGCCACCGACGAGGTTGACCTGCCCGTCGAGGGTCAGGCCGGGGCGGGTGTTGGGGTTGGTCAGCACGGTGTCCACGCTGGGACCGCCCACACCGAACGCGCTCAACATCTTCTTGAAGACCATCGGAACTCCTGTGCGACGCCGACCGCTCCAGGCTGGAGTCGGACGTTGACTCGAACGGCACCTTATCCAGCACCCCTGTGAGGTGGCTGTGAAGCGCAGGTGCCGAGTCGATCAGCGCGTTCCCGCTCAGCGCGTTCCCGCTCAGCGCCTTCCCGCTCAGCGTCAGCCCAGGGCGGATGTCGGTCGACGAGCCTTTGGAGCTGATGTCGCAAGCGAATCAGGCGTTCGACCCTCGGCTGCGCAGCCCACCGGACCGGCGACTGGCCGGACCGTCGACGGCGGCGCGATCCGCCGAGCGCCGATGCGCGGGAGGCCGGCCACGTCGGCCTGCCTGCCTGACGACGGTCCACACACGGATCTACAGTCTGGGCGATGAAGACGGGGAGACGGGCACGTCCAGCAGTGCTCGCTGCGGCGGCGGGGCTGCTGTTGGTGGCGGGATGCGACGCGGCAGCCGTGGACGAGACGCGTGGATGCCAGGAGCAACGACAGGCCGACGAGGCGAAGCTCCGGGTCAGCCGCTGGGACCCACCGGAGGACCTTCCGCATGTCGGTGAGTATT
This sequence comes from Micromonospora arida, assembly GCF_003857035.1. Taxonomy (GTDB): domain Bacteria; phylum Actinomycetota; class Actinomycetes; order Mycobacteriales; family Micromonosporaceae; genus Micromonospora; species Micromonospora arida. Next base: position 4,175 of record NZ_QGSY01000301.1, read on the forward strand.
CGGAGATTCACTGGCAGGCGCGCGCGTTGGGCGATCCGTGCTCACGGGTGCCGGGTCCGACGGACTGGGAGTACCAGGGCGTCATCGCGCTGCGTCCGCAGGACGCGCACAGATTGGCCGAGCAGTTCGCGTTCGTTCCGTTCCCATCCATCGACCCGGCTGAGCTGCGACACTCACACACGTCTACGGACGTGCGACCGGACCTCGTGCCGTTCCTCCCGGCCAAGCCCCGCTGGCTGCACAGTCAGATCTACAACGAGACACTCCCGTCGCCACGCCAGCGGGTGGTGTTCCTGGACCTGGAGCATCGAACGCTCCTGTTCATGCTGAACGACCACTAGAGGGCCGGGCGGGGTCCGGCAACCGGTGCAGCACGCGTGCTGTCAGGCGGGCGTGGCGCTCGACTCTGCCGGCGCGCTCGGCGCCCCGGGTCTGGTCGGCGGGCCACGCGCCGGCCAGCCAACTCAGCATCCCGACCAGGGCCAGGCCCACGACGACGATCGCAGCGAGTCGCACCTTGACCGCAATCATGGCCGTACTCCCTTGTTCGCGTCCTGGTCCGCCTGACGGTGGGCGTGCGCGCCGTGCGGCGAGGATGCGTAGTCAGTCGGGTTCCACGATCACCAGTTCGCCGACCTGTTCGCCGATCGTGGTGCGGGCCTCCGTCGGCAGTCCGACGTCGGTGATCAGCACGTCGGCGGCCTCCAGTGGGGCGATGGTGGCGATGCCGATCGTCTCCCACTTGGTGTGGTCGGCGAGCACCACGAGCCGGCGGGCCGCACCGATGAGGCAACGGTTGACGCCGGCCTCCAGCAGGTTGGGCGTGGTGAAGCCGGTCCGTGGGCTGAGGCCGTGCACACCGAGGAACAGCAGGTCGACGTTGAGCGCGCTGATCGCCGCCTCGGCCACCGGCCCGGTCAACGCGTCCGACGGGGTGCGGATGCCACCGGTCAACACGACGGTCTGGTCGGCGCGCGGGTTCTGGTAGAGCGCGTCGGCCACCGGGATCGAGTTGGTCACCACGGTCAGCCCGCGTACGTCGGAGAGGAGCGTGGCCAGCGCGGCGGTGGTGGTGCCGGCGGAGAGCGCGATGGCCATTCCCGGCTCCACCATCGTCGCCGCCCGCTCGGCGATGGCCCGCTTCTCCGCCTGCTGGCGGATCGACTTCGCGGCGAAACCGGGCTCCTCGGCGGAGCCCGGACCGGCGAGGGTCGCGCCACCGTGCACCTTGTCGACCAGGCCGCGCTCGGCCAACACCTCCAGGTCACGCCGGATCGTCATGTCGGACACACCGAACCGACTGACCAACTGGCTCACCCGCACACCACCGCGTTGGCGGATCAGATCGAGGATGGCGGTCTGCCGTTGTTGGGCGAGCAACTCAGGAAACCTCCTTCACAGCGAAGGCATCGGCCCGGTCCTCTCGGACGACGGCCACCTCACCGGCCGGCACCGTCAGCTCACCGGCACATGGTGCGCCAGTCAGCAGCTCGACGCCGTGCACCGGCAGGCGTACCTCGGTGTCGGTGTGGTTGATGGCGAACAGCCAGGTCCGGTCGCCGTCACGGCGGCGGACCACCTCCACCCCGGACGGCGCCGACACCGTCGGGCGGACGCCGGCCTCGGCGAGCAGCCGAGCCACCAGCCGATCGGTGGCCGACTCGTCCAGGCGGGTGCCGACATACCAGGCGGCGCCGTCGCCCACCCGGCGCCTGGTCAGCGCCGGCACGCCCGGCAAGGGCCCATCGGTGTACGAGGCGAGCACCTCGGCGCCGTCGGGGTGCACCCACTCGGTCCACACGTCGGCGGTGCTGCCGTCGTCCAATCGGACCTGCTCGCCCTCGCGCAGCGGGAAGAACTCCTCGGTCCGGACGCCGAGCAACTCCCGGAACGCGCCCGGGTAGCCGCCCAGCCGGATGTGGTCGTTGGCGTCGACGATGCCGCTGAAGTAGGTGACCGCCGCCGTGCCACCGGCTTCGACGAACCGGTGCAGCGCGTCGACGTCGGCGTCGCGGACCAGGTAGAGGGTCGGCACCAGGACCAGCCGGTAGCCGCTGAGGTCGGTCGACGGGTGGACGATGTCCGCGGTCACGCCAGCCCGCCAGAGCGAGTCGTACAGGGCCCTGAGCCGGTCGGTGTAGGTGACGTCGACGCTGGGGTGCGAATCCAACTCGACACCCCACCACGCCTCCCAGTCGAACAGGATCGCCACGTCGGCGTCCACCCGGCTGCCGCGTATCTCCGCGAGGGCCTTGAGGTCCGCGCCGAGCTGGCAGACCTCGCGGAACACCTTGGTGTCCGGCCCGGCGTGCGGCACCAGCGCGGAGTGGAACTTCTCCGCGCCGGCCCGGGAGGCACGCCACTGGAAGAAGAGCACCCCGTCGGCGCCGCGGGCGACGTGCGCGAGGCTGTTGCGGCGCAGTTGCCCGGGCAGCTTGGCCACGTTGCGCGGCTGCCAGTTGACCGCGCTGGTGGAGTGCTCCATCAGCAACCACGGGTCACCGCCGGCGACGCCCCGGGTGTGGTCGGCGGCGAACGCCAGCCCGAGGTGCGCCTGCGGGTCGGCGGAGGTCAGGTAGTGGTCGTTGGAGACGAGGTCCACGTCGGACGCCCAGGAGTCGTAGTCCATGTGCTTGATGCCCAAGCCGATCATGAAGTTGGTGGTGATCGGCTGCCGGACCAGCGTCTGCAACACCTCGCGCTCGGCGCGCAGTTGGGCGCGTTGCTCGTCGGAGGAGAACCGCAGGAAGTCCAGCTGCTGCGTCGGGTTGGCGAAGGTCAGCGCGGCGCGCGGCGGGTTGATCTCGGCCCAGTCGCCGTAACGCTGGCTCCAGAACGCGGTGCCCCAGGCGGCGTTGAGCCGGTCCAGGTCGCCGTAGCGCTCGCGCAGCCAGCCGCGGAACGCCTCGGCGCTGACATCGCAGTAACAGTGCACGTTGTGGCAGCCCAGCTCGTTGGAGATGTGCCACATGACCACGGCGGGATGGTCGGCGTACCGGCCGGCGACCGCGCGCACCAGCTCCAGCGACCGCTCGCGGAAAACCGGTGAGCTGGGGCAGTACGCCTGTCGTCCCCCCGGCCAGAGGATCGCACCGTCGGCCCGGCGGGGCAGCGTCTCCGGGTGCTCGCGGGCCAACCACGGCGGTGGGCTGGCCGTGGCGGTGGCCAGGTCGACCTGGATGCCACCGGCGTGCAGCAGGTCCAGCACCCGGTCCAGCCAAGCGAACTCGAACCGCCCCGGGGTGGGCTCCAGCAACGCCCAGGAGAAGATGCCGACGGAGACCAGGTTGACCCCGGCCAGGCGCATCAGGTCGACGTCCTCGGACCAGGTTTCCTCGGGCCACTGCTCGGGGTTGTAGTCGCCGCCGAAATAGATGCTGTCACCCTGCCATCGCCGCATGACAGCTGAGGGTGCACCCGCCAGACCACGGAAGTCAACAGGTTCCAACATCGAGCTTCTTTCCAACGTTTACCAGGTAACGGCCGTGTCACGACTGGGTTATCAGAGGCGAACTGCCCTCTTGACAGCGCCCGGCCGCAGGGTAGCTTGAGGCCCCAATGGCCGTTCGTGTTCGCCAATGTGGATTCTCGGTGGATCTCAATGTGTGATCACAACGCTGGACCTGCCTTCACCACCCTGAGGCCCTTGGGCGTAGCTCCTTCTCATCCGCAGGAGGCACAGATGTCCCGTCCCCAATCCCAAGCCGAGTACCTGGCTCGGCTCGTACCGCCCTCAGTCGCCGGCATCAACCGACGATCGTTGCTGGCCGGCGCGGCCGGCACGGGCGCGCTGCTCGGCACCGGCCTGCTCGCCGGCTGCGGCGACGACTCCGGCTCCGGCGGGTCCAGCAAGGACGTGTCGCTCGGCTCGAACCAGTCCGACCCGAAGCCGAAGGACGTCCTGGTCAAGGTCACCGACGGCTTCAAGACCTCGTCCGGCGTGCAGGTCGCGGTCAATACGGTCGACCACAACACGTTCCAGGAGAACATCAACAATTACCTACAGGGCAAGCCGGACGACGTGTTCACCTGGTTCGCCGGCTACCGGATGCGCTTCTTCGCGCAGAAGGGCCTGGCCAGCGACATCAGCGACGTGTGGGGCAAGCTCTCCGGCTACTCCGACGCCTTCAAGAAGGCATCCACCGGCGACGACGGCAAACAGTACTTCGTACCGGCGACGTATTACCCGTGGGCGGTCTTCTACCGCAAGTCGGTGTGGCAGCAGTACGGCTACCAGGTGCCGAAGACCATCACCGAGTTCACCGACCTCGGCGCGCGGATGAAGAAGGACGGCCTCATCCCGATCGCCTTCGCCGACAAGGACGGCTGGCCGGCGATGGGCACCTTCGACATCCTCAACCTGCGCATCAACGGCTACCAGTTCCACATCGACCTGATGGCCGGCAAGGAGGCCTGGACCTCCGACAAGGTCAAGAAGGTTTTCGACACCTGGGCCGGCCTGCTCCCCCTGCACCAGCCGGACAGCCTCGGCCGCACCTGGCAGGAGGCCGCGCAGTCGTTGCAGCAGAAGAAGAGCGGCATGTACCTGCTCGGCCTCTTCGTCGGTCAGCAGTTCAGCAACGAGGAGCAGAGCGACCTCGACTTCTTCACCTTCCCCGAGATCGACCCGGCCATCGGTGCCAAGGCGCTCGACGCGCCGATCGACGGCTACATGATGGCCCGCAAGCCCAAGAACGAGGACAACGCGCGCAAGCTGCTGGAGTACTTCGGTGGCAAGGACGCCGCGGACATCACCGTCAAGAACGACCCGGCCACCCTGGTGGCCAACACCAGCGCGGACGTCAGCGGCTACACCGCTCTGCAGAAGAAGGCCGCCGAGCTGGTCGGGTCGGCCACCGAGATCGCCCAGTTCCTCGACCGGGACACCCGGCCGGACTTCGCCTCGACGGTGATCATCCCGGCGCTCCAGCAGTTCATCAAGAACCCCAAGGACATCGGCGGGCTCACCTCGTCCATCGAGAACCAGAAAAAATCGATCTTCACTGACTGACGGCGGAAGGGGGAGGACATCGTGTCCGACCTGCCCCTGATCCAAGCGGATCGCGCCGTGCCGCCGCCGGCGACGACCACCTCCACGGGTGGTCGTCGCCGACGGCTACGGCTCCTGTCCCGCACCGACCGCGTGGTCATCACGCTGATGGTGCTCGTCCCGCTGCTGCTCGTCACCGGGTTCGTCTGGTTGCCGGCGGCGGCCACCGTGCTGCTCTCCGGCACCAACTGGGACGGCATCGGCCCCCTCGACGAGATCGAGTTCGTCGGCGCCCGCAACTACAGCGACGTGGTGAACATCTACCCGCCGTTCGTGCCGGCGGTCCAGCACAACCTGCTCTGGCTGGCGGCGCTGTTCGTGGTCGCCACCCCGTTCGGCATGTTCCTGGCCGTGCTGTTGGACAAGGAGCTGCGCGGCAGTCGCTTCTACCAGACTGCGCTCTACCTGCCGGTGGTGCTCTCGCTGGCGCTGATCGGCTTCGTCTGGCAGCTGCTCTACTCCCGGGACCAAGGGCTGATCAACGCCGTCTTCGGCACCAGCATCGACTGGTACGGCGACTCGAACGTCAACATCTGGGCGGTGATGGTCGCCTCCGGGTGGCGGCACGTCGGGTACATCATGCTGCTCTACCTGGCCGGCCTGAAGGGCGTCGACCCGTCGCTGCGCGAGGCCGCAGCGGTCGACGGCGCCTCGGAGAGCCGGGCGTTCTTCCGGGTCGTGTTCCCGGTCATGCGACCCATCAACATCATCGTGCTGGTGGTGACCGTGATCGAGTCGCTGCGCGCGTTCGACCTGGTCTGGGTGGTCAACAAGGGCCGCAACGGGCTGGAGCTGATCTCCGCGCTGGTCACCCAGAACGTGGTGGGTGAGGCGAGCCGGATCGGCTTCGGCTCGGCACTGGCAACGATCATGCTGGTCGTCTCGCTGGTCTTCATCACCATCTACCTGGCGACCGTGATGAGGGAGAACCGGGAATGAGCACCGCGACCGTCACCCGGCGTACCGAGGGCGGGGCCGACGCGCCGACGCGCCGCCGCAAGCTGACCCCGTTACGGATCCTGCTGCACGGCTTCCTCATCGTCGTCTCGCTGGCCTGGCTCTTCCCGATCGCCTGGGCGGTGCTGACCTCGCTGCGCTCGTACGACTACACCGCCGCGAACGGCTATGTCTCCTTCGGCGGCTGGACCTTCGACAACTACGTCACCGCCTGGCGGACGGCGGAGTTCGGGCAGCACTTCCTCAACTCGGTGTACATCACCGTGCCGGCGGTGCTGCTGACCCTCTTCCTGGCCTCCTGCGTGGCGTTCGTCATCGCCCGGTTCAGTTGGAAGCTCAACCTCGTCCTGCTCGGGATCTTCACCGCGGCCAACCTGCTGCCCCAGCAGGCGCTGCTCATCCCGCTGTTCCGGCTGTTCACCGAGGTGCCGCTTCCGGAGTTCATGAGTGACTCGGAACTGCTCTACGACAGCTACTGGGGCCTGATCCTGATCAACGTGGCCTTCCAGTGTGGTTTCTGTGTCTTCGTGCTCAGCAACTACATGAAGGCGCTGCCCCGTGACCTGTACGAGGCGGCGATGGTCGACGGGGCGAGCATCTGGCGGCAGTACTGGCAGGTCACCATGCCGCTGTGCCGGCCGGCCCTGGCCGCGCTGGCGACGCTGGAGGTGACCTGGATCTACAACGAGTTCTTCTGGGCCACCGTCCTCATGCGCACCGGCGACAAGTTCCCGGTGACCAGCTCGCTCAACAACCTGCGCGGTGAGTTCTTCACCGACAACAACCTGGTCTCGGCGGGCAGCGTGCTCGTCGCGATCCCCACCCTGGTGATCTTCTTTATGCTCCAGCGGCACTTCGTTCGGGGCCTGACCTTGGGAGCCTCCAAAGGATGACGATCCTGCACCTGCGCCGCGCGCGGACCAGCCTGGTGCTCGACGCGCGCGGCCCGGGGCTGCCCCGGGTCGTGCACTGGGGCGGCGACGTCGGCGACCTCGACGACGACGGCCTGCGCCACCTCACCGACGCGACCGTACCGCCGGTGGTGCCGAGCAGCTTCGACGAGCCGACCGTGCTGTCAGTGCTGCCGGAGGCGAGCGCCGGCTGGAGCGGGCGGCCCGGCCTGGCCGGGCACCGCGACGGCGCCGGCTGGTCCACCGCGTTCCGGCTGGACGGTCTCGATGTCGACCAGCCCGCCGACGGACCGGCACGGGTGACCGTCCGGGCGTCGGACCCGGCCGCCGGGCTGACAGTGACCATCGAGATCACGCTCGACCCGTACGGCCTGCTGACCGTTCGACACCGGCTGCGCAACGACGGCGACAGCGCGTACGAGCTGCGGGAGTTGACGCCGGTGCTGCCGGTGCCGGCGGTCGCCACGGAACTGCTCGACCTGACCGGCCGGTGGTGTCGGGAACGGTCGCCGCAGCGGCACCCGTGGCAGCACGGCGCCTGGGTCCGCGAGGGGCGGCACGGCCGTACCGGGCACGACGCCACTCTGCTGCTGGTGGCCGGCACCACCGGGTTCGGCTTCGGCCACGGCGAGGTCTGGGCGGTGCACACCGCCTGGAGCGGCGACCACGTCACGTTCGCCGAACGTCGGCCCACCGGCGAGTCCACCCTTGGCGGCGGCGAGCTGCCGGCCCCCGGCGAGGTCCGGCTCGACCCCGGCGAGTCGTACGAGACTCCCCTGCTCTACGCGGTCTGGTCCGACACCGGTCTGGACGGGCTCAGCGACGTGCTGCACACCCACCTCCGGGCCCGCCCCGGGCACCCGCGCTCCCCCCGTCCGGTGACCCTCAACGTCTGGGAGGCGGTCTACTTCGACCACGACCTGGACCGGCTGCGGGCTCTCGCCGACCGGGCCGCGCAGATCGGCGTGGAGCGGTTCGTGCTCGACGACGGCTGGTTCCGCGGCCGGCGCGACGACACCGCCGGGCTCGGCGACTGGTACGTCGACGAGGGCGTCTGGCCGGACGGCCTGCAACCGCTGATCGACCACGTCACCGGCCAGGGCCTCCAGTTCGGCCTCTGGGTCGAGCCGGAGATGGTCAACCCCGACTCGGACGTGTTCCGCGCGCACCCCGACTGGGTGCTCGCCGTGCCGGGGCGGCTGCCGCCGGCCTGGCGTCACCAGCAGGTGCTCGACCTGGGCCGCCCCGAGGCGTACGACTATGTGCTGGAACGACTCGACACGCTGCTCACCGACCACCCCGGAATCCGGTACCTCAAGTGGGACCAGAACCGGGACCTCACCGAGGCCGGGCACCATGGCCGCCCCGGGGTGCACGGGCAGACCCTGGCGGTCTACCGGCTGTTCGACGAGTTGCGCAATCGGCACCCGGGTGTGGAGATCGAGAGCTGCTCGTCCGGCGGGGCCCGGGTGGACCTGGCCATCCTGGCGCGTACCGACCGGGTCTGGGCCAGCGACTGCAACGACGCCCTGGAGCGGCTCAGCATCCAACGCTGGACGGGGCTGCTGCTGCCACCGGAGCTGATCGGCACCCACGTCGGCCCGGAACGCTCGCACACCACCAACCGCGTACACGACCTGGGTTTCCGGGCGGCGACAGCGCTCTTCGGCCACCACGGCATCGAGTGGGACATCGCCTCGATCAGCGCTGCCGAGCAGACCGAGCTGGCCGCCTGGGTGGCGCTGCACAAGCGGCTGCGCCCGCTGCTGCACGCTGGTCGGGTGGTCCGGGTCGATCACCCGGACCCGGCCGTCTGGGCGCACGGCGTGGTTGATCACGACAACACCCGAGCGGTGTACGCGGTGGCCCGGCTGGCCACCTCGGTGACGCAGCTGCCCGGCGCGGTGCGGCTGCCCGGCCTCGACCCGGGCCGGCGGTACCGGGTGCGACAGGTGTCGGGCGTACCGGCCCCGGCGAGCATCGACCTGTCCCCGCCCACCTGGCTGGCGGCTGGTCTCACCCTCAGCGGGGCGGCGCTGGCCCGGGTGGGTGTGCAGCTGCCCGCCCTGCACCCGGAGCAGAGCCTGGTGCTGGAGGTCGACGCCGTCGACTAGAAACTTCTTTGCTCGGGGTGTCGAGAACGGCGGGGCCGGCTTCTACCTCAGGGTGAGAGCACCGAAGACGGTGCGCAGGCGTGAGGAGCCAACCATGAAGTACATGCTGCTGATGCAGTTCAGTGCCGCCGGGACCGACTTCCCGAGCATCGACACCTGGACCCAGGACGAGGTCCGGGCGCACATCGCCTTCATGGGCGAGGTCAACGCCAAGCTCACCGCCGCCGGCGAGTGGGTCGACGGGCAGGGCCTCGGCGGCCCGCACCAGGCCCGGATCGTCCGCGCCGGTGAGGGCGGGGCACCGGTGGTCACCGAGGGGCCGTTCGCCGAGACGAAGGAGTTCCTGGCCGGCTTCTGGATCGTCGACTGCGAGAGCCCGCAGCGGGCCGTGGAGTTGGCCGCGCACATCTCCACGGCACCCGGCCCCGGCGGCCGGCCGCTGAACATGCCGATCGAGGTGCACCCGGTGATGTCCGCACCGGCAGAGGAGCTGTGAGGGGCTGAACACCGATCCCCGCATCGAGGACCTGCTGCGCGAGTTGGCGCCGCAGGTCCTCGGCGTGCTCAGCCGCCGCTTCGGTGACTTCGCCACGGCGGAGGACGCGGTGCAGGAGGCCCTGCTGGGCGCCGCCACCCAGTGGCCGACCGAGGGGCTACCGGCGAACCCTCGTGGCTGGCTGATCCAGGTCGGTTACCGGCGGATGATCGAGCTGGTCCGCGGTGAGCAGGCCCGACGCCGCCGGGAGGACCTGGTCGCCCGCCGGGATCCGGACGACCAGCGGTACGCGCCAGCCCCGGACGACGAGTTGACCGCCGAGCGGGACGACACGCTGGTCCTGCTCTTCCTCTGCTGCCACCCGGCGCTCGCGCCGACGTCGGCGGTGGCACTGACACTGCGCGCCGTCGGCGGGCTGAGCACCGCCGAGATCGCCCGCGCGTTCCTGGTGCCCGAGGCGACGATGGCCCAGCGGATCAGCCGGGCCAAGCAGCGCATCCGGGCATCCGGGCTGCCGTTCCGGATGCCCGAGCCGGCGGAGCGGGCGGACCGGCTGATCGCCGTACGACAGGTGCTGTACCTGGTCTTCACCGAGGGGCACACCAGCACCACGGGCCCGGACCTGCGCCGCGTCGACCTCGCGGCCGAGGCGATCCGGCTGACCCGCGCACTGCACACGCTGCTGCCGAACGACAGCGAATCGGCCGGGCTGCTGGCGTTGATGCTGCTCACCGAGGCGCGCGGCCCGGCGCGAACCGGGCCCTCCGGCGAGCTGATCTCACTGGCCGATCAGGACCGCAGCCGCTGGGACGCGACGGCGATCGCCGAGGGCATCGCACTGGTCACCCGGGCCCTGCCGCGCGGGCCGGTCGGTCCGTACCAGGTACAGGCCGCCATCGCCGCCCTGCACGACGAGGCGTCGAGCACCGAGCAGACCGACTGGCCGCAGATCCTGGCGCTCTACGAGGTGCTGGAACGCTTGGCCGGCAGCTCGGTGGTGGCCCTCAACCGGGCCGTGGCGACGGCCATGGTGCACGGACCCGCCGCCGGCCTGGCCGCCCTCGACGCGTTGACCCACGACCCGCAGTTGGCCGGACACCACCGGCTGGCCGCCGCCCGCGCCCACCTGCACGAGATGGCCGGCGACCAGGCCCAGGCGATCGCCGACTACCGGATCGCCGCCGCTCGCACGAGCAGCCGCCCAGAACAGCTCTACCTGACCATGCGAGCTGCCCGACTGGCCGCCGAGTCCGTTGATCTCCCGTGAAGACAGAGATCAACTAGTCGTCGGCGGCGCGCCCCAGGCAGCTTCACCCGCCACAGCTCGCAATCTTGGACAGTTTCCGTTAGCGCGGCGGGCTCAACCGGTGGTTGCAACACCCCTTTTGGTGATCTTCGTTGGGGTGGTTATGGGGTCGAGGTTGAGTCCGTTGGAGCGGGAGCAGATTGGGTTGGGTCGGGCTGCGGGTGAGTCGTTGGG
>NZ_QGSY01000302.1 GCF_003857035.1 Micromonospora arida
CCCGACCACGCCGCCGCCGACCGAGGGCGCCTGCCGGGTCGGCTACACGGTCAACGCCTGGAACAGCGGTCTCACCGCGAGCGTGGCCATCACCAACACCGGTGCCACCGCCGTGAACGGCTGGGCGCTGACGTTCACGCTGCCCAGCGGACAGCGCATCACCAGCGGCTGGAACGCCCAGTACGCCCCGGCGAGCGGTGCGGTGACCGCCCGCAACGTCTCCTACAACGGCACCATCGCCCCGAACGCGTCGGTCGAGATCGGCTTCCAGGCCACCCACGAGGGCGGCACCGGCAAGCCCACGTCGTTCGCCCTCAACGGTGCCGCCTGTTCGGTGTCCTGATTTCCCTTCCCACCCCACCACCCTCAAAAGGAGCCACACGATGAGAAGTACGAGATGGAAGGCGGCATCGAGAGCCGCGCTTGCGCTGGCCGGCGCGGGCGCCCTCGCCGCCAGCATGGCGCTGTTTGCGACGGCACCCGCCTCCGCCGGGACGACGCTCGGTGCGTCCGCCGCCGAGAAGGGTCGGTACTTCGGTACGGCGGTGGCCGGATTCAAGCTCTCCGACAGTGCGTACACCACGATTTTGAACCGTGAGTTCAACATGGTGACCGCCGAGAACGAAATGAAGATGAACGCCACCGAGCCGCAGCAGAATCAGTTCAGCTACGGGGCGGCGGACCAGATCGTCAACCACGCGCGCAGCCGCGGGATGAGCGTGCGGGGTCACACGCTGGCGTGGCATTCGCAGCAGCCCGGCTGGATGGAGAGCATGAGCGGCAGTGCGCTGCGGCAGGCGATGCTCAACCACGTCACGCAGGTGGCCACCCACTTCCGCGGTCAGGTCGTGGCGTGGGACGTGGTGAACGAGGCGTTCGCCGACGGCAGCTCCGGAGGCCGTCGCGACTCCAACCTCCAACGCACCGGCAACGACTGGATCGAAGCGGCGTTCCGCGCGGCGCGTGCCGCGGATCCGGGCGCGAAGCTCTGCTACAACGACTACAACACCGACAACTGGACGCACGCCAAGACCCAGGGCGTCTACAACATGGTGCGCGACTTCAAGGCCCGTGGCGTGCCGATCGACTGCGTGGGCTTCCAGTCGCACTTCAACAACGACTCGCCGTACGTGAGCAACTACCGCACCACGCTGTCGAGTTTCGCGGCGCTCGGTGTGGACGTGCAGATCACCGAGTTGGACATCCAGGGCGCTTCGGCGAGCACCTACCGCAGCGTGGTCGAGGACTGCCTGGCCGTGGCCCGCTGCAACGGCATCACGGTGTGGGGCATCCGCGACAGTGACTCCTGGCGGGCTTCGCAGACCCCGCTGCTGTTCAACAGCAACGGCTCGAAGAAGGCCGCGTACGACGCGGTTCTCGCCGCGCTGAACAACGGCACCACGCCCACGGACCCGCCCACGGACCCGCCGACCGACCCGCCCACCACGCCGCCGCCGGGCACGGGTGGCTGCACCGCCACGGTGTCGGTGAACCAGTGGAACGGTGGCTTCGTGGCGAACGTACGGGTGACCGCGGGCTCGTCGGCGCTCAACGGGTGGACGGTGTCGATCGGACTGCCGTCCGGTGCCACCGTCACCAACGCCTGGAGCGCCAACCGCAGTGGTAACACCGGCACGACGAACTGGACCAACGTCGCCTACAACGGTCAGGTCGGCGCCGGGCAGTCCACCGAGTTCGGGTTCCAGGCCAACGGTACCGCCGGCAGCCTGAGCCCCACCTGCTCCGCAGGCTGACGCACCCACCGGCCGGTGCGGGGGGCAGGGCCCCGCACCGGCCCCACCCTCTCCTGCCCTCGTTGATCAAGAGGTTTGCGTTACGACACGCCAGATCGGATGACGGAAACCTCTTGATCACCAGGAGAGGCGGTAGCGGGTGTCAGGTTTGGGCGGCGACGAGGAACATCGGGACGACGACGAGGATCCGGTCCGTCCGGGCGCGCTCGGCCTGCTCGGAGAGCCAGGTCTCCTCGTCGGTGATCCGTTTCAACACGTCGAGCGCGGTGTCGTCGGTGAACACAGCCGTGTGCACCTCGACGATCGGATCGGTGAACCCGGCGTCGAGCAGCAGGTTGCGATACCTGCGGGCAATGCGCGGTGACGGGAGCGAGTCCGCCTTCGCGTGGACCAGCCGACGGGTGGTCTCCGGCTGGTCCGAGTCGATGGCGATCAGGTCCCAGTCCTGGCCGAGCAGTACGGCTCGGCCGCCCGGCGCGAGCACCCGCCGGGCCTCGGCCACGGCCCGCGCCGGGTCGTCGAGCACGTGCAACACCTTGTCCGCCCGGTAGTACGTGGCGGATCCGGTCTCGAACGGCAGTTCGGTGGCGTCGCCGACATGGAACTCGCCGGCGGGCCAGCGCTCCCGGGCCACGGCGATCATCTCGGGGTCGACGTCGACCCCAACCGCGCGGGCTCCGCGTTCGGCCAACTCACCGACGGCGCGGCCACTGCCACAGCCAGCGTCGACGACGGTTCGGCCAGTGAGGTCACCGAGCAAATCGTAGGAACGGGCGCGCAGTGCGACGGTCGCAGGTTCGCTCTCGATGGCATCGAGGACAGCTAGAAGACTGGACATGCCCGTCAGGGTCGGACTTAATGTCGACATGAAGTCAAGCCCGATGACGATCGGCGAGGTGGCCGACCATTTCGGCCTGCCAGCGCACGTACTGCGGCACTGGGAATCGGTGGGTCTGCTCTGCCCCGCCCGGGTCGCCGGCGGTCGTCGCCGCTACACCCGCGACGACCTGTTCCGGGTGGCCTCGATCCTGCGCGCGAAGCAGGCCGGCCTGTCGCTGCCGGACATCCGGGCGTTCCTCGCCGCGGGCGACCCGGCCGCCCGTAAGGACGTGCTGCGCCGCAACCACGACGCCCTGCGGGCCAGGATGGAGGCGCTGCGGTCGGCGCTCGACCTGTTGGAGGCCGGGCTGAACTGCTCACACGAGGACGTCTCGACCTGCCCGAACTACCGCAGCCGGTTGGTGGAACTGGTGGAGGTCGGGGGTGGTGGCTAGCCGTCGATGCGGATGATGTTGCGGATCTTGTTGGACGCGTCCAGGGCGGCGACCTTGTACGCCTCGGCCAGCGTCGGGTAGTTGAACACCGCGTCGACGAGGTAGTCGATCGTGCCGCCACAGCCCATCACCGCCTGACCGATGTGGACGATCTCGGTGGCGGCGGTGCCGAACACGTGCACCCCGAGCAGTCGGCCGTCGTCGGGGGAGACGAGCAGCTTCAGCATCCCGTACGAGTCGCCCACGATCTGACCGCGGGCCAACTCCCGGTACCGGGCGATGCCCACCTCGAACGGTGTCGAGCTTTCGGTGAGTTGCGCCTCGGTCTGGCCGACGAAGCTGATCTCCGGGATCGTGTAGATGCCGATCGGTTGCAGGCCGTGCATCTCCCGGATCGGCTCGCCACAGGCGTGCTGCGCGGCCAGTCGGCCCTGTTCCATCGACGTCGACGCGAGCGCGGGAAAGCCGATCACGTCGCCGACCGCGTAGATGTTGTCGACCGGCGTGCGGTAGTTGGCGTCGACAGCGATCCGGCCGCGTCGGTCCGCCTCCAGCCCTGCGGCCTCCAACGCCAGGTCGTCGGTCTGACCCTGCCGCCCGGCCGAGTACATCACCGTGTCCGCGACGATCTTCTTGCCGCTCTTGAGGATGCACAACGCCGCCGTCTGGTGCTTCTCCACGGCGGCGACCTCCTCGCCGAAGCGGAACGCCACGGACAGGTCGCGCAGGTGGTACTTGAGTGACTCGACGACCTCGTCGTCGCAGAAATCCAACATCCGCTCGCGGCGTTCCACCACCGTCACCTTCGTGCCCAGGGCGGCGAACATCGAGGCGTACTCCATGCCGATCACGCCGGCACCGACCACGACCATGCTGCGGGGTACGGCCTGAAGGTTGATGACGCCGTCGGAGTCCACGATCGTCCGGTCGTCGAAGTCGACGCTGTCCGGGCGGGCCGGGCGGGTGCCCGCGGCGATGACGATCTTGTCGAAGGTCACCTTGGACTCGCGGCCGGAGCCGCCGTCGACCCAGATCGAGTGCGCGTCCGCGAAACGCCCGGTGCCGGTGATCATCGCGACCCGGTTGCGGGCCAGTTGATTGCGGATGACGTCGGTCTGCCTGGTGATCACGTGCTGCGTACGGGCCGCCAGGTCGCTGACCGTGATCTCTTCCTTGACCCGGTAGCTGCTGCCGTACAGGTCCCGCTGACTCAGGCCGGTCAGGTAGAGCACGGCCTCGCGCAGCGTCTTGGAGGGGACCGTGCCGGTGTTGATGCACACCCCACCGATCATGTCGCGGCGGTCCACGATGCCGACCCGCCTGCCGAGCTTGGCGGCGGCGATCGCGGCCTTCTGACCGCTGGGTCCGGAGCCCAGCACCAACAGGTCGTAGTCATACACAGCCGTTAGCGTCGCAAGATGTCGCGGCCGGCGCCAGACCCCGGAGTCGAGCGTTATTCGTCTGCCACCGTGCAGAGGCCGCCGTTCAGCGTGATCTCCTCCGGCAGTTGCGTGCCGGTGGCGACGAGGCCCAGCGACACCGTGCCACCGGGCGGGACCACCGCGTTGCGACCGGTGTTGCTCACCCGCAGGTAGCTGTTGTTGAGCCGGTCGACGACCTTCGCGCCCCAGATGCCCTGCACCTGCTGGCTGGCCCAGAACCGCCACGTCATCGTCCAGCCGTCGATGGTCGTGGAGCCGGTGTTCTCGACGACGAGGTGGGCCACGAAGCCGTCCGGCCACTGCCGCACGACGGACCGGACCGCGCAGCTCGGCGGCGGCGGCAGGGTGGTCACGGTGACCGGTGCGGACAGTGGCGACAGGTGTCCGACCTCGTCGCGGGCCCGCACCACGAAGGTGTACGTGGTGTTCGGCGCCAACCCGCTGATCTGTGCACTGTTCACGGGCGGGTACTGGTACACCTCGCGGACCCGGGTGAGAGTGCCGCCGACGTCGACCCGGAACACCTCGTACCGGTCGAGCGCGACGTTCTCCACCGAGTGCGCCCACCGCAGCCCGACCACCGTGGCGGCGACGTCGTACGCCACCGGTTGGCCCGGCGCGCTCGGCGGTTGGTCGTCCCCCGGTGGCATGGTCAGCCGCAGGGTCGGGTTGGACACTGAGCTGTTGCCGGCCGCGTCCAGCGCCCACACCGAGAAGGTGTACGTGCGCGACGGCCGCAGGTTGGTGATCCGGATGCTGTTGGTGTCGGTCGAATACTGGGCGCCGGAATCTTCGAACTGCGCGCCGACCGGGTAGCGGACCACGCCCACGTTGTCGGTCGAGGCCGCCCAGGTCAGCTCGACCGAGGTGGTGTCGATGGCGACGACAGTGATCGGGCCGGGCGCGGTGGGCCGTTCGGTGTCCGCCCCGGCGTACGCCGGGGTCGCGCCCGCCGCGACCAGGGTCACCGCCAGCGCGTACGCGGCCAGCGGGGCTGCCTTCGACCGGATTGCTCGACTTCGACGATCACGCACGATGAATCCCCGCCTCCGGTCGCCCACCGCTTTCATCAATCCATCGCCGTCAATACTAGGGCACTGTGGTGCGGCAGGTTGCCCCGCCGGACTCGGACGCCGACTCGGCGCCCGGAATCGCCCCCCGCGGCTGGTGGCAGGTTGCCCCGCCGGACCCGGACGCCGACTCGGCGCCCGGAATCGCCCCCCGCGGCTGGTGGATGGTGTGCAGGTCGTCGCCTTTGGAGCTGAATCGTCTATGACATCGGTGACCGCCCGTGCGCTGATTCGTTGACGACATCAGCTCCAAAGGCATCGAACAAGACACCAACCCACCCGCCACCCGCGAGCCGCCACCCGCGAGCCGCCACCCGCGAGCCGCCACCCGCGAGCCGCCACCCGCGAGCCGCCACCCACCCGAGCCCGATCTAGCCGACGAGGCGGCGTTCCCAGGCCCAGGCGGCGATCTCGACCCGGTTGCGGGCCTTGAGTTTCATCTGCACGCTCGCCAGGTGGGTCTTGACCGTGCCCACGGCGATGAAGAGCTGGGCGGCGATCTCGGCGTTGGTCAGGCCCCGGGCGACGAGCTTCACGACGTCGAGTTCCCGTGGCGACAGGCCACCGTCGTCGCGCGCCGGAGCCGGCGAGTTGAGGTGCTCCAACAGCCGTACCGTGATCGAAGGGCTGATCAGCGCGTCGCCGGACACGGCCGCGCGGACGGCCTCCACCAGCAGGGCCGGGCCGGAGTCCTTGAGCAGGAAGCCGCACGCGCCGTTGGAGAGCGCGGTGTGCACGTACTCGTCGAGGTCGAAGGTCGTCACGACGACCACCCGGATCGGGTCGGCGACGCCCGGCCCCGCGAGCAGCCGCAGTGCCTCAAGACCGTCGAGGCGGGGCATCCGGATGTCCAGCAGCACCACGTCCGGGCGCAGCCGTCGGGCCAGTTCGACGGCCTGGACGCCGTCGGCGGCCTCGCCGACCACCTCCATGTCCGACTGGGCGCCAATGATCATGCCGAAGCCGGTCCGGACCATGGCCTGGTCATCGGCGATCAGCACCCGGATCACCGGGCCACCGCCGCGTGCAGCGGGAACGCCGCGTCGAGCACCCAGCCACCGGCAACGCCGGGCCCGGCGGTGATCGTGCCGCCGAGGGCACGTACCCGCTCGGTGAGGCCGATCAGACCGAAGCCGTGCCCCCGGGCCGGCGCGGTGCGCGGCGACGCGCCGTCGTCGGCGACCCGGACCAGCAACCAGTCTGGGGTACGCCGCACCGCAACGTCCACGGACCGCGCGTCCGGCGCGTGCTGGCGGGTGTTGGTCAGCCCCTCCATCACCACCCGGTACGCCGACGTGGACACCTCCACCGGCAGTCCGTTCAGGTCGCCGTCGACGTGCAGTCGTGCGGGCGCGTTCGCCGCGCCGTTGAACCCGGTCAGCAGCGGCTCCAGCTCGGTCACCCCGGCCAGTGGAGCCAGCGGCGCGTCCGGCGGGGCGTCCGGGTTGCGCAGGATGCCGACCATCCGCCGCATCGAGGCCATCGTCTCCGCGCCGGCCCGCTCGATCTGCTCCAGGGCGACGATCACCCGTTGCGGGTCCTGCTCGGCGACGAACCGGGCGCCCTGTGCCTGCACCACGATGCCGGTGACGTGGTGGGCGATGAAGTCGTGCAGGTCCCGGGCGAACTCGGCGCGCTGTTCGGCCCGGACCAGCGCGATGGCCCGCTCCCGGCCGGCGGCCACGATGCGCAGGTAGAGCCCCACCCCGGCGGCGCCGGCCGCGGCGAGCACCTGGAGCAGGCCGAAGATCACCAGCAGGCTCTCGGTGCCGACGCGCAGCGGCATCGCGGCGACGGCGAGCCCGGCGGCCACCGCGGCCCACGGGGCGAGCCGCGGCGCGCCCCAGCGGGCCACCACGAAGACCACCCCGATCAGCCCGGCCGACTCGCCGAGCCCCCAGGTGCGGGCGAGCAGGATGCCGCCGCCTCCGGAGAGGAGCACCACCCCTGCGGTCACGGCCAGTGAGGCGGTGGCGAGTGCCAGCGCGGCCAGCGGCAGCCGGCGGGAGCCCAGCCGGTGCACCGGCAGCCACAGCGGGACCGTCGCCACCGCCAACCCCATCGGCACCAGCAGGAGCAGGAGAGTACCGATGCCGGAGTCATCCGCCGTGCTGGCCGCAAAGTCGAAGAGGGCGAGCAGGCCGAAGGCCACCAGCCCGGCCGCTTGGGCCAGGCGTACCCACAGACGTCGAAGATCCGGCGCGCTCATGGTGACCCAGCGTAGCCAGCCAGGTGGAGGTGGCGGATCGGCCAAAAGGCAGACCCGGCACCGGCGATACCCGGCCCCGGGCCGATGCGCGCAGCCGCCGGTGGCGGCGACGCTTTCCGGGTCACCACGCAGCCACTGGAGGAACGATGACAACCCACGCCCCGCCGGAGACCAGCCACGCCGCGGTCGCCGCGGTCGACCTGGTGAAGGTGTACGGCAGCGGCGACACCGCCGTCCGTGCCCTGGACGGGGTCTCGGTCGGCTTCGGCCGGGCCGAGTTCACCGCGATCATGGGCTCGTCCGGGTCCGGCAAGTCGACCCTGATGCACTGCCTCGCCGGCCTCGACACGGCCACCTCCGGTCGCGTCCTGCTCGGGGGCACGCAGCTGACCGGCCAGTCGGACCGGACGCTGACCCGGGTACGCCGGGAGCGGATCGGGTTCGTCTTCCAGTCCTTCAACCTGCTGCCGCAGCTCACCGCCGCGCAGAACATCACGCTGCCGCTGGACCTCGCCGGTCGGCAGCCCGACGCCGAGCTCCTCGCGCACCTGGTGCGGGTGCTGGGCCTCGGCGACCGCCTGAACCACCGGCCCAGCGAGCTGTCCGGCGGCCAGCAGCAGCGGGTGGCGCTGGCCCGGGCGCTGGTGGCACGGCCCGAGGTGGTCTTCGCCGACGAGCCGACCGGCAACCTCGACTCCCGCTCCGGCGCGGAGGTGCTCACCATCCTGCGCGACTCGGTACGCGATCTCGGCCAGACCGTCGTCATGGTCACCCACGACCCGATCGCCGCCGCGTACGCCGACCGGGTGGTGCTGCTCGCCGACGGGCGGTTGGCCGGCGAGATCGACAAGCCGAACCAGGTGTCGGTCACCGACGCCCTGCGTGACCTGGCGGCCCGCCGATGAGGGCGACAGTGCTGCGTACCCAGACGACCGCTGCGGCCCGGCGGCCCGGCCGGCTGATCCTGACCGGCCTGGCGATCCTGGTCGCGTCGTTCGTCGTCTTCGGCACCGTGCTGGTGCAACAGATCACCGAACGGACCGTGCGGGACAACCTCAGCGGCACCCCGGCCGTCACCGACCTGGTGATCGGCAGCGTTGACGTGCAACCACCCACAGTGACCGACGTGCGGCAGGTCCGGGCCGTGCCCGGGGTGGCCGAGGCGGTGGCCCGGGTGGCGACCGGGGTCTCCATCGGAGAGGGGTACCTCAACCTCCAGTCCGATCCGGGCACCGGCCCGCTGACCACGGTCCGGGTGATCGAGGGCAGCTACCCGGACCAGCCCGGCGAGATCGCGATCACGCCGCGCACCGCCGAACGGCTCGGGCTCTCGGTGGGCACCACCACCAGCGGCACCGGCGGTGAACTCACCACACCCGCCCCCCTCACCGTGACCGGTGTGGTGGAGACCAGCGCCGACGCCGGCTACGACGCGTACGCCCCGGACAGCGCCGTGATCGCCTGGGCACGCCTGACGACGGTGGAGCGCGTCGACGTGCGCGTGGCCCCCGGAGCCTCGACCGACGCGGTCCGCCAACGGGTGACAGCGGCGGTCGCCGGCCAGCCGATCCGCTCCGGCGCCGAGGTGCGCGAGGCCGAGGCCCAGGCGGCGGCCGAACAGGTTGGGAGACTCTTCATCCTGGTCGGCATGTTCGTCTCCATCGCGGTCGTCGCGGCGGCGTTGGTGGTCACCTCGACCTTCCGCATCGTCTTCGCCCAGCGGATGCGGCAGCTCGCGCTGCTGCGGGCGGTCGGCGCGAGTCGGGCCACCCTGGTGGGGGCCCTGACCGCCGAGGGAGCCCTGACCGGGCTGGTCGCCGGCGTCGTCGGGGTCGCCAGCGCCCTCACCCTCGGGTACGCGCTGCCGGCGATCCTGCGCGCCACCGGCCACGATGTCTCCTCGCCGGGCCTGCCGCTGGCGGCGGCGGTCGCTGTGGTGATCGGTGCCGTCGTGATCACCGTGCTGGCCGTGCTGGCACCGGCGCTGTCCGCTGCCCGGGTCTCCCCGCTGGAGGCGCTGCGGGCGGCGAGCGTCACCGCCGGCCGGCGTGGCATAGGGGTGTCGCGTCTGGTGTTCGGGCTGCTCCTGGCCGGCGGCGCGGTCCTGGCGGCGGTCGGGACGATCAGCCAGTTGCCGAAGCCGGAGCAGTCGGACTACGACCCGTCGATGCCGCTGCTCCTGCTGGTCGGGTCCGGCGCGTTGGCGTTCTTCGCGCTGGTGGCCCTCGGCCCGCTGCTGGTGCGCCCGGTGCTGGCAGTGGTGGGTTGGCCGCTGCGCCAACTCGGGCCGCTCGGGCGGATGTCGGTCGGCGGGATCGGCGGGACGCCGCGCCGCGCCGCCGCGGTCTCCGTCGTGGTTGCCCTCGGCGTGACCCTGATTTCCGGGGTGGTCATCGGCGGCGCGTCGTTGCAGATCCTCACCGACCGCGAGATGGCGCTCTCGGCCCCGTCCGACTTCGAGGTCACCAGCAACGGTGGGACACTCCCGCCGGCCGTGGTGAGCCGGGCCGAGGCGGCCGACGGCGCGCTGGCCCGGGTGGTGCCGTACCGGATGGTCGACGACGCCCGGCTGCTGCGTGGGGCCGACAAGCTCGGCGACGGCGAGTCCGGCTACCCGACCAGCGACCTGGACCTGGCCGCGTTGCCGAGCACCGGCGACCTGGACGTGGCCCAGGGCACCCTGACCGATCGTGGCCCCGGCCGGATCGTGCTCAACAGCTGGGTCGCGCGGGACGCGGGCCTGCGGGCCGGCGACACGGTCACGCTCGCCGTCGCCACCGGCACTGTCGACGTGCGGGTGGCCGCGGTCCTGCCCGGTGACGGGCCGCTGCACGCCGGCATCCTCGCCGATCCGGGCGACCTGGACCGGCTCGGTGTGCCGGCCGCGTACACCGGTCTGCTGGCCGACGCGGCCGGTGCCGGCGAGGACGGTCGCACCGCCGGCGTGCGGGCGCTGCGGCAGGCGATCGGGGGCAGCGACGGGGTGGGTCTGGCGGTGCTCGCCGACGAACGGGACCGCAACGACGCGTTGGTGCGCACGCTGGTCTGGGTCGCTGTCGGTCTGGTCAGCCTGACCGTGCTGATCGCGGTGGTCGGCGTGGGCTCCACGACCGCGCTGTCGGTGGTGGAGCGGGTACGCGAGTCCGGGTTGCTCCGGGCGATCGGGCTGTCCCGGACCGGCCTGCGCATCATGCTGACCGTCGAGTCCGGCCTGTACGGGGTGATCGGCGCGGCCATCGGCCTGGTGCTCGGCATTCCGTACGCCTGGTTGGCGGTCGAGACCCTCGGAATCGAGGCACCGATGACCGCGCCGCTGCTGCCACTGGCCGGGCTCTTCGTGGTGCTGGTCGGGCTGACCGCGCTGGCCGGGGTGCTGCCGGCCCGCCGGGCGTCGCGGGTCAGCCCGGTGGTGGCACTGGGGGCCGACAACTGAGCACCGTCGTGGGGTGGCGCCGCGCCTTCGGCGCCACCCCACGACGGCCTGGTCAGTTGGGGTTGTCGGCGTGGGTCAGCGTCTCCCAGGCGACGAAGAGGTTGTTGGTCCCGGCCGGACGTTGTTGCAGCGTGAGGGCCTGGGTGTTGGTCATGACGTTGCCCAACCGGGTGCTCATCGCGTTGAAGCCGACCTCGGTGATCGGCCCGAGGCCCCGGGTGAGGCTGCCACCGCAGAGCCAGGCGGGTGGCGCCTCGCCGAGCTGGTAGCGCGAGTGGAAGCCCAGCGCCTGGCGCAGCCGCTCACCGACCTGCGGGTACAGGTCCCGTCCCTGGATCCGCGAGGTCTCCGCGACGTGCGAGATGGCGGAGATCCCGTACCCGGTGTGGACGAAGTCGCGGCAGGTTTCCTGGGCGAGGCCGGCGACGAAGGTGGACTGGCCCTGCCAGTAGCTGATGATCTCCGCGCTGGTGTCCAGGCCGCTGCCGGGCATCGTGTACGGCAACGCGCCGTCGCTGGGCAGGTAGACGAAGGCCCGGGCGCGGTTGAGGAAGCGGGTGGTCGCGGCGTCGTACACGGCCCGGTCATCGAGGAACACCGCGATGCCGACGCTGGCCTCCATCATGGTCAGTTCCCAGTTGCCGTTGCTGTTCGAGCCGTTGCGCACCATCGGCAGGTAGACGTTGCGCAGCATGGTGGCGAAGCGGTTGGCGTTGGGCCAACTCGTGTACGTGTACTTGATGATCTCGGCCGCTCGGGGCCAGACCGAGGCGGCCCAGCCGGTCTGCAGGGGGGCGTTGCTGCCGGTGTGCGCGGTGATGGTGGCCGACCACGCGTCCATGATCTGGATCGACTTCTGCGCGTACCGGGCGTCCCCGGTGACGTACCAGGCGAGCGCGTCGGTGTACGCCGCGATCGCGTCCTCCCGCTCGTCGGTGCAGCCGTTGTTCGGGTTGGAGTAGGAACCACACTCGACCACCGAACGAGGCGCCGGGGTACGCGACAGGGAGGCGTACCGGCTGCTCATCATCTGGTTGTAAGCCGCCGCCCACGGCTGCGCGCCGGCCTGCACCCGGCCGCGGGCGAAGTCGAGCTGGCCTCGGCTGACCAGCACGCCGGGGTGGGTGAAACCACCCGAGGGCGGTGGTGTGGTGCCGCCGCCGGTGGGCAGCGCCCAGCTCTGGTTGGCGGTTCCGGTGCAGCTCCAGATCTGCAGCGGAGTGCCGTCCGTCGAGTTGGGGCCGGTCGCGTCGAGGCACTTGCCCGAGGTCGGGTTGACCAACTGCCCGGCGTTGGGCGACCACTGCTGCGCCCCGGTGCCGTTGCAGTCGTAGATCTGCACCCGGGCGCCGTTGGCGGTGCTGGCGGCGGCGATGTCCAGGCACTTGCCCAGCGCCCGGATCGTGCCGTCGTCGGCCACCGTCCACTGTTGCGCGGTGGAGCCGTTGCAGGTGAAGAGCTGCACCGGTGTGCTGTTGGCCGGGTTCGCCGCGGCCACGTCGACGCATCTGCCGCCGTACCCGGTGATGGTGCCCGTCGCGGCCGCCACGGCGGGTGATGCGCCGACGACCAGGCCGGTCGGTACGGCGAGCAGGGCCGCGGCGAGCGCGGAGATCAGTCTGATGCGGGGGTGGCGGGGCGCGAGCCCGGCCGATCGTCGCGCCATGCGGGGGTCCTTCCGGGGCGGCGAAACAACTGTAAAGTCTGTTAATCATTACAGTCATACAGGCCGATATCAATGTCTTCGTCGCCACGGATGCCGTTACGGGTGCATGGACGCACCCTTGAGCACCTTGTCCACCACGTTGCGCGGCGCGTGCAACGCCAGGCCCACCAGATCGAGCTTCTCCCGTCCGACCGCCTGGACGGCGGCGCGGTTGTCCCGGTCGTTGCCGGTGGCGAACAGCTCGGAGGTGAAGATCGCCAGCCGCAGGCCACGAGCGAGGCCGCGCGAGTGCGCGCCGACCAACGTCGCCCGGTCCCCGGCGAAGACCAGCACCGGCTGACCGAACATCGGCAGGTAGCCGGTGCCGTCCGCGTCGCGGTACTCCTCGCCGACCAGCTCCGGCAGCGTGCTCGCGATGCCGCTGACCAGGAAAGCGGTGACGTTCAGCCGCTGCCAGCTCGCCAGGTCGTTGCGGAGCAGCACGGCGATCTTGGTGGGAAAGCGGATCGGTTCGGTCATGGCGTCGAGCCTGCGCGCCCCGACGCCTGCCGGTCTTGTACGTTCTTAGCGTGGCCACCCGCCCGGCGGGCTCGCACGTCAGCGCGTGGCGACCCGCGGTAGCCGGGGTCGCCGAGGTCTTCCACGCCCATTTCGTCGACCACGCCTACCCCCGGCACATCCACGAGGTGTGGACGCTGTTGATCGTCGACGACGGCGCGGTCCGCTTCGACCTGGACCGGCACCGGCACGGCGCGCTGCGCACGTCGGTGACCCTCCTGCCGCCGTACGTGCCGCACGACGGCAGATCCGCCACACCCGACGGCTTCCGCAAGCGGGTCCTGTACCTCGACACCTCGGCGCTCGACGCCGAGCTGGTCGGGCGGGCCGTCGACGAGCCGGACCTGGCCGATCCGCGGCTGCGCGACCGGGTCCACCACCTGCACCAGGTGCTCGCCACACCCGGCGACGAGTTCGAGGCCGAGAGCCGGCTCGCGTTCATCCTGGACCGGCTGCGCCGCCAGCTCCGCCAGCGCTCCCCGGCAGGTGGCCAGCCTCCAGGACGTGGCCTCGCGGTGCGACTACGGGAGCTGCTGGACGCCCGGACCGTCGAGGGCATCACGCTGGGGGAGGCCGCGCAGCTGCTGCACGCCCACCCGACCCACCTGGTCCGGGCGTTCACTCAGGCGCACGGCGTGCCTCCGCACACGTACCTGACCGGCCGTCGGGTCGAGCTGGCCCGTCGCCTGCTCCTCGCCGGGCAGCGGCCTGTCGAGACCGCCGTCGCGGCCGGGTTCTTCGACCAGGCGCACCTGACCCGCCACTTTCGGCGCTACCTGGGGGTCAGCCCAGCCCGCTACCCCCGCCCGAGCTGATCGCGTTCAGACGAGCTGGCCGCCGATGACCGCGAGCAGGCGCAGCTTCTCGTCGCTCGGCGACCCGGGTACGGCGGTGAAGACCAACAGTGTCTGTGACTGGTCGGGATCCACAAGCGTCTGGCAGTGCAGCTCCAACGCCCCGACCTCCGGGTGCACGAAGTGCTTGGGCGGGCAGTAGCCGGCGGGCACCGGGTGCTTCCGCCAGAGCTGCGCGAACTCCGGGCTCCTGGTCAGCAGGTCGTCGACGAGCGCGGCGGCCCGTGAGCCGCGCCCGTCGCGGGTGTACGCCGCGTGCAGGTGCGCCACGAGCAGGCGACTCTGTGTCTGGTGATCCTGCGCCGGGTGCAGCTGCCGCGCCGTCGGGTCGGTGAACCAGCGGTGGTGCGCGCTTCGCGCCAACCCGGTGTACCGGGTCTCGTCACCGAGCAGGGCGACGGCCGGCGCGGTCTGCGCCAGGGTCTCGCCGAGGTGGTTCACCACCTGGGCCGGGGTGTCGTGCATCCGGTCGAGGATGCGCATCATTCCCGGGTTCACGTGGTCGGCCCGCACCGCGCGGCGCGGAACGGCGTGACCGGCGAGCTGGAACAGGTGGTCACGTTCGGCGAGCGAGAGCCGCAGGCCCCGGGCCAGGGCGGCGAGCATCTGCTCCGAGGGGTGCGGCCCGCGCTGCTGCTCCAACCGGCTGTAGTAGTCGGTGGACATCCCGCTCAACGTGGCGACTTCCTCACGCCGCAGCCCTCCGGTGCGCCGACGGGGTCCCCGGGGCAACCCCACGTCCTCGGGCTGCAGGGCCTCCCGCCGGGTACGCAGGAAGCTCGCGAGTTGGGCGCGGTCCACGGGTGTCTCCGATCGGTGGGTGCCGGCGAATGGACCGGCACATCGAGTGCAACAGACCAGCCCCGCCCCGGTGTTCCAC
>NZ_QGSY01000273.1 GCF_003857035.1 Micromonospora arida
TCCGGGGGGAGGGGCGTCAGGTCGGCGAAGATCGAGGCGCCGTCGCAGCCCGCGTGCAGTGGGTACCAACGCGGCGTGCCCGGTGGCCGCAGCTGGCAGATCCCCTTGAACGTCTGCACGTCCATCAGCCGGACGTGGGTCGGGTCGGCCACCGCGTTCACATGCCCCCACCAGGGGCTCATCACGTGCAGCACCCCACCGGGGCGGAGCACCCGATGACACTCGTCGACCAGTGGCAGGAAGTCGATCAGGTGCTCCAGGATGTGCACCGCGAAGAGGACGTCCACCGAGTTGTCGGCGAGCGGCAGCGAGCCGGAGAGGTCCGCCACGGCGTTCACGCCGGGCGCCGGGTAGATGTCCAGCCCCAGGTTGCTCGACCACTGCTTGGTCGGCCCACAACCGAGGTCCACCACCACGGGCGCCCGCCCGCCGATGCCGACCCGGCACCAGACGCCGTAGACCCCGGCCAGCCGCCCCACCAGGTCCCGCACCAGCCGTAGCTGGGCGGGATCGGCCACGTCGCCGCGCAGATGGGCCACCCCCCGGTCGAACCGCACCTCGACCGCCAGGTCCCGCAACCGATCATCGTGGCGGACCTGGTCCGCCCACGCCTGCGCGAGGAAATCGTCGATCGCCCGCAGCCGGTCGGCCGAGGGCGGAGTCTGTGTCAAAGCGACCATTCGGGCCACCTCCCGCCGCGCGATACCCGTAATCGCGCCCGGTATGCCCCGCTCGTCCGCCTCGTCGCCTGCTCCGGCGCGGCGGGCCATGGGCGTGTCGCAGGATGCGAGGCAGGATCGCAATCGCCGTGATGCCACACAGGCATCAAGATGACTGTGTGGCATCACGCTCGAAGGGAACACCGCCGGCACGGGCCGAGCCGCGAACGGCCGCCAGCCTCGTCGTCGCGGCACCGCGCCGGATCGGGTCGGGTCAGCCCGAGAGGGTACGGCGGCCACCGCGCATCCGCTGACGGGGTGGCGGGTCGGCGGGCTTCGGCCGCTTGAGGTGGTAGCGGTGCAGTTCGTGGTTGCCGGGCAGGGACGGGTCCTCGCTCATCGCGACCAACTCCCAGCCCTGGTCACCGGCCCGGTTCAGGTGGGCCAGCGAGGTGTCGCCGTACGGCGTCACGTCGACCATCGAGCCGTCCGGGCCGTACCAGACGAAGACGACCTCCCAGCCGAGGTCGTTGGTCGCGGCCTGGCGGCGGCGGACCAGCAGGGCGTACTCCCACTTGAGCATGGCGTCATTCTCACCCCGCGCCGACCCGCGGGCACGGATCAATCCTCGGCGATCCGCCCGGCGTCGACCCGCAGTCGCCGGTTGGTCTCGATGGCGGCCAGCATCCGCCGGTCGTGGGTGACCAGCAGCAGCGTTCCGGGATAGCTGGCCAGTGCCGATTCGAGCTGCTCGATGGCGGGCAGGTCCAGGTGGTTGGTGGGCTCGTCCAGCACCAGCAGATTGACCCCACGGCCCTGGAGCAGGGCCAGCGCGGCCCGGGTCCGCTCACCGGGGGAGAGGGTGGCCGCCGGTCGGGGCACGTGCGCCGCCCGCAGTCCGAACTTGGCCAGCAGGGTCCGCGCGTCCGCCGGCGACAGGTGGGGTACGGCCGCCTCGAACGCGTCGATCAGCGGTACGTCGCCGAGGAACAGCCCGCGGGCCTGGTCCACCTCGCCGACCACCACGCCGGGCCCGAGCGAGGCGGTGCCGGCGTCCAGCGGCAGCCGGCCCAGCAGCGCGGCCAACAGGGTGGACTTACCCGAGCCGTTCGCCCCGGTCACCGCGACCCGGTCCGCCCAGTCGATCTGGAGGTCGACCGGGCCGAGGGTGAAGCCACCACGGCGTACCACGGCTCCACGCAGCGTGGCCACGACGGCACCGGCGCGGGGCGCGGCGGCGATCTCCATCCGCAGCTCCCACTCCTTGCGGGGCTCCTCGACCACGTCGAGCCGTTCGATCAGCCGTTCGGTCTGCTTGGCCTTGGCGGCCTGCTTCTCGCTCGACTCGCTGCGGAACTTGCGGCCGATCTTGTCGTTGTCGGTGGCCTTGCGGCGGGCGTTGCGCACGCCCTTCTCCATCCATCCACGCTGGGTGCGTGCCCGAGCCTCCAGTCCGGCCTTGGTGTCGGCGTACTCCTCGAAGTCCGCGCGGGCGTGCCGGCGGGCCACGTCGCGCTCCTCCAGGTAGGCCGCGTACCCGCCGCCGAAGTGATTGACCTGCTGCTGCGGCAGGTCCAGCTCCAGCACCCGGGTCACCGTTCGGGTGAGGAACTCCCGGTCGTGGCTGACCAGCACCGTGCCGGCCCGCAGCCCGGTGACGAACTCCTCCAGCCGCTCCAACCCGGTTAGGTCCAGGTCGTTGGTCGGCTCGTCGAGCAGGAACACGTCGTACCGGCTGAGCAGCAGCGACGCGAGCCCGGCCCGGGCCGCCTGACCGCCGGAGAGCCCGGTCGTCGGGTGGTCCAGGTCGACCGCGAGCCCCAGGTCGGCGCTCACCTGCTCGGCGCGCTCGTCGAGGTCCGCGCCGCCGAGGGCGAGCCAGCGCTCCAGCGCGTCGCCGTACGCGTCGTCGGCGCCCGCCGCACCGGCGGTCAGCGCCTCGGTCGCCACGTCCAACGCCGCCTGCGCGGCGGTCACCCCGGTCCTGCGGGCCAGGAAGTCCCGTACCGTCTCGCCCGGCCGCCGCTCCGGCTCCTGCGGCAGGTGTCCGACGCTCGCGGTGGGCGGGCTGAGCCGCACGCTGCCGGCCTCGACCGGCAACAACCCGGCGAGGGTACGCAGCAGCGTCGACTTGCCGGCCCCGTTCGGCCCGACCAGCCCGACCACGTCGCCGGGGGCGACCACCAGGTCCAATCCGGCGAAGAGCGGGCGGTCGCCGTGTCCGGCGGCCAGGTCCTTGACGATCATCGTGGCGCTCATCAGGACGGCAGCCTATCCGGCCGCCCGCATACGACCGGCCGGCAGCGGGCAGACTCAACGACGTGGTGACCACACTGGCGATCGACTGTGGCGGCGGGGGCATCAAGGCGTCCGTGCTCGACGAGGCGGGAACGATGCGGGCCCGGCCGTTGCGGGTGCCCACCCCGTACCCGTTGCCGCCCGCGCTGTTTGTCCGGACCCTGCTGGATCTCGGCGGGCGCCTGCCAACGGCGGACCGGCTCACGGTCGGCGTACCCGGGATGATCCGGCACGGAGTGGTAGTGAGCACCCCGCACTACGTGACCCGCAGCGGCCCCCGCAGTCGGGTCGATCCCGACCTGCTCGCCGAGTGGTCCGGCTGGGACGCGCGCGGCGCGCTCGCCGACGCGTTCGGGGTGCCGGCGCTGGTGCTCAACGACGCCGAGGTGCACGGGGCCGGCGTCGTCGCCGGCACCGGCTGCGAGCTGGTGCTGACCCTGGGGACGGGGCTGGGCAGCGCGCTCTTCGACGGCGGGGTGCTCGCACCGCACCTGGAGTTGTCGCACGCGCCGGTGCGCTGGGGCACCACCTACGACACGTACGTCGGCGAGCCGGAACGGCGGCGGCTCGGCGACGCCTTCTGGTCCCGCCGGATCCGGCAGGTGGTGGACGGGCTTCGCCCGGTGTTCCGCTGGGACCGGCTCTACCTGGGTGGGGGCAACTCCCGACTGATCCGGCCCGAGCAACTGGCCCGGATGGGCGACGACGTGGTGGTGGTGCCGAACACCGCCGGAATCGTCGGCGGTGTCCGCGCCTGGGAACTTTCCGCCGGACGCCGGAACGCCCGCACCTGACCGTTCGACGCCTTTCAGCGGCCTTCGGCGGCCGGAAGTGACCTGATCTCGACCCCGGGAACAGTCGCCAAACTTCCGGTGTTGTGCCAGCGTCGGAACAGGTGACGGTGCGACCCGAGGAGGTGGCAGATGGATCTTCTGGCGGACTACCGGCGGGCGACCATGTTCTTCGAAACCGGTGACCCCAGTGGGGCAGCCCGACTGCTGGAGCCGATCATCGACGCCGAGCCCGGCAACGCGGCGGTCCGGCAACTGCTGGCCCGGGCGTACTTCCAGTCGGCCCAGCTCAACCGGGCCGAGGAGCATCTGCGCGAGCTGGTCGAGCGGGACCCGAGCGACCACTACGCGCACCACGTGCTCGGTCGGACCCTGGAGCGGCTGAACCGACACACCGACGCGCTGCGGCACCTGCGGATCGCCGCCGCGATGTACGCGGCCAACGACGACTACCGGACCGCGCTGGAGCGGGTGGAGACCCGCCTCGGCGGCAGGCGCTGAGCCTGACCCGGTGACGTGTGCGGGGCGGCCCTTCGGGGCCGCCCCTTCGTCGTCTGGCGGGCGACCTGCCGGACATGCCTAGGATGGCGGACATGGGACCTGACCGGCCGGGGGCTGCGGCATGAAGCTCAAGCTGGACCTGCACGAGATCTTCAACAAGGGCCAGGACATCGACCGGGCGTTGCGCGGGATCATGGACGAGGCGGTGGCGAAGAAGGCCACCCTCGTCGAGATCATCCCCGGCAAGGGGTCCGGCCAGCTCAAGAAGCGGGTGCTGCGGTTCCTCGACCAGAAGGACGTCAAGCAGCTCTACCACCGCGTGGAGAAGGACTCGAAGAATTTCGGCCGCCTCTTCGTCCACTTCCGCTGGAAATAGCGGCGGCTGGCCCTGGAAGTACTCATAGGCCGAGATCAGCAAATCGAGCGTTGTGGGAGGCCACGTAGGTGAGAGGCCTTCAGGAGGCCCTGGACGCCGCCGCAGACGATCCCGCTTCCCCGGCGTGGGATCTCATCTGGCAGGAGTCGTGTCACCAGGGCACCTGCGATCCCGCAAGCGCCGTTCTGCTGCCCTGGTCGGCCCGGACCTGCGCCAACTTCAGTCCTCAAGACCGAGAGCGCGGCGTCGTACTCGCCGGGTTCATCGCCGTGGACGCCGACGACAAGAGTCGCGGCTTGTACGCCGGTGACATCGCCACATTGCGTGCGCTGACCCTTGAGTGCCTGGCATCCGGCGGGTCCAGCGACACGATGTTCGTGTACCTGCAGCAAGCCGTACTCGGCTTCGACGGTGACGAGGTCTGGGGCAAGGAGCTCGATCGCATCAACGACGGAGAGGTCGATGTGCAGTGTCCGGCGTGCGCTGAGGACCTGCTCGTCGACCTACAGTCAGGCGATTCCTCGATCGAGCCCGGGCTTTCCGCGCAGTTGGCCACGCGTCTGCACGCCGAGGCGTTGCGGGTGGGCCATGAGTCGGTTGCGACCTCACTCACCTACTTGTTTGGTCGGATGACCTGTCCCGTATGCGGTGTCACCTTCAACCTTGCGGACGAGGTGACCGGCAGTCCCCGATGAGCGCAGGCCATCCCCGTTAGCCGCCAGGGGCCCTCAGAGTCGTATGGGTTGATCCTCCTGTGAGGCTGAGGGGGTGGAACAGTCTGCGTGGTCTGAGATTTCGGCGCTGGTGGCAGCAGCTCCATATCCGGTGGAGGTTCTGCCGGCCGATCCTCAGCGGGCGGGAGCATGCCTGGCGGCTTTGGACATCACGAGCAGGTCGTGGCTCGGGGCGGTGGTCGCCAACAGCGGCGGCCTGGTGATCGATCACGGTTGGCTTCGGGTGCTAGGCGGTGGTCACGACGGGCTGCCGGATGTGGCGGCCGAGATAGCCCAGGGGGTTGGTCGTCTGATCGTTGCTTTCGACGTGATGGGTGGGCAGTTCGCGTGGTTGCAGGCGGAGCCGGCCGTGAGGCCGACGGTGCATTACTTCGGCCCGGAGGACCTGGCGTGGCAGGACCTTGAGCTTGGGTATGGCGACTGGCTGGAGGCGATGCTCGCCGGCGCACTGGCTGGCTTTTATGAGGGTTTGCGCTGGCCGGGGTGGGAAGCCGAGGTGGCCAACGTTGCTGTGGATCAGGGGATCAGCGCGTGGCCGCCGCCCTGGACCCGGGAGGGCAAGGATCTCTCGGCGGTGTCCCGCAAGCCGATCCCGCTTGCTGAACTCGTTTCGGCTCACCAGGATGCGGCACGTCAGCTCGGCTTTCTCTAGATCATCGCCCTCCGAACGACGGGCCGAACCCGGCCTCATCGCGGCCGGCGAGCCAGGGAGCGTACTGGCCGTCGTCAGCGTCGTCCGATCGATAGTGGTAGGAGAGTGCGTCGTACCCGCGCCGGACCACGTCACGCTCGTCACTCCTGCTCATTCCGGGAACGCTACGAGGCTCGGTGCCGCTTGCCGATCCATTCATCTCGGTACGGCTGAGTCCTGCCAGCGGTAGAGGTCGCGCAGTAGGGAGATCTCGGCGCCGTGATGGATCAGCTCCCTGTTGACGTGCAGGACGATGCCCTCCATGGGGAACCGCTCGGAACCCACAGTGGGTGGATTTTCCAGATCAACGTCCGAGAGTTCGCGGACCCCCGCGTTCCACGTCCCATACATCTCATCGAGCTGTTTCAGTGCCTCGTCGGCGGTTCCCGCGTAGGCGAATGTCTGGGAGTCGATGTCCTGGCCGCCGAAGTGCCATCCGACCCGATAGCCCAGGCAGGAAACGATGATGTGTGCCAGCCGCCAGGCAATCGTGGTCACCGGCGCCGGCGCCGGGTCAGGGGACGCGGAGTCCATCGTCCATTCCCCCGAACCCGCCGACATCGGTGCGGCCGACGTGCCACGTGGGCGGATGCTCCAGCAGCCACGCACCGGCTCCCAGAAGTACTCCTCATCGGCAAGACCGTGCAGCCGCGGACGCAGGTTCTTGTGCCAGTGCCGGTCCAGCTGGTCCGCGAGGCGTTCGCTCCTTGTCATTCCCGCACGCTACATACAGCGGAGGACCGCGGTGACCCGCAGGAGCGGTCAGCGTGCGGAGGTGCACCACGACTCGCGGGCGTCGACGGTGATCGTTGACCCGTAGGGTGTCCTGATGTCGACGGTTAATCTGCGGCTATCGGCGCGTGCGGTCGTCGTCGATGAGGACGACCGTGTTCTGTTGCTACGACTCGCCATTCCCGATCCGGCTGGCACGATCGTTGTGTGGATCACTCCCGGGGGTGGCCTCGAAGACGGCGAGACACCGCTGGCAGCCCTACGGCGAGAGCTTCGCGAAGAGGTCGGTCTTGCTCTCGATGTCGACCCACCAAAGGTCTGGCGCCAGGAGATAGTCGCCCCCGGGCACGCGCCCGGCCACGATGGCGTCGTGAACGACTACTTCCTCGTTCGGACCGCGTCGTTCACGCCCCGCGGTTCGATGAGCGATGAGGAACTCGCCGCCGAGCACGTCCTCGGCTGGCGTTGGTGGTCGCTCTCAGAGATCAGGGAGTACGTCGGCCCGGAACTGTTCTCGCCCCGCGACCTCGCCACGCCGTTGGCCGCATTGATCGCTGACGGAGTGCCAACCCAACCCGTCGCGCTCGCCCTTTGAACATTTTCATGATCATGTGCTGGAAAGTAGGTCCGGGGACCGCTCCCAACCTACTTTTCATCACTTGATCATTAAGGGTGCGCCGGAGGGGGCCAGGGTCAGCCCGCGAGGGCGTCGGCGCGGATGCCGTGGCCGGCGGGGCGTCGGGACCAGCACTGTGGGCGTTGCCGGACGGAGAGCTCCAAGGCCTGATGGTCGGACTCGATCATTTCCCGGGCTATTCGACGCGCCATTTCCAGGCGGTCGACGTGCATGTCAAGATCCGTCGGGCCGGCGCCTGCCATCTCGAACTCCTTGTCAGCGTTCGAACTAGTCGCATCATGCGTCACGCCGAGAATCGTCACCATTCCCTGATCGGTGGAAAGGTTCCGCCGTACGGTTCGGTGTCGCGTACCCCGGTTGCGCCGATGGTAGCGGTGGCCGTCCCAACTTGCCCGGAACTGTGGATACCTCGCCTTGCCTGCGGTTTGTACATTGCACGGTGCGCGGATCGGGGGCGCGACAAGTCCGGTGAGGGATCTTCGTTACGGGAGGACCGCCGTGCAGCATTGGAGCAGGACCGATCCCTTGTTCGTCGCCGTCGAATCAGAATCGATCACCCGAGCGGACGTCGCCGGGCTCATCGCGGGGCGGCTGGCCGCCGTCCGGGTGCCGGGGTTGCTCTCCGCGGCCCGCTGCCAGGCGATCACCGCCGCCCTCGCCAACGCGCCGATGGACCGCTACGACGAGAGCCGGGTCTTTCCCGTCGTCGCCAAGTTCGGCCCGGCCATCAACGATCATCGGTCCGCCGGTGAACTCCGCGAGGACTACTGGGACGCGGCCGGCGCGGCCGAGAAGAGCTGGTCCACGCTGGGCCTGTCGGACTCACCCCGGGACCTGTGCCTGGCCGCGTTCCGCGGTGCCTGGCCCGATGTGGCACCCGGGCGGCGGCAGGGTCGGGAGATGCACGTCGGCGTCGTCCGCGAGATCAACGCGGGGCTCCAGGTGCACTTCGACGACGCGGTACGGGAGTACGCGGGCCGGCTGCTCGACGGCGAGGTGGTGGCCCAGTTGGCGTTCAACATCTACATCCTGGTGCCACCGGCCGGCGGTGAGACCGTGCTGTGGCGGCGGCGCTGGCAGCCGGACGACGAGCCGCTGCGGATCCCCGGCGGGTACGGCTTCGAGGAGGCGGTGGCCGCCGGCACGCAGTCGTTGACGTTGCGCCCCACGCTCGGGGAGGGCTTTCTGTTCGATCCGCGGCACTATCACACGGTGCGTCAGGCGTCGGATGGTCGACGGATCTCCATAGGATGTTTTGTCGGGCTCACCGACGATGGCCGACTGGCCCTCTGGTCGTAGTGAAGGGCGTTTCCCCATGGTGGACAGAAGCGACGTCGAGGCGGCTGCGGCACTCGTCGAGGGGCGGGTCCGGGAAACCCCGGTCATCGCCGTCGACGGTGCCGACCTGGGTGTGCCCGGGCAGCTCAGCCTCAAGTTGGAGCTGCACCAGCACACCGGCTCGTTCAAGCCGCGCGGCGCGTTCAACCGGATGCTCCAAGGGGCGTTGCCGTCGGCCGGGGTGATCGCCGCGTCGGGTGGCAACCATGGCCTCGCGGTCGCGTACGCGGCCCGGTCGTTGGGGGTGCCGGCGGAGGTCTTCGTGCCGGTCACCGCCTCGCCGGTGAAGGTGCAGCGGTTGGCCGGGTTGGGCGCCCAGGTGCGCCAGGTCGGCCAGCACTACGCCGAGGCCCTGGCCGCGAGCACCCAGCGGGCCGCAGAGACCGGCGCGCTGGTCGTGCACGCGTACGACCAGCCGGAGGTGGTGGCCGGTCAGGGCACCGTCGGCCGGGAGCTGGAGCGGCAGGTGGACGCGATCGACACCGTGCTGGTGGCGGTCGGCGGCGGCGGGTTGGTGTCCGGCATCGCCAGTTGGTTCGGTGGGTCGGTACGCGTCGTGGCGGTCGAACCCGAGCAGATCCCCACCCTGCATTCGGCCTTGAAGGCGGGCCGGCCGGTCGACATCGAGGTGAGTGGCATCGCCACCGATTCGCTGGGTGCCCGGCGGATCGGTGAGATCGCCTTCGACACCGCCCGCCGGACCGAGGTGGTGTCCGTGTTGGTCCGCGACGAGGACCTGGTGCGGGCGCGCCGGTTGCTCTGGTCGGAGCTGCGGGTCGCGGCCGAGTTGGGTGGCGCGGCGGCGCTGGCCGCGCTGGTCGGCGGCGCGTACGTGCCGCAGCCGGGGGAGCGGGTAGCCGTGATCATCTGCGGTGGCAACACCGACCCGAGTGACCTGGGCCCGGCCGCGCCGCACTGATCAGCCGCACCGCCGGCCGCGTCGGACTGACCGTTCAGTCGCCGTTTCGCAGCCGGCGCAGCGCGTGCTCCACCTGGAGGGTGTCCAGGTGGGTGTCGCCGAGGAGTCGCCGGCGGTCGGCCAGCAACTGCTCGTACACCTCGATCGCCGCGTCGACCTGCTCCTCGAGCAGCAGCAGCAGGCCCAGGGTGGACCGGATGGCGAGCACCTCGCTGCGGTCGGCGTGCCGGGGTTCCACGGTGGCCAGGGTGGCCCGCAGTTCGGCCTCCGCCTCGGCGAGCCGGCCCTGCGCCTGCATGCAGCGGGCCAGCGTGTGCCGAGCCTGCCAGGTCTCCGGTTGGTTGAGCGGCCACAACCGGTAGCGGACCTCCAGGATGGCGTGCAGCATCTCCTCGGCCTCGGGCGCCCTTTGCTGGGCCAGCACCGCCAGCGCCAGGCTGTGCCGCACGATCATGGTGTCCCAGTGTTCCGGGCCGCGTACCTGGTCCTCGGCGGCGACGATCTGCCGCAGCTCCAACTCGGCCTCGGGCCACTGCCGCTGCGCCATGATCGCCTTGGTGAGCTTGTGGCGGCTGGCGAGGGTGTCGGCATCGTCGCTGCCCAGCACCCTGGTGCGGTCCGCAATCACCTCACGGAGCACCCGGTCGGCCATCTCCGGCTGGTTGCGCTCCAACCAGGTGCGCCCCAGCTCGTGACGCAGCGCCAGCACCTGCGGTCGGTCCAGGTCGTGGTCGTACGCGGCGCAACCGCGCACGATCGGGTCGAGGATGTCGAAGGCCGAGCCGGGTAGGCCGACCGCGATGAGGTAGCGGGCGGTGAGTCGGGTCAGCTCCAGCGCGCGGCGTACCGTCTCGGGGTCGTGCTTGTGTTTCTGCGGCACGAGGTATTCCCGCACGGCCTCGACCAGGTGCGGCACCAGCACGTCCCAGTTGGTCCAGGCTGCGGAGTCGTCCGGGTTCTGCCCCTCGGTGGCGGCGAGCAGCAGCTTCATGACCAGCCCGTGGTATTCGGCGATCTGCTCACGCACCTCGTCGCGGTCGCGGAACATCGCGTGCACCAGTGGGTGCAGCGAGAGCACGTGCGCGAACGCCGGGTCGGTGACCTCCTCCTGGACGTCGAAGTCGACCAGGGCCAGGTTGCCGATGCCCTCCAGTACCTTTACCCGCTGCCGGCTGGTGAGTCCCTTGAAGAGTGGCGACTCGGCCAGGATGGCCGGCTTGAGCACCACCTCGTAGGGCACCGGGGAGACGCTCAGGCAGGCCAGCACGTTGAGCAGTGGCCGGCTCTGTTGGAGCTGGCGGCGGGCCAGCAGGTCCAGTGAGATGTCGTCGACCTCGCGGACGATCTCCAGGCCGAGGGACTCGTCGAGGTCCACGTCGGCGGCGTCGTGCGGTGATCGGAACCGACGCTGCACCGCCGTCCGGTAGTCGGCGAAGGTGGTGATGGTGGACGAGCCGCGCCAGACCGGGCTGGCGTTGACCGACCGCAGGTAGTTACCGGCGGCGCGCAGGGCGAGGGGCAGCCCGCCCAACTCGCGGGCGAGCTCCCGGGCGTCGGCCAGGCCGCCGGCCTGGACGCCGGCCCGGTCAATCAGCACCTGCGCGCCGGCGTCGGCGTCAAGTGGACGCACCTGGTGCAGCCTCGACCAGGTGCCCCAGGTGGCCCGGTTGCCGTCCCGGCTGGTCACGATGACCATGCCGTCGTCGGCTTCCGGGCTGCGCAGCCAGCCGGTGCCGTCGGCGAGCACTCCGTCGGTGGGGCCGAGGCTGGCGGGCTCGTCCGCACTGTCGAAGATCAACAACCAGGGTTGCGCGGCCTGGTTGAGGTAGCGCCACACCAGGTCGGTGGCGCTGATCATCCCGGCCCACGCCTGGTCGACCTGGGTCTCCGACGCACCCAACTGGCTGACCACCTCTCGCATCCCGGAGTTGAGCCGCCCGGCCTGCACCCACCAGACCGTCCGGCCGTCAGCCCGGGCCCGGCGGGCGATCTCCAGCGCGACGTGGCTCTTGCCGGAGCCGCCCATGCCGCACAGGATGTGCACCGAGGGCCGGCCCCCGGCAGTTTCCCCCGGCTGGACGATCTCGTCGATCAGGTCGTCGCGCCCGTGCAGCGGGCTGTCCAGTCGCCCGAGCGGTGGGTCGACGGAGACACGACTCGGCCGGTCGTAGGCAGGCAGAGGCACGCCGGCATCCTCGGGTGGAACGTCCGCAGTCAATGCGGTCCCCCTTCGGTGGCGAATTCACAATGGGACGGCGGCGAAAGATCCTGTCCATCTGATGGACAGTCGGAGGGATTGCCACCCGCACCATGTCGACCGCAAGCGTATCCATCCCCGTACCGGGTTGCACACTCTCCGTTTAGGCCGCCCGGCTGACCAAAATCAGTGCCGGAATTCCCAATTCGCTGCTGATTCCGGCCAATCCGCCGTGCGCGGCACTCGACACGGGGATCCACGATGGACCTATGAACTGGTCACCAATCCAGGACGTCGTCGACTGGGGTTCCGTGCCGGACTGGTTCGGCGCGGTCGGCTCAATAGCCAGCGTGCTCTTCGTCTACCTCGGATTGCGGCGGGAAATCCGCGCCCGTCGCAACGACGATCTACGGGTCCGGGCCACCCAGGCTCGGCTGGTCTCGGCGGTGGCCGAGATTCGCGGCACCTCGGTGCTGCGGGTCGCAGTGGCCAACGAGAGCGACGCCCCGGTGCTCGACGTGGTAGTGCTGGCTCGACTCGCCCCGCCCGACGACCCGGACGCCCCGCCTGTCGGGCTGGCCCCGGCGAAACAGGTCCGGCGGATCCCCGGCCGCGACGTGCACGACCTCTTCGTCACCGTCGCGGCGGAGCACCGGCTCCGCCCGGCCGACAGCGTTCTGGTGGACCTCACCTTCACCGACCACGACGGCAATCGCTGGCATCGATTCGGTTCCGGCCAACCCGAACCGGTGGGCTGACCGGGAAGGGTGGTCCGGCGGAAGAACGCTCCCGCCGGACCACCCTTCTCACCTCAGAGGGGATAGGTGCGAGCCACCGCCAGCATCTCCGAGCTGTGCGATCCGACGACGCCGACAGCCGGCGGCCGGGGGCGGAAGCCGGGCAGCGCGTCCAGCCCGTCACTGGCGTCCATGGCCCGCAGCGCCACCTGCCCGGCGATCGGCCGCACTGTCAACGTGACCTCGATGCCCTCGGCCGGCGGGGCGTGGAACACCAGCCCGAAGCCCCACTTGCCGTCCCGGGGCTCCACCGGCACCGACCGCCCCGCCACCTCGGCGCGCAGCACCGTGGCGGTCGACGTGTCGACGTGCAGTGTGGCGATCCGGGCGACCCGCTGCGGGGTGAGCCGCAGCCGCAGTGTGCGTTCGCCGCCCGCCGTGGCGTCGGCCACCACCTCAAGCTTCGGTGCCGGCAGGTTCGCCGCCTGCGCGGGGCCGGCCCGCAACTCAGCGTCCCCGAGCCCGGGGAAGTCGTCGCCGACGTCGGTGACCCCGTCCACGTAACCGTCGGTCCACGGCTGCGGGTCGCTCTCGTGGCTGAGCCAACGGGCCTGGCCGGTACCGGCGTCCATGGCGTACATCAGGTGGGTCGGCACCGGGTGGGCGGCGTCGAAGCGGTCGACACCCAGGCCGACTCCGGCGAGCACCACTGCCGCCACGGCGGTGGCGCCGGCCGGCAGCACCGCGAGCCGCCGGGCCCGCAGCGCGAGCAGACCACGCTGGCCGCCGGCCTGCGGGTGCAGCAGGTCGACCACCGGCAGGGCGACCAGGCCGAGCAGCACCGCTACCAGCGCGGCCACCCCGCCCATGGCCATCCCCAGCGCGGGGAAGAGCAGCACCACGGTGGGCAGCAGGATGACCACACCCACGGCCGCGGCGGCCGTCACCGCCACCACCGGCCACGGTCCGGTCTGCCGGGTACGCAGCGCGACCAGCCCGCCGAGGGCACCGGCCAGCGCCGGCAGTGTGGTGAGGTACGCCCCACCCGGCACCGCCACGGCGAGCAGCACCCCGAGCAGGGCCAGCCAGGCCAGCCCGCCGACGGCGAGCGCGGCCGGGCCGATCCGGCGGCGGGTCAGCGCGTACCAGGTGAACAGGATGGCGGTGGCGAGCGCCAGGACGGCCAGCCGGTACCAGATCGGCCGGTACGGGTCGAGCAGCTCCGCGTACCCCGGTCGGATCGTGGTGATGGCCAGCCAGAGCAGTTGGGCGGCGACCGGCGCGGCGACGATCGGCACCAGGGCCAGCGCGAAGCCGGCGGCCAGCCGGCCGGTGCTGGCCCGGCCGCTCCGGCGGGTCAGCCAGCCCAGGGCGGCAACCAGGGCCACCGCGAGCAGGGCCAGCGGCAGGGTGAGCCAGCCCGGGTAGCGGACCAGCCCGCCGGGGACGGGGAAGTAGGTGGCGTCGTGCCCGGAGCGCAGGTCGGTCAGGTCGGTGCCACCGAACTCCCGGGCCAGGCCCAACGCGTTGTCTCCGTGCTGCTGGAGGCTGCCCCGGTCCATGGCGGCCGGGGTGTCCAGCGGCGTGTGGTAGATCGCGCCCCCGTCGATGTACGCCGAGTTCAGCCCGACGAACTTCTGGTCGAGGAAGGCGGTGAAATCGGTGTCGTTGGGCAGCGCGCGGTAGATCTCCACCGCGAACGAGGTGCCGACCGGGTGTGGGGCGGCCCGGCCGAAGATGTCCACCAGCTTCGCGTTGTTCCGGGACGTCTCAAACATGATCACCGGCCCGGTGGAGCCCCGCGCCTCCAGGTTGAGCACCACACCGCCGTCGGCGGCCAGCGGATGGCTGGCGGCGAACGCAGCGGCGCCGCAGAGGCACGCCTCCTCGGCGTCGGTCAGCACGAAGACGATGTCGTTGCGCGGCCGGGGGCCGGTGCTCAGCGCGCGGGCCACCTCCAGGATGGTCGACGTGCCGGCCGCGTCGTCGTTGCCACCCGGCCCGGTCTGTACCGAGTCGTAGTGGGAGACCAGGAAGACCCGACCCGTCGAGTCGGTGCCGGGCAGCCGGGCCACCACGTTTCGGACCCGGGCCACTGTCGCCCCGCCCGCCGCCCCGCTGAGCTGACCGGCCTCCGGTGCCACCGTGTCCTGCACCTCGGTCTCCAGGCCCAGCCCCCGCAACTGCTGCTCCAGGTGCGCGCGGACCTGTTCGTTGGCCGGGCTGCCGGCGACGTGCGACCGGGCGGCGATCACCTGGACGTCCTCGTACGCGCGGCCGGCGCTGAACGCGTCGGCTGGCGCGTCGGCCGGCTTCGGGGCCGGGGTGCGCAGGTCGAGCAGACTGCCGGCGCCGACCGCGGTCAGCGCGACCAGCGCCGCCGCGGCGGCCACGAGCCGCCGACGCGGCCGGGTCAGCGCACGGCCGGCAGGGTGTACGCCCGGAATCGGACGGGGCGGCGTGCCCGTCGTGGCCGGGGTGGTGGGTGCGCCCACGGAAACTCCTCGGGGGG
>NZ_QGSY01000075.1 GCF_003857035.1 Micromonospora arida
GGGCGGCCGTGGTCCGGGTGACTCGGGCGCGGCGCGGGCAAAGAAGCGCAAGCGGATGAACCTGCTGATCGCCGGGTTCGCCGTCTTCATCATGCTCGCCGGCATCGGCGTGGTCGGGTTCACCTACTACTCGACCAACGTGGTCATGCCGAACGAGATGCCGCTGCCGCTGTCCACCACCGTTTACGCCAAGGACGGCAAGACGCAGCTCGCCAAGCTGGGCAGCGAGAACCGCACCTTCGTGACCATCCAGCAGATCCCGCAGTACGTGCAGGACGCGGTCGCCGCGGCGGAGGACCGGAACTTCTACCGGCACTCCGGCGTCGACTACAAGGGCATCGTCCGGGCCGCATGGAACAACGTCTCCAACGGCGACAAGCAGGGCGCCTCGACGATCACCCAGCAGTACGCCCGCAACGCGTTCGAGAACCTCAAGGACGACACGTACGGCCGGAAGGTGAAGGAGGCGATCCTCGCCTCCAAGCTGAACGACAAGTACGACAAGCCGACGATCATGCAGCACTACCTGAACGTCATCTACTTCGGTCGCGGCGCGTACGGCATCGAGGCGGCGGCACAGACCTACTTCGGCAAGCCGGCCATCAAGCTCACTCCCGCCGAGGGAGCAGTGCTGGCCGCAGTGATCAAGCAGCCGCAGCCGAGCGAAACCCACAAGGGGTACGATCCGGCGGTCAACCCGACCGACGCCAAGTCGCGGTGGGACTACGTGATCGGCGGCATGAAGAAGGAGGGCTGGCTGGACTCCCCCAACCACCCCCCGGCGCCCACCGAGTACCCGAAGGCGCTGCCGCCGAAGAAGGACGGCGTCGGCTTCGGTGTCGACAGCCCGCGCGGCAACGTCATCAACTACGTCCGCCAGGAGATGGACGAGATGGGTCTCTGCTCCGACAGCGGTGCGGAGGGCAAGACGAGCTGCGTCGACGCGCTGCGTGACGGCGGCTACCGGATCACCACCACCATCGACCCGAAGCTCCAGGCCGCCGCGGAGAACACCGCGATGCAGTCGAAGAAGGGCTCCGAGCTCTACGATCAGCCGAAGAACCTGATGGCGGCGGTGGTCTCGATCGACCCGAAGATGGGCCGTGTGCTCGCCTACTACGGCGGTGACAGCGGTGCCGACTTCGACTACGCCGGCAAGAACATCGACAAGAACGGCGACCTGACCGGTGGGCACCAGCCGGGCTCGTCGATGAAGGTGTACACCCTGGCCGCCGCGATCGAGGCGGGCATCTCGGTCAAGTCGCACTGGGACCCCACGCCCTACAAGCCCAAGGGCTCCAGGGACACGATCGGTAACGCCAACCGCACGAACCTCAAGTGTGGCAAGTACTGCACCCTCGAAGAGTCGACGGTCCAGTCGTACAACGTGCCCTTCTACTGGGTCGCCGACACGATCGGCGCCGACAAGGTCGTCGACATGGCCCGGAAGGCAGGCGTGACCACGATGTGGGGCGTCGACCCGCCGCAGGCCTTCGACCTGTCGAAGAAGCAGAAGACGCCGTTCGACAACTACACCGGTTTCGGCAAGTACCCGATCACCGTCTTCGACCACGCCAACGCCATGGCCACGTTCGCCAACGACGGCAAGTACATCAAGGCCCACTTCGTGGTCAAGATCGAACAGCAGGACAAGGCCACCGGCAAGTGGAAGGTCGTTGGCAGCGAGCGCATCAAGCCGGAGCAGCGGATCCCCAAGAAGATCACCGACGAGGTCACCGGCGTCCTGAAGCAGATCCCCCGGCCCAACAACATCTCCCTGGAGAACGGCCGCCAGGCCGCCGCCAAGACCGGCACCTGGGAGTACGACAACAAGGACAACTCGCACGCCTGGACGGTCGGCTACACCCCGCAGAACGCCACAGCGGTGTGGGTGGGCAGCCGGGATCCGAGGAAGCCGCAGATCAAGCTCACCGGCGGCAAGGACATCGGCGGTTCGACGCTCCCCGGCCCGATCTGGGAGAAGTACATGAACACCGCCCTCAAGGGCCAGGATGAGATCCCCCTGCCCAGCGTCACCGGTGAGGGTGACACCACGAAGGGCAACGGCAAGGAGCCGCCGCCACCACCGCCGACCAACCCCGGTGGCCAGGGGCCTCTCTGCAACCCGCTGATCGATCTGTTCTGTAACCCTGGGG
Organism: Micromonospora arida; assembly: GCF_003857035.1. Classification (GTDB taxonomy): domain Bacteria; phylum Actinomycetota; class Actinomycetes; order Mycobacteriales; family Micromonosporaceae; genus Micromonospora; species Micromonospora arida. Next base: position 2,157 of record NZ_QGSY01000075.1, read on the forward strand.
GCAACAACCCCGGCGGCGGCAACCCCGGTGGCGGCAACCCCGGTGGTGGCAACCCTGGCGGTAACCCCGGCGGCAATCCGGGTGGTGGCGGCACAGGTGGTGGCGGCGGCGGGCAGTTGCCCAGCCTGCCACCCAACCGGGACTGACCCGCACCAGCACACGACGCCGCCGCCGGCCGGACGACCTGTCCCGGCCGGCGGCGGCGTTTTCGTACCCGGAACTCCGCGCCGGGACGGGACGGGCACCCCCGTCGTACGGCAGGATGCCTCTTCATGAGCACCCAGTCGACGCCCGGCATCGACGACGCCGGAACCACCGATCACCCGTCCCGCTCCGACGGGTTCGTCCGCGGCATCTCCAGCATCATCGGCGGCCCGCTGGGCGACCACGCGACGGCGCTGGACCGGCCGGCCGGTCGGGAGCGTCGCTTCTGGACCGCCGTGCGGATCGTGCTGGCGCTGGCGTGCCTCACGCTCGCGCTGCACTGGGTGCAGAAATCGCCCTGCCAGGACGGTGCCTGGCAGAACAACGTCCAGTACACCCGGTTCTGCTACACCGACGTCCTCGCCCTCTACTACGCCGAAGGGCTCAACGAGGGCAAGGTGCCCTACCGCGACCACCCGGTCGAGTACCCGGTGCTGACCGGCTACTTCATGGGGGCGCTGGGCCTGCCGGTGCACGCCATCGGTGACGGCGACCCGAGCATCAACCAGGGCCAGTGGTTCTACAACCTCAACGCGTTGGTGCTGGGCGCGCTCGCGGTGGCCACGGTGGCGGTGATCCTGGCGTTGCGCCGCCGACGACCCTGGGACGCGGCGATGTTCGCACTCGCCCCGGCGTTGGTGCTCACCGCCACCGTCAACTGGGACCTGCTCGCCATCGGGCTGGCCGCCTTCGGCCTGCTCGCCTGGGCCCGAAAACGACCGGCGGTGGCCGGCGTGCTGCTCGGGTTGGCCGGCGCGGCGAAGCTCTGGCCGCTGTTCCTGCTCGGGCCGATCCTCATCCTGGCGCTACGGGCCGACCGGGTTCGTGCCGCGCTCGTCGCCATCGGGACGGCGATCGCGGCCGTGGTGCTGGTCAACTTGCCGGCCGCCCGCGCATACCCGGAGAACTGGGACCGGTTCTTCGAACTGAACACCACCCGGCCGATCGACTGGGGCACGCTCTGGTACATCGGTCGCTACCTGGACGGCAAGATCGGCAACGACCCCGCCAACCTCGGCCCGTTCGAGTGGCTCAACGCCAACATCCCGACCCTCAACACCGTCTCGTACGCGCTGTTCGGGCTGGCCTGCCTCGGCATCGCCGTGCTGGCGCTGCGGGCGCCGCGCCGACCGCGGCTGGGTCAGCTCGCCTTCCTGGTGGTCGCCGCGTTCCTCATCTTCAGCAAGGTCTGGTCGCAGCAGTTCGTCCTCTGGCTGCTCCCGCTGGTGGTGCTGGCCCGGCCTAAGTGGGGCGCGTTCCTGGCCTGGCAGATCGCCGAGGTCTGCTACTTCGTCGCCTTCTATGGGGAACTGCTCGGTGCGGCAACCAGCAAGCCCGTCTTCCCGGAGGGGGTGTTCGTGCTGGCTTCGACGTTGCGACTGGCCACTGTGGTGGTGCTCTGCGTGTTCGTCGTCAAGGAGATCCTGCACCCCGAGCAGGACGCGGTGCGGGCCACCTACCCGGACGACCCGGACGGTGGCGTTCTCGACGGTGCCCCGGACGCCCCCTGGATAGACCGCTGGCGCCGCCAACCGTTGACCGACGAACCGTCACGCGAGCCCGCAACCGCCACCTGACCCCCAGGCCGACGCGGCCTGACCACGTCAGGGTTTTCGGGGGAGCCCGCCCGGCGCAGGGATCAAGCCTGACCGCCCGGAGCCGGGTGGCTCCCTCGAAAACCCGCCTCAGCGAGCAGCCGCATCGAGCCGCCACGCCTCACAGGCGATAGACGACAGCGTCGCCGACCTCCTGCCGGCTGATGCCGAGCGACTCGACCGGCGCGTCGATGCTGATCTCCCAGGGTGTGCCGGCCACCTGACCGCGCAGCAGCACCACAGTGCGGACGCCGAGCGTGCGCAGGTAGTCGACGCTCGTCTGGTCCGGGAACGACTGGCTCACCCGGCGGACGTCGTCGAGCAGGCGCGGCGTGAAGCCGCTACCGCCGTTGACCACGTCGGGGAACCCGCTGGTCGACCAGAGCATCACGTGCTGGTCGAGGCTCTGATTGCTCGGCAGCACCAGCAGCGGACCCTCCGCCGAGCGCATCGCCGCCGGTTGGGTCGGCACCACCGGGTGTGGGGTCGTGTTCAGGCCCTCGACGGTGACCAGAAGCAACGGCAGCAGGGTGGCCATTCGCAGCCACGGCCCCGGCCACGACGGAATCCGCTGCGCGGTCAACTCGCGGACCCGATCGGTGAGCGCGGTGACCGCGCCCGCCGCGAGCAGGCCGAGCAACAACGTGGTCCAGAGCATCAACCGCCCGGGGGTACGCAGCCCGCTCCAGCCCGGCAGGTGCTCGAAGAGGGGCACGTAGGTGAAGGTGCCGTCGAAGAAACGGGTGCCCATCGCGAAGGCCATCGTCAGCAGCACCCCGGCGAGCAGCAGCAGTCGGTGCCGCAGCCGCCAGACCGAGAAGAACAACCCGCCCGCGGCGAGTGCGTAGAGCACGAAGCCCGGCAGCAGGGTCATCTCCGGGTGCCACGGCAGCGCCGCCCGGGCACCCTCGTGCAGCCCACCCCAGATCCGCGACTCCCCGGGCGCCGTCACGAAGCCCGACGCCGGCGGCGAGAAGAGGCTGATGTCGCCGATGGTGCGCTCGGCGTACGGATGCAGCTCGGTCACCTTGAAGAACGGGAACGCCATCAGCAGACCGACACCGGCGAACAACACCCCGCCGAGCACGTCGGCGACGAACAACCGGCGACCGAACGGAACGGCCTGCCCGGTGCGCAGCCGCCGCACGAAGAACAGGACGGCAGTGACCAGCACCGCGCCGGCCAGGAAGTACGCGAATGGCAGCCCGATGCCGAAACCCAGGCTGAGTTGCCAGGCCGCCACCAGCCAACCGGCGTAGACCCAACCGTCATGCCGGCGCTCCGGCCGGTAGCCGTGTCGCAGCGACCACCCGTGCCCGCGCGCCAACATCGCCAGCGCCAGCGGAATGCCCCCGTTGGAGAGCACGTGCAGGTGCCCGGCCTGGGCCAGCAGCCACGGCGCGTAGGTGTAGCTCACCCCTGCGACGGCCGCACCGATCCGGCCGGCCCCGAGCTGTCGGGCCAACGCGTACGCCCCGAACGTGGCGAGCGCGTGCGCCAGTACGAACATGATGTTGTAGCGCAGCACGGCGTCCTCGGGACCGCTGCCGAGCATCCCGGCCGGGGCGTACCCGAGCAGCGTGTCGGAGAACGCGAAGCTCCACAGCTCGGGGAAGAACGTGTTGGACTGCCACAGCCGCGCCGGCTCGGCCAGCAGGATGTGCCCGGACCAGGCCATCTGCCAGGCTTGCAGGCTCGGGTCCCAGTAGTCCTGCGGGAGGGTGTAGCGCGGATAGCGCAGCGTCGGCCAGGTCATCAACACGGCCAGCGCCAACGCGCCGAGCGCGGCCAGGGTCCACTCGTGGATCAGGAACCGACCGACCGCCCGGCCCACCCGACTGAAGATTGAGGGCTTCGGCTCAGGGGCGGACGCGAACGCCTCCCACCGTTCCGGGGTGACGGGCTTCGCCTCGCTGTCGGCCTTGTCCGTACCGTCGGTGCCGCCCGCCTTCGCACCCTTGGCCGGTTCGCCGTCCTTGGTCGCGCCGCTGTCCTTGGCTGGCTCGCTGTCCTTAGCTGGGTCAGTGCCCTTGGCGGTGGTGTCGCTGGTTGCCGTGCTGCCCTCGCCGACGCCCTGCTGGGCTGCGTCGTCCTGCTGGGCCCCGTCGCCCTGCTTGTCGTCGCGCCGGGCCGCGTCCTTCTTGGCGGCACCGCTCGTTGCGGGGTCGACCTCGGAATCGCCGTTCGGGGTGGCTCCGGCCGCTTTACCGCCGCCCGCTGGTGAGTGGTCAGCGGTGGTTTCGGCGGGGGCCTTGTCGGAGGTGCGACCCGGTTGGGTAGGGGTGCCTGCGGCGGTGGTGGCGGATTGACTCTCGGCGGCCGCGCCGGTGGGGGTGGGCCGGGCGTTGCCGGTCCCGGGCTGTCCGCTCGTCGTCATGCCGCCGGGCTCTCCGCTCCGAGCTGCTCACGCAGAAAGTCGATGTCGGCGGCCTGGCCGGTCACACCGCCCGGTGTCTCGACGACCACCGGCGCGCCGGCCGCCCGGATCACCGCCACCACCAGCTCCGGGTCGATCGTCCCGCCGCCCAGGTTGTCGTGACGGTCCTGGCCGGAGTTGAACGCGCCCTTGGAGTTGTTGGCGTGCACCAGGTCGATCCGCCCGGTGATCGCCTTGACCCGGTCGACCAGGCCGAGCAACTCCTCGCCGCCCGCGTACGCGTGGCAGGTGTCCAGGCAGAAGCCGACCTCGTAGTCACCGATGGCGTCCCAGAGTCGGGCGAGCGCGTCCAGCCGTCGGGCGCAGGCGTTGTCGCCGCCGGCGGTGTTCTCGATCAGGACCGGTACGCCGAAGCCGCCGGAGTCCGCCGCGTACGCGAAGGTCTTGCGCCAGTTGTCGAAGCCGACGGCCAGGTCGTCGCCGGCGTTGACGTGCCCGCCGTGGACGATCAGGCCCTTGGCGCCGATGGCGGCGGCCGCGTTGGCGTGCCCGAGCAGCAGCTTGCGGCTCGGGATCCGGATGCGGTTGTTGAGCGTGGCCACGTTGATGACGTACGGAGCGTGCACGTAGAGGTCGACCTCGGCGGCGCGCAGCCGCTCGGCATCTTCGCGAGGCTTGGGCGCCTTCCAACCCTGTGGGTCGGCGAGGAAGAACTGCACCGTCTCGGCGGACCGGGCGGCCGCCTCCGCCAGCGGGTCGGTCGAGTCGACGTGGGCTCCGATACGCATGCGAGCGAGCCTACGTCGCGACCCCGACCGGTGGGGCGACGGCCGGGGCGGTGTCGCGTCACCGGAGGGACCGACGATCGTTGATGGGTTTGAACCGGCGACCACGATCCCGGTGCCGCCAGCGGCGCGAGCGTCGCACACGGCGACCGGCGGTCGACGGCCGACAGCGAGGTCACCCCCGCGGCGCGGCCCGGCGCAGCGGGGGCGACCCCATCGCACACCAGTACCGAGCGACGACGGATCTCGGAAAATTGTGCTTTTCCCCCCGACAAGGTACGAGTGCTGTTGTATCGTCAGATAACAACACGATAAAGCTCCGCGGGGCGTCTTCGGTCCAACCTCATCGGTGTGGTCGTTCCTCCCCAGGTCCCACCCAAGGAATGCGGACCGGACGCCCCGCGGCCTCGTAGACGGGGGTCCACCACCGACCGGTTGACGGTCGGACGGTGGGCCCCCGTCGGCTCGTCCGGGTCCGGACCCCACCACCCCGGGCATGATCGTTGGGACCGGGTATCCTGGTCAGGTTGTCCGCGTCCGGCCGGGTTCCCTCGGCGCGTGCGGGCAGCGACACAAGACCTCCTGCCACGGAAGGACCGTGGCCGCTTAGCCCACAGGAGGTGAGCACGTCTTGCGTCACTACGAACTGATGGTCATCCTCGACTCCAGCCTCGAGGAGCGCACCGTCGCACCGTCGCTCGACACGTACCTGAACGTGATTCGGACCGCGGGTGGCTCGGTTGAGAAGACCGACGTGTGGGGCCGCCGGCGCCTCGCGTACGAGATCAACAAAAAGGCCGAGGGCATCTACGCCGTCATCGACCTGCAGGCCACGCCTGCTGCGGTGGCCGAGCTGGACCGTCAGCTCCGGCTCAACGAGTCCGTGCTGCGCACCAAGGTCATCCGACCGGAAATGCGCTAAGCCTTCCAACCCCCGGTTCGTCCGGATCAGCCTCCGCGACTCTGTCGGAGGGCTCTGAGAGCCTGTACGACGAGACGCTGAGTGCGCGAGGAGATGGTCATGGCAGGAGACACCACCATCACGGTCATCGGCAATCTGACCGATGACCCCGAGTTGCGGTTCACCCCCTCCGGGGCTGCGGTCGCCAAGTTCCGAGTCGCTTCGACGCCCCGTTTCATGGACAAGGCGTCGAACGAATGGAAGGACGGCGAGCCGCTGTTCCTCGCATGCACCGTGTGGCGGCAGGCCGCCGAGCACGTCGCCGAGTCGCTGCAGCGTGGCGCCCGGGTGATCGTGTCGGGCCGGCTGCGTCAGCGGTCGTACGAGACCCGCGAGGGTGAGAAGCGCACAGTCATCGAGCTTGAGGTCGACGAGATCGGCCCGTCGCTGCGCTACGCCACGGCAAAGGTGCAGAAGATGTCCCGCTCCGGCGGCGGTGGCGGCGGCTTCGGTGGCGGCGGTGGCGGTGGCAACCAGGGTGGCGGCGGAGGCAACTTCGACGACCCCTGGGCTTCGGCCGCTCCCTCTCCCGCGCGTGCCGGTTCGGGCGCCAATTTTGACGAGGAGCCACCGTTCTAATGGCGCCTAGCGCTCGCGATCGCAAACCAGGAGCACGTGCAACGGCCAAGGCTGCGGCACTGCGCAAGCCGAAGAAGAAGGTGAACCCGCTCGACAAGGACGGGATCGCCTACATCGATTACAAGGACACCGCGCTGCTGCGCAAGTTCATCTCCGATCGCGGCAAGATCCGCGCTCGTCGGGTGACCGGCGTGACCTCGCAGCAGCAGCGGCAGATCGCCCGTGCGGTCAAGAACGCCCGTGAGATGGCGCTCCTGCCGTACACGGCCACCACCCGCTGAGAGGAGGCACCGATATGAAGATCATCCTGACTCAGGAAGTGTCCGGCCTCGGTGCCCCGGGCGACATCGTCGAGGTCAAGAGCGGCTACGGCCGTAACTACCTGCTGCCGCAGGGCTTCGCGATCGCCTGGACCAAGGGCGCGGAAAAGCAGGTCACGGTCATCAAGCGGGCCCGTGGGGCCCGCGAGATCCGCGACCTCGACCACGCCAACGAGGTCAAGGCTCAGCTCGAGGGTCTCAAGGTCAACCTGAAGGTCCGCGCCGGCGACGGCGGACGGCTCTTCGGCTCGGTCACCCCGGCCGAGATCGTCGACGCCGTCAAGGCGGCCAGCGGCCCGGTCCTCGACCGGCGTCGGCTGGAGGTGCCCGGTCACATCAAGTCGACCGGCACCTACCCGGTGAAGATCAAGCTGCACCCCGAGGTGACCGCAGCGTTCAACCTGAACGTCGTTCAGGGCTGACGTCCGCAACACCACCACTAGGGCCCGCACCGAGCGATCGGTGCGGGCCCTCGTGCGTACGTCGTCCAACCCGGCACTGCCGGGCCGAGACGGTCGCCGCCGGCATTCCCCGGCGCCCAGCCGGGCCCCGACCTGCCTCCCCGCCCAGCGCAGGCCCCGACCCGACGCCCGCCCGAGCCGGCACCGACCCGCTGACGGGTCACCCGATGGGCTGGCCCGTCACCGCGCTGATCAAAACCGTGGAGAGGCCACCGCCCACCACCGCGGCGGCAACCGCGATGGTCGCCGAGCGCCACGTCGTACCCACCCGCCGCAGCAGCGCCGCCACCACCAGACTGCTCACCAAAGCCAGACCGAAGCGCGGCGAACCGGCCAGGAGTGACTCCAGTGCGCGGGACCGGGCGGACTCACACCCGCCCCCGCTGATGTCGGTCACACAACCAGCCGGAGCCTGGCTGTCCAACGTCAACAACCAAGCGAAGATCAGCATCGCCGGCACCAGGTAACAGGCCGCCGTGTACAGCAGAGGCCGGACGGACCCACCCGGGTCCGGGTCCAGCAGGTCGTCCTCCAGACGCCGCGCCCAGGCACCCGTGGCCGCCGACTCGACCCGCCGACGTACCGACGCCGTTCCCACCGCCGGCCGGTCCGCCCCACGCCGGGGCGTACCCGGACGCGGAGCGCCCGTACGCGGCGCAGGCGCGCTGCGCGGCCGTGGGGCGGTGTATCCCACCACCGGAGACCGGGGCGCCGAGGTCGTCGGATCCATCCAACGCGGGTCGTCACCGGCCAACCGAGTGCCGGACCAGAACCCGTCTTCCCTGCTCGGCCACCCCTCGGCCGCCACCGGGCGGTCGGAGCGCGGCGCCAGCGTACGGTCCCACTGGTCTTCCTCGACCGCGGACCGCTCCCACTGGCCGGTGCGGTCCGACCGTTCCCAGCCACCGACGCTCTCCACCGCCGACCACTGCCCGCTCAGGTCCCCGCCGTCCGCGCCGGCCGACGGCGGCCACGCGTGCACGCCCGAGGCGTCCCACGGGTCCACCGCAGGCGGGTACGACGGTTCGGGCTCCGCCACCTGCTCCGAACTGCGGACCCACGGGTCGGCCGCCGGACGGGACCAGGACTCTTCCGCCGCACGACGGCTACGCCGGGTGGGACGGTTCGGCTCCTGGTCCGGGACCTGCTCGCTCGGGGCGGACTCCGGCTCGCCGCCCGACCAGATCACCTGCGGACGGCCAACGGGCGCTCGCCGGGGACGCCGGTCCGAGACAGCGCCGGAGACCGGCTCGCCCTCCCCGGCATCGGCCCGCCGGCGGCCGGCGTACCCCTGCTCCTGCGGCCGGTCGAGCGTCCACTCTCGGGTGTGGTCCGAGTCCGACGCCGGGCCGATCGCTGCCTGCTCCCGTCGACGCGGCTCGCTGCCCCGCCGCCGACCACTCGACGACTCGGCGGACCATCGGCCTGCGCCGGAGATCGGCCGCTCGGGCTCGTCCTCGTCGTCGTCCGGTGCCGCGTGACGACCACCGCCGTCCGCGTGCCGGACCCCGGACTCCAGCGCCCAACGGGGCAGGTAGGCGTCGACAGGCTCGTCCTGGCCGCGGTCCAACGCACGCCGTCGGCTGGAGGTGCGGTAGCGCCCGTCCTCGTCGTACGGATCAACCGGAACGGACGCCGCGCGCTCACCCCACGAGGCGGTTGGCTGGCGCTCGCGCGGGCTGCCATCGCCGCGTCCCCAGTCCCGGTAATTCACGGCCGGAGTGTGACCCTTCTGAACCGAAAGCGGAATCCGCTGTCCAGGTGTAGCCGTTCGCTGGAGATAGTACGGGACGATCGTGTCACAGGCCCGACCGAAATATTCTCCTCCACAGGCTGGGGAGCATGTCTTCGCAGGTCAAGGGCTTCTGGCCGAGAATTCCCCAATGGTTATCCACAGGCTGTGCACACGCTGCGCACATGCTGTCCACCTGGATCCACAGGTTGTCCCGAGGCTCGTCCACCGGTGTTGTTGAGTCTCTGACCTCGGGGTCCGTATGGTTGGCCCTCGACCGTCGGCGATGGCCCCCGATCGACCGGCCCGGTCGGAGGAGAAGTGTCGTACCCCAGCGGTAGAGCTGGGGTTGGATCCGGCGCAGTGGAGGGGGGACCCGTGTCGGTCACCGACGACATGCGGGCAGAGCCACGCTCCGGCGGGGGCCAGCCACCCGCCCAGCGGGATGGCCAGTTCGACAAGACCCCGCCCCAGGACGTCGCGGCCGAGCAGTGCGTCCTCGGCGGCATGCTGCTCTCCAAGGACGCCATCGCCGACGTCGTCGAGATCCTCAAGACCAACGACTTCTACCGACCGGTGCACGCCACCATCTTCGACATCATCCTCGACATCTACGGCCGGGGTGAGCCGGCTGACTCGATCACGGTCGCGGCGGCGCTCGCCGACTCCGGGGATCTGGTGCGCATCGGTGGCGCGCCGTACCTGCACACACTCATCGCCAGCGTGCCCACCGCCGCCAACGCCGCCTACTACGCCCGGATCGTCAGCGAGCGGGCGGTGCTACGCCGACTGGTCGAGGCAGGCACGAAGATCGTGCAGCTTGGCTACGGCACCGCCAGCGGCGGCAGCCGTGACGTGGACGACGTCGTCGACCTCGCCCAGCAGGCCGTGTACGACGTCACCGAACGGCGGGTCAGCGAGGACTTCGCGATCCTCGCCGACATGTTGCAGCCGACGCTGGACGAGATCGAGGCGGTCGGGGCGACCGGCGGCATGATGACCGGCGTGCCGACCGGCTTCAGTGACCTGGACCGACTGCTCAACGGCCTGCACGCCGGGCAACTTATCATCGTTGCAGGCAGGCCTGGTTTGGGTAAATCTACGGCAAGTATGGACTTTGCCCGAAATGCTGCGATTCGCGCCAACCAGGCCGCGGCAATCTTCTCGCTGGAAATGAGCAAGGTCGAGATCGTCATGCGGCTGCTTTCCGCCGAGGCGCGGGTGCCGCTGCACGTGCTGCGCAGCGGTCAGCTCTCCGACGATGACTGGACCAAGCTGGCCCGGTGCATGGGCGAGATCAGCGAGGCCCCGCTCTTCGTCGACGACACGCCGAGCATGAACCTGATGGAGATCCGGGCCAAGGCTCGGCGGCTCAAGCAGCGGCACGACCTCAAGATGATCGTGGTCGACTACCTTCAGCTGATGACCTCACCGAAGCGCACCGAGAGCCGCCAGCAGGAGGTCGCGGACCTGTCCCGTGGCTTGAAGCTGTTGGCCAAGGAGGTCGAGTGCCCGGTCATCGCGGTCAGTCAGCTGAACCGTGGCCCGGAGCAACGCACCGACAAGCGACCACAGCTGTCCGACTTGCGTGAATCAGGATCAATTGAGCAGGATGCCGACGTTGTCATCCTGCTGCACCGCGACGACTACTACGACAAGGAGTCGCCGCGGGCCGGGGAGGCGGATTTTATAATTGCTAAGCATCGGAATGGCCCCACGGATACCGTGACCGTTGCTGCCCAATTGCATCTCTCAAGATTCGTCGACATGGCTATCGGATGAGGGATGCAGGTTTTCGTCTGTCGCCGGCGCAGATCGCGGCGGTTGTTGAACGTGCGCAGGCGGGCGAAAGTCTGACTCGAATTGCGAACTCATATGGCGTCAGCAGGCAGGCAGTGCGAGGTCTACTGCGAAGGCGAGGCGTGCCCGCTCGGTCCAGGGAAAAGCTGACCGAATCGGAACGTTCGGAGGCGGTAAGGCAATACGCCGAAGGTCTGTCTGTCGGTGAGGTGGCAAAGAACTTCGGTTTCACCGAGCCAGGGATGCGCGGACTTTTGGTCCGCCGTGGCGTCGTCCTCCGAAAGACCGTTCACACACTTCGCCACGACGCTTTCGACCGGCTGACCCCGGAAGCATGCTACTGGCTAGGGTTTCTCTTCGCCGACGGGTGCGTGACGTACCGGGCAGGTCATCTCCCGCAGATCTCCGTAGGGCTTGCCCAGCGAGACCGCGAACATCTTGTCTCGCTGCGTACCTTCCTGGGCTCGACCAGCAGCATCTCCGCGCCAAGCCCCACGCATGGGTCGTGCCAGTTCTCGGTGCGCTCGAATCGCCTTGCGGAGCGCTTAACAGCTCTGGGAAGGTATGACGGCCCGCTCAATGATCGACTGACTGAATCACGCGACTTCTGGCGAGGTGTTGTCGATGGCGATGGCTCAATCGGTAAGTACCGGCGACCGAGTCCCAGGCAATCGACTTTTTCTCAATTCCGGCTTGTAGGCAGCAAGCGGCTACTCGATTCTTTCGCGGCGTTTCTTCAGAAGAATGATATCGAGGGTTTGTCTGTCCGCCCGCACAAAACGATCTACACGATCGGAACAACGTGCGGGCCTGCCGAAAAGATAGTGGCTTTGCTGTACGCGGAAGCGGAGATCGCGTTGGCGCGGAAAGCAGAGATGGCGAAGAAGATCTTCGACGGTTGACCTTTGTTCCCTGTCCAGCAGGAAGTACGTCGGCTTAGCCGAGCAGTGGGAACCAGCCCGCCGACTCACCCAACTCCAGCCGGTCCCGGTCGGTCAGCGGTACGCGCCCGGTGGCCTTCAGCAGAAAGTCGTTGTCGTCCCACGCGGCGGGTCGAACGGTGTCGTCGCTGAGCAGGCCGTCCATTGTCGCTACCGCGACCTGTACGGCCAGTGGGCCGGGCGGCGGCGCGTCGGGCAGTTCCAGCGTCAGGTCCAGGTGGTGGACGGCGGCCTCGGTGGTCAGGGTGGCGAGGAAATCCGGTACGCGCAGCACGTGTCCCTGGGTGGTGACGTACCCCTCGGGGTCGGCTGACGTAGCGGCGCGGACCGCTGCCGGGGCGGTGTCCCGCCAGAGCCCGACGATCCCGCTCGGACGGTCGAAGGCCGCAGCCGAGCGGCGGACCCACCAGGCGTGCCCGACGGCCTCGTCGTCGTCTCCGGGAAAGTCACGCCAGTAGCTCACGTCGTCGACGTCGGCGGGGCCGTCGACGGGGCTGGCCAGGGTGACGAGTGCCCGCTGGGCGTCGCCGAGCACATGCAGGAGCAGGTCGGCGATGAGCCAGCCCCGGCAGCGGGTGGCTCGTTGCAGGCCGGCATCGTCCAGGCCCCCGACCACCGCGGTAATGCCGTCGTACGCCTGGGCCAGCGCCTCGTCCGGTCGGATCGCGGTCATGCGACTCAGCCTCGCACGAAGCATCGCGCCCGCCAACGATCAATGGCCCGGGTGGTTTGCCCGGGCCGACGCGTGATCGACCCGGGCGGGAGGTCGGCCTGGGATCAGCCGAACATCTCGTCGAGGAAGCCCTTGCGCTTCTTCTGCCGGTAGTGGCCGTGGTAGCCGTGGTGTTGCTGCTGGTGGCCGTAGGCCGGCTGCGGCGGGTAGCCGTGGGCGGGCG
>NZ_QGSY01000328.1 GCF_003857035.1 Micromonospora arida
GTGCGGGATTCGGTGCGGGCGGTTTCGGCGGCGGCGAGGATGGCGACGACCTCACGGCCGAAGCGGACGTCGCAGCGGTGGTCGCGGGTGCCGGCCTGAACCTGCTCGACGAGCTGGTCGATGGCGACGCCGAACGCGGTGGCGGCGTCGTTCTCGCCGAACGGGACGTCCTCGATGCCGTTCTCGCCGTAGAACACGAACTCCCGGGCCATCGACTCGGTCGGGGCATCCAGGGACAGCGAGGCGCTGCTCGTGGCACCGCCCTCGTGGGTGAGCAGCAGATGCACCATCCCGCTCGGCCCGTCCATCGCCGCCACCTGCGTCACCCGGCCCAGCACCGGCAGGAGGATCGAGAGCGCGTGCGGGGCGATGTCCCAGAGCGCCCCGTGCTCCCGACGCCACAACGAGCCGCCGTACGGGCTGCCGTCCTGGAAGATCGAGGCGAACGCGGTGGTCCGACCGTGCTGCCAGCCCCCGGCGGCGGCGGTGGCGGCGAGGAACGCGGTCACGTTCGGCTGGAACCGCTGGGTGAAGAAGACGACCGAGGCGACCCCGGACTCCTCGGCGGCAGCCACGACCAGGTCGGCGTCGGCGACACTGAGCGCCAGCGGCTTGTCCAGCAGCAGGTGTCGACCGGCGCGGGCGGCCCGGACCGCGATGTCGGCCTGGATGTCCGGCGGCAGCGCGACGGCGATCGCCTCGCACTGCTCGATCAGCGCGTCGACGTCGGCGTAGGCGGCCACCCCGTACCGCTCGGCCAGCGCGGAGGCCCGCTCCGGGTTGCGGCCCCACACCCCGACCAGCTCCGCGTCGGGATGTGCGTGCAGCGCCTTCCCGTGCGTCTCGATCGCCCAGTGACCGGTGCCGAACAAGCCGAACCGCAGCACGTGTACCTCCGCTGTCTCCCCGCACCGCGGCAACGCCACGGACGTGATCCACGCTAGTCGCCCGGGCGCCCATGACGGCGGCGGGTTCGACCAATCGAAGCAGCACACCTCCATTTCCGGGTCGGTGGTCGAGCTACCCGCCCGGCTGTCGGTGCAGCGGTCCGCCCGTGGTCTGCCGGCACCGCCTGCGCCGCTCTCGGTAACGCCAGGTCCGATCGCCGCCAGACACACCAGGTGCGGCGAGGCAGTCTCGACGGCATGCAGAGCACGAATCCAGCGATCACCAGCGGTGTCGTGACGTTTGACCACTGGTACGACTTCACCGAGGGCGGCCCGGTGCACCGCGCGCTGCTGCCGTTCCCGTCGACAGCGCCCGCCCCGTTCGAGGTCGCTCGCTGGTCGGTGGCCCCGAACACCTCCAACGACCTCGACGTCCATCGGTCTCGTGAGGTGTGGATCATCGTGTCCGGGACGGGAACCTTGACGTTCGCCGACCAGACGGGCGTCCTGCGGGCCGGCGACGTCGCGGCGTTCGACAGCAGGGTGCCGCACCAGATTCGGAACGACGGCCCGGACCCGCTCGTTGCCATCTCCGTCTACTGGCTGCAAGCAGGCGACTGACGCCGACCCGAAAAGCGCGGGCACCTGGACTGCGGACAACCTTGACGGGCGCGCGTCACACGCGGAGAGGCAGGGCACCCCTTTACTACGACGGTTAGTAGGCTGTGCCGGTGACCGAGGCAACGACCGGGTGGTGCCGGTGACCAGCGTGGGCGCCGACTCTCCGGTGGACGGGATCGTCGCGACCGTGCCGATCGTGCTGTCGCTGCTCGTGGCGGTGTGGGCGCTGGTGGCTGCGGTACGCCACCGGCCGCCGGACCGGATGCAGTTCGTCGGTCTGGCCGTACTCGAAGTGGCGTTGCTGGTGTTGAGCGTGCTGGCGCTCGTCGCGGTCGGCGGCGGGGATCGGCCCGGCGAGCCCGGCGCCTTCTTCGGCTACCTGGTCACGCTGGTGTGCCTGCCGCCGCTGGCCTGGGTGCTGGCCCGGATGGAACCGACCCGCTGGGGCTCGGCGATCGTGTGCGCGGTCTGCCTGGTGGCCCCGGTGGTGGTGGTCCGGTTGCAGCAGACCTGGGAGGTGCTCGGTGGTTGAGACAAAATCGGCTCGGCAGCGCACGAACTCCGGCCCGGGTCGGCTGTTGATCGCGGTCTACCTGCTCTTCGCGATCGCGGCGACGAGTCGGGCGGGTCTGCAGCTCGCCACCAAGTTCGACGAGGCGCCGGTGGCGTACCTGCTCTCCGGGGTGGCCGCGCTCATCTACATCGTGGCGGCGGTGGGGTTGGCCCGTGCCGGGCACACCGGCCGTCGGGTCGCGCTGGCGTGCTGCTCGGTGGAGCTGGTCGGTGTGGTCGCGGTCGGCATCCTGAGCCTTGTCGACAAGGACCTCTTCCCGGACGAGACGGTCTGGTCGCAGTTCGGCAGCGGGTACGGCTACATCCCACTGGTGCTGCCGGTGCTCGGCCTGATCTGGCTCTGGCGCACCCGCCGCGCACCCGCCTGATCCGCCGCAGCCGCCGACCCGCCGCGCACCCCGCCCGACCGCGCGCAGACCCGGCGACGAGGGCGCCGGCTCACCTGCCGGGGCGCCCTCGTCGGGAGTACGGGTCAGTCCCGTGGGCCGCCCGCGACGTAGATGACCTGACCGGAGACGAAGCCCGCGCCCTCGCTCGCCAGGAACGAGATGGTGTGCGCGACGTCCTCCGGGCGACCCGGGCGACGGACCGGGATCTCGGCGGCGGCGTGCTTCTGGAAGTCGTCGAAGTCGACCTTCATGCGGGCCGCGGTGGCCGCGGTCATGTCGGTGACGATGAAGCCGGGTGCGACCGCGTTCACTGTCACCCCGAACGGACCCAGCTCGATGGCGAGCGTCTTGGTGAAGCCCTGTAGACCGGCCTTGGCCGCGGCGTAGTTCGCCTGGCCCCGGTTGCCCAGCGCGGAGGTGCTGGAGAGGTTGACGATCCGCCCCCACTTCCGGTCCACCATGTGCTTCTGGGCGGCCTGGCTGAACAGGAACGCGCCGCGCAAATGCACCCCCATCACCGTGTCCCAGTCGGCGTTGGTCATCTTGAACAGCAGGTTGTCGCGGAGCACACCGGCGTTGTTGACCAGCACGGTGGGTGCGCCCAGCTCGGCGGCGACCCGGCTCACCGCCGCCTCGACCTGGTCCCGGTCGGACACGTCGGCGCCCACCCCGAGCGCCCGGCCACCGGCACCGGCGATGGCGTCCACCGTCTCCTTGGTGGCCGCCTCCTCGATGTCGACCACGGCGACGGCCATTCCGTCGGCGGCCAGCCGTCGGGCAGTGGCCGCGCCGATGCCGCGTGCGGCTCCGGTGACGATGGCGACGCGGGACTCCTCCGACATGATTACCTCCCGGTAACTTGGGGTCGATCGGAGGAGCTTAACCTCAACAGGCCGACCCTCGGCATAGGCGAATCCACCGGTATCCGTGGCCGGAGACCTTGACCGCGCCGAGCTTGCCCAACTCTCCGTAGCCGCGGTCGGCGAGCACGTCGATCGGCAGGTCCGCCTCCGGCTCGAGGCTGCTGAGGTCCACCTCGACGTCGTCGGTGCTGAGGTTGTGCACGAAGACCATCGTCCCGGTCGGCCCGTCAGCCCGGTGCGCGAGCACTCCGGCCGGCATCGCCACGTCGATGTGGGTCGTCGAGCCGGAGCCGATCTCCGGAGCCTCCCGCAGCGTACGGATCATGCGCTCGAACCAGGCGAGCAGCGACTTGGTGTCGCCGCGCTGGGCGGTGACGTTGACGTTCTGGTAGCCGAACTCGCCCTTGTCGATCACCGGGCGAACCAGCTTCTCCGGGTCCGCCGTGGAGAAGCCGGCGTTCGGCTGGTACGACCACTGCATCGGCGTACGGATCGCCTCCCGACCGGGCAGCGACAGGTCCTCGCCCATCCCGATCTCCTCGCCGTACCGCAGCACCGGCGTGCCGCGCATCGAGAACTGGAGGGCGTACGCCAGTTCGATGTGCCGCCGGTCGTTGCCGAGCATCGGGGCGAGCCGGCGACGGATGCCCCGGTCGTAGATGCGCATGTTCTCGTCCGGGCCGAACTTCGCGTACACCTGGTTGCGTTGTTCGGTGGTCAGCCGGGACAGGTCGATCTCGTCGTGGTTACGCAGGAAGGTGGCCCACTGCCCGCCGACCGGCAGCTTCGGGGTGTCGCGGAGCGCCTCGATCAGCGACTCCGGGTCCTCGCGGGCCAGGGCGAGCATGAGTCGACCGTTGAGCATGAAGTCGAACAGCATGTGGATCCGGTTGCCGGAACCGCTGGCGTCGCCGAAGAACGTCGGCAGCTGGTCCGGCTCGACGTTCGCCTCGGCCAGCAGGACGGCGTCGCCGCGGCGCCACTGGACGTGCTGGCGCATCTCGGTGAGGAACTCGAAGTCCTTCGGGGAGTTCGGGTTGCCCGGTTCGGTCAGCTCGATGATGAATGGCACCGCGTCCATCCGGAAGCCGGAGACGCCGAGCTGGAGCCAGAACGACATGATCTTCTTGATCTCGTCCCGGACCTGGGGGTTGGCGAAGTTGAGGTCCGGCTGGAACTTGTAGAACCGGTGGTAGAACCACGCCTTGGCCGTCCGGTCGTAGCTCCACGTCTCGTCCTGCTCGCCGGGGAAGACCATTCCCTGGTGCCGATCGGCCGGTTCGGTGTCGGACCAGACGAACCAGTCCCGGTACGGCGAGTCCGGCGAGGAGCGGGCGGACTGGAACCACGGGTGCTCGTCGGACGTGTGGTTGACCACCAGGTCGATGATCACGCGGATGCCCCGGTTCTGCGCCTGGTGCAGCAGCTCGGCGAAGTCGCCCAGGGTGCCGAAGCGCGGATCCACGTTGTAGAAGTCGGTGACGTCGTAGCCGTCGTCGCGGTTGGGCGACGGGTGGATCGGGTGCAGCCACAGGCAGGTCACCCCGAGCCGGGCCAGGTAGTCCAGCCTCCCGATCAGCCCACGGATGTCACCGACCCCGTCGCCGTCGGAGTCGGCGTACGTGTCGATGTCGAGGCAGTAGACGACGGCTTCGGAATACCAACGGTCACCCATGCCGAAGAAATCTCTCCAGTTGATCACCGTGGCAAACCCAGCCTGGTCGACCGGCGAGCGCAGTGGGCTACCGTGCCGGTCATGGAGAACGACCTCGTACCGCCGAGCGAACTGTTGGACTGGTCCCGGGGCAGCTGGCTGCACCCGCCGGTACGCGTCGAGGAGGGTCCGGCCGGCGAGTTGATCGTCGAGCCGGCTGCGGACAGCGACTTCTGGCGTCGGACCAGCTACGGCTTCGTCCACGACAACGGCCCGGCCCTGCTGGCGCCGCTGCCGGTGGGCACCGCCATGGAGGTCAGCTTCCAGCTCGACTTCTCGGCGCAGTTCGACCAGGCCGGTGCGTTCGTTCGGGTGGACGAACGGACCTGGACCAAGGCTGGTGTGGAGATCAGCGACGGCGAGGTGCAGCTCGGCGCGGTGGTGACCCGGGAGTTCTCCGACTGGTCGGTGGGGCCGGTGCCGGAGTGGGCGGGCCGGGAGGTGACGGTCCGGGTCAGCCGGGCCGGCGACGCGCTGACCGTCCGCGCCCGGGTCGACGACGAGCCGTGGCGACTGGTCCGGCTCGTCCCGCTGGACCCGACGGTCGAGGCCGTTGCCGGCCCGTTCTGCTGCGCGCCGTCCCGCGCCGGTCTTACCGTGGTCTTCACCGGCTGGCG
Source organism: Micromonospora arida (assembly GCF_003857035.1). GTDB lineage: Bacteria > Actinomycetota > Actinomycetes > Mycobacteriales > Micromonosporaceae > Micromonospora > Micromonospora arida. The sequence continues at coordinate 5,665 of NZ_QGSY01000328.1, forward strand.
GCAGGGACCGGCGGACACCGCGCTGCACCCGGAGCACTGAGCGGCAGGTGTGGACGACTCGGCAGTGGGTATGACAGTCCGATCCCCCACCGCCGACCGGAAGGACGACCATGGCGTACGCCCAGGCTGGCGACCCGTCCGAGTTCACCGGGCTGACCGGTTGGGTGGCGTCGGTGATCGAGGCGATGGGCCCGGTCGGCGTGGCGCTGCTGGTGGCGCTGGAGAGCATCGTCCCGCCGATTCCCAGTGAGATCGTGCTGGCGATGGCCGGTTTCCTGGCTCATGAGGGCAAGTTCAACGTTGTGGTCGTGGCGCTGGCCGCGACGGTCGGCTCGCTGGTCGGCGCGTTGGTGCTCTACTGGCTGGGCGCGGCGCTCGGCGAGGAACGGCTCAAGCGCTGGCTGGACCACATCCCCTTGGTGGACCGCGACGACCTGGAGAAGGCCGACCGCTGGTTCGAGCGGCACGGTCGGTGGGCGGTGCTGATCGGCCGGGTGGTGCCGGTGGTCCGGAGCCTGGTCTCCGTGCCGGCCGGAGCCAACCGGATGCCGCTGGGCGAGTTCATCCTGCTCACCACCATCGGCAGCGGGGTGTGGAACGGTCTCATCATCGGGGCGGGCTACGCGCTCGGCAGCCAGTGGCAGGACGTCGCCCGCTACAGCGACTGGTTCAACTACGCGATCGTCGCGATCTTCGTCGTGATGGCGTCCAGTTGGGTGATCCGCAAGGTTCGCAAGCGTCGGGCGCGCGACGACCGGCGGTCGGTGACCGCCGGTCGCTGATCCGCTTCTCCGCTCACCGCCGGCGTCCGGACCGGACGCCGGCGAGCACGGTCAGGGCAGGGTGTCCAGGTGCGGGCCCACCGTGTTGGCGAAGCCGTTGCCGTTGCTGACGTCCCAGTTCACCGACCAGGTCATCGCGCCCCGGATGCCGGGGTAGGTGCGCGGCGGGCGGAAGCTGCCGCAGTTGGTGCCCCGGGCCAGGCAGTCCAGGGCGGCGTTGACCACGCTGGGCGCGACGATGCCGCCGCCGGCCGCCCCTGCTCCGGCGGGCAGGCCGAGGCCGACCTGGTCGGGGCGGAGCCCGGCCTCCAACTGGATGCAGGCCAACGCGACGATGAAGTTCACTGTGCCCTGGCCGTACGCGGCGTTCTGGTCGCAGCCGAGCATCGCGCCCGAGTTGTAGTACTGGGTGTTGACGACGGTGAGGATGTCCTTGATGTCGAGCGCCAGCTTGAAGTAGCCGCCGGCCGGGTTCTGCATGTCGATGGTCTGCGGCGCCATCGCGATGATCAGCCCCGAGCCGACCTTGGCCCGCAGCGCGCGCAGCGCCTGCGCCATGTACGTGGGGTTGAGCCCGTTCTCCAGGTCGATGTCGATCCCGTCGAAGCCGTAGCGGGCGATCAACGCGGCGGCCGTGTCGGCGAACGCGGTGGCCGATGCAGCGTTGTTCACGGTCACCCGGCCGGTCTCACCGCCGACGGAGAGGATCACCCGCTTGCCCCGGCTGTGCAGGGTGCGGACGTCGGCGGTGAAGTCCGCGTCGGTGTAGCCGCCGAGCGCGGCGGCCAGCCCGGGGTCGACGCCGAACGTGAGCGCGCCGGGGGTCGCGGTGGCCTCGGCGAAGGCGACCGCCACCAGGTCGTACTCGGCGGGGACGTCGCGTAGCCGCAGCTCGACGGCGGGGTTGTCGAAGTTGTGCCAGTACCCGGTGAGCAGGTGTTTCGGCAGCCCACCGGTGGGCTGCCGAAACACCTGCTCACCGGGTACTGGCACAACTTCGACAACCCCGCCGTCGAGCTGCGGCTACGCGACGTCCCCGCCGAGTACGACCTGGTGGCGGTCGCCTTCGCCGAGGCCACCGCGACCCCCGGCGCGCTCACGTTCGGCGTCGACCCCGGGCTGGCCGCCGCGCTCGGCGGCTACACCGACGCGGACTTCACCGCCGACGTCCGCACCCTGCACAGCCGGGGCAAGCGGGTGATCCTCTCCGTCGGCGGTGAGACCGGCCGGGTGACCGTGAACAACGCTGCATCGGCCACCGCGTTCGCCGACACGGCCGCCGCGTTGATCGCCCGCTACGGCTTCGACGGGATCGACATCGACCTGGAGAACGGGCTCAACCCCACGTACATGGCGCAGGCGCTGCGCGCGCTGCGGGCCAAGGTCGGCTCGGGGCTGATCATCGCGATGGCGCCGCAGACCATCGACATGCAGAACCCGGCCGGCGGCTACTTCAAGCTGGCGCTCGACATCAAGGACATCCTCACCGTCGTCAACACCCAGTACTACAACTCGGGCGCGATGCTCGGCTGCGACCAGAACGCCGCGTACGGCCAGGGCACAGTGAACTTCATCGTCGCGTTGGCCTGCATCCAGTTGGAGGCCGGGCTCCGCCCCGACCAGGTCGGCCTCGGCCTGCCCGCCGGAGCAGGGGCGGCCGGCGGCGGCATCGTCGCGCCCAGCGTGGTCAACGCCGCCCTGGACTGCCTGGCCCGGGGCACCAACTGCGGCAGCTTCCGCCCGCCGCGCACCTACCCCGGCATCCGGGGCGCGATGACCTGGTCGGTGAACTGGGACGTCAGCAACGGCAACGGCTTCGCCAACACGGTGGGCCCGCACCTGGACACCCTGCCCTGACCGTGCTCGCCGGCGTCCGGTCCGGACGCCGGCGGTGAGCGGAGAAGCGGATCAGCGACCGGCGGTCACCGACCGCCGGTCGTCGCGCGCCCGACGCTTGCGAACCTTGCGGATCACCCAACTGGACGCCATCACGACGAAGATCGCGACGATCGCGTAGTTGAACCAGTCGCTGTAGCGGGCGACGTCCTGCCACTGGCTGCCGAGCGCGTAGCCCGCCCCGATGATGAGACCGTTCCACACCCCGCTGCCGATGGTGGTGAGCAGGATGAACTCGCCCAGCGGCATCCGGTTGGCTCCGGCCGGCACGGAGACCAGGCTCCGGACCACCGGCACCACCCGGCCGATCAGCACCGCCCACCGACCGTGCCGCTCGAACCAGCGGTCGGCCTTCTCCAGGTCGTCGCGGTCCACCAAGGGGATGTGGTCCAGCCAGCGCTTGAGCCGTTCCTCGCCGAGCGCCGCGCCCAGCCAGTAGAGCACCAACGCGCCGACCAGCGAGCCGACCGTCGCGGCCAGCGCCACGACCACAACGTTGAACTTGCCCTCATGAGCCAGGAAACCGGCCATCGCCAGCACGATCTCACTGGGAATCGGCGGGACGATGCTCTCCAGCGCCACCAGCAGCGCCACGCCGACCGGGCCCATCGCCTCGATCACCGACGCCACCCAACCGGTCAGCCCGGTGAACTCGGACGGGTCGCCAGCCTGGGCGTACGCCATGGTCGTCCTTCCGGTCGGCGGTGGGGGATCGGACTGTCATACCCACTGCCGAGTCGTCCACACCTGCCGCTCAGTGCTCCGGGTGCAGCGCGGTGTCCGCCGGTCCCTGCCGCCAGCCGGTGAAGACCACGGTAAGACCGGCGCGGGACGGCGCGCAGCAGAACGGGCCGGCAACGGCCTCGACCGTCGGGTCCAGCGGGACGAGCCGGACCAGTCGCCACGGCTCGTCGTCGACCCGGGCGCGGACGGTCAGCGCGTCGCCGGCCCGGCTGACCCGGACCGTCACCTCCCGGCCCGCCCACTCCGGCACCGGCCCCACCGACCAGTCGGAGAACTCCCGGGTCACCACCGCGCCGAGCTGCACCTCGCCGTCGCTGATCTCCACACCAGCCTTGGTCCAGGTCCGTTCGTCCACCCGAACGAACGCACCGGCCTGGTCGAACTGCGCCGAGAAGTCGAGCTGGAAGCTGACCTCCATGGCGGTGCCCACCGGCAGCGGCGCCAGCAGGGCCGGGCCGTTGTCGTGGACGAAGCCGTAGCTGGTCCGACGCCAGAAGTCGCTGTCCGCAGCCGGCTCGACGATCAACTCGCCGGCCGGACCCTCCTCGACGCGTACCGGCGGGTGCAGCCAGCTGCCCCGGGACCAGTCCAACAGTTCGCTCGGCGGTACGAGGTCGTTCTCCATGACCGGCACGGTAGCCCACTGCGCTCGCCGGTCGACCAGGCTGGGTTTGCCACGGTGATCAACTGGAGAGATTTCTTCGGCATGGGTGACCGTTGGTATTCCGAAGCCGTCGTCTACTGCCTCGACATCGACACGTACGCCGACTCCGACGGCGACGGGGTCGGTGACATCCGTGGGCTGATCGGGAGGCTGGACTACCTGGCCCGGCTCGGGGTGACCTGCCTGTGGCTGCACCCGATCCACCCGTCGCCCAACCGCGACGACGGCTACGACGTCACCGACTTCTACAACGTGGATCCGCGCTTCGGCACCCTGGGCGACTTCGCCGAGCTGCTGCACCAGGCGCAGAACCGGGGCATCCGCGTGATCATCGACCTGGTGGTCAACCACACGTCCGACGAGCACCCGTGGTTCCAGTCCGCCCGCTCCTCGCCGGACTCGCCGTACCGGGACTGGTTCGTCTGGTCCGACACCGAACCGGCCGATCGGCACCAGGGAATGGTCTTCCCCGGCGAGCAGGACGAGACGTGGAGCTACGACCGGACGGCCAAGGCGTGGTTCTACCACCGGTTCTACAAGTTCCAGCCGGACCTCAACTTCGCCAACCCCCAGGTCCGGGACGAGATCAAGAAGATCATGTCGTTCTGGCTCCAGCTCGGCGTCTCCGGCTTCCGGATGGACGCGGTGCCATTCATCATCGAGCTGACCGAACCGGGCAACCCGAACTCCCCGAAGGACTTCGAGTTCCTCACCGAGATGCGCCAGCACGTCCAGTGGCGCCGCGGCGACGCCGTCCTGCTGGCCGAGGCGAACGTCGAGCCGGACCAGCTGCCGACGTTCTTCGGCGACGCCAGCGGTTCCGGCAACCGGATCCACATGCTGTTCGACTTCATGCTCAACGGTCGACTCATGCTCGCCCTGGCCCGCGAGGACCCGGAGTCGCTGATCGAGGCGCTCCGCGACACCCCGAAGCTGCCGGTCGGCGGGCAGTGGGCCACCTTCCTGCGTAACCACGACGAGATCGACCTGTCCCGGCTGACCACCGAACAACGCAACCAGGTGTACGCGAAGTTCGGCCCGGACGAGAACATGCGCATCTACGACCGGGGCATCCGTCGCCGGCTCGCCCCGATGCTCGGCAACGACCGGCGGCACATCGAACTGGCGTACGCCCTCCAGTTCTCGATGCGCGGCACGCCGGTGCTGCGGTACGGCGAGGAGATCGGGATGGGCGAGGACCTGTCGCTGCCCGGTCGGGAGGCGATCCGTACGCCGATGCAGTGGTCGTACCAGCCGAACGCCGGCTTCTCCACGGCGGACCCGGAGAAGCTGGTTCGCCCGGTGATCGACAAGGGCGAGTTCGGCTACCAGAACGTCAACGTCACCGCCCAGCGCGGCGACACCAAGTCGCTGCTCGCCTGGTTCGAGCGCATGATCCGTACGCTGCGGGAGGCTCCGGAGATCGGCTCCGGCTCGACGACCCACATCGACGTGGCGATGCCGGCCGGAGTGCTCGCGCACCGGGCTGACGGGCCGACCGGGACGATGGTCTTCGTGCACAACCTCAGCACCGACGACGTCGAGGTGGACCTCAGCAGCCTCGAGCCGGAGGCGGACCTGCCGATCGACGTGCTCGCCGACCGCGGCTACGGAGAGTTGGGCAAGCTCGGCGCGGTCAAGGTCTCCGGCCACGGATACCGGTGGATTCGCCTATGCCGAGGGTCGGCCTGTTGAGGTTAAGCTCCTCCGATCGACCCCAAGTTACCGGGAGGTAATCATGTCGGAGGAGTCCCGCGTCGCCATCGTCACCGGAGCCGCACGCGGCATCGGCGCGGCCACTGCCCGACGGCTGGCCGCCGACGGAATGGCCGTCGCCGTGGTCGACATCGAGGAGGCGGCCACCAAGGAGACGGTGGACGCCATCGCCGGTGCCGGTGGCCGGGCGCTCGGGGTGGGCGCCGACGTGTCCGACCGGGACCAGGTCGAGGCGGCGGTGAGCCGGGTCGCCGCCGAGCTGGGCGCACCCACCGTGCTGGTCAACAACGCCGGTGTGCTCCGCGACAACCTGCTGTTCAAGATGACCAACGCCGACTGGGACACGGTGATGGGGGTGCATTTGCGCGGCGCGTTCCTGTTCAGCCAGGCCGCCCAGAAGCACATGGTGGACCGGAAGTGGGGGCGGATCGTCAACCTCTCCAGCACCTCCGCGCTGGGCAACCGGGGCCAGGCGAACTACGCCGCGGCCAAGGCCGGTCTACAGGGCTTCACCAAGACGCTCGCCATCGAGCTGGGTCCGTTCGGGGTGACAGTGAACGCGGTCGCACCCGGCTTCATCGTCACCGACATGACCGCGGCCACCGCGGCCCGCATGAAGGTCGACTTCGACGACTTCCAGAAGCACGCCGCCGCCGAGATCCCGGTCCGTCGCCCGGGTCGCCCGGAGGACGTCGCGCACACCATCTCGTTCCTGGCGAGCGAGGGCGCGGGCTTCGTCTCCGGTCAGGTCATCTACGTCGCGGGCGGCCCACGGGACTGACCCGTACTCCCGACGAGGGCGCCCCGGCAGGTGAGCCGGCGCCCTCGTCGCCGGGTCTGCGCGCGGTCGGGCGGGGTGCGCGGCGGGTCGGCGGCTGCGGCGGATCAGGCGGGTGCGCGGCGGGTGCGCCAGAGCCAGATCAGGCCGAGCACCGGCAGCACCAGTGGGATGTAGCCGTACCCGCTGCCGAACTGCGACCAGACCGTCTCGTCCGGGAAGAGGTCCTTGTCGACAAGGCTCAGGATGCCGACCGCGACCACACCGACCAGCTCCACCGAGCAGCACGCCAGCGCGACCCGACGGCCGGTGTGCCCGGCACGGGCCAACCCCACCGCCGCCACGATGTAGATGAGCGCGGCCACCCCGGAGAGCAGGTACGCCACCGGCGCCTCGTCGAACTTGGTGGCGAGCTGCAGACCCGCCCGACTCGTCGCCGCGATCGCGAAGAGCAGGTAGACCGCGATCAACAGCCGACCCGGGCCGGAGTTCGTGCGCTGCCGAGCCGATTTTGTCTCAACCACCGAGCACCTCCCAGGTCTGCTGCAACCGGACCACCACCACCGGGGCCACCAGGCAGACCGCGCACACGATCGCCGAGCCCCAGCGGGTCGGTTCCATCCGGGCCAGCACCCAGGCCAGCGGCGGCAGGCACACCAGCGTGACCAGGTAGCCGAAGAAGGCGCCGGGCTCGCCGGGCCGATCCCCGCCGCCGACCGCGACGAGCGCCAGCACGCTCAACACCAGCAACGCCACTTCGAGTACGGCCAGACCGACGAACTGCATCCGGTCCGGCGGCCGGTGGCGTACCGCAGCCACCAGCGCCCACACCGCCACGAGCAGCGACAGCACGATCGGCACGGTCGCGACGATCCCGTCCACCGGAGAGTCGGCGCCCACGCTGGTCACCGGCACCACCCGGTCGTTGCCTCGGTCACCGGCACAGCCTACTAACCGTCGTAGTAAAGGGGTGCCCTGCCTCTCCGCGTGTGACGCGCGCCCGTCAAGGTTGTCCGCAGTCCAGGTGCCCGCGCTTTTCGGGTCGGCGTCAGTCGCCTGCTTGCAGCCAGTAGACGGAGATGGCAACGAGCGGGTCCGGGCCGTCGTTCCGAATCTGGTGCGGCACCCTGCTGTCGAACGCCGCGACGTCGCCGGCCCGCAGGACGCCCGTCTGGTCGGCGAACGTCAAGGTTCCCGTCCCGGACACGATGATCCACACCTCACGAGACCGATGGACGTCGAGGTCGTTGGAGGTGTTCGGGGCCACCGACCAGCGAGCGACCTCGAACGGGGCGGGCGCTGTCGACGGGAACGGCAGCAGCGCGCGGTGCACCGGGCCGCCCTCGGTGAAGTCGTACCAGTGGTCAAACGTCACGACACCGCTGGTGATCGCTGGATTCGTGCTCTGCATGCCGTCGAGACTGCCTCGCCGCACCTGGTGTGTCTGGCGGCGATCGGACCTGGCGTTACCGAGAGCGGCGCAGGCGGTGCCGGCAGACCACGGGCGGACCGCTGCACCGACAGCCGGGCGGGTAGCTCGACCACCGACCCGGAAATGGAGGTGTGCTGCTTCGATTGGTCGAACCCGCCGCCGTCATGGGCGCCCGGGCGACTAGCGTGGATCACGTCCGTGGCGTTGCCGCGGTGCGGGGAGACAGCGGAGGTACACGTGCTGCGGTTCGGCTTGTTCGGCACCGGTCACTGGGCGATCGAGACGCACGGGAAGGCGCTGCACGCACATCCCGACGCGGAGCTGGTCGGGGTGTGGGGCCGCAACCCGGAGCGGGCCTCCGCGCTGGCCGAGCGGTACGGGGTGGCCGCCTACGCCGACGTCGACGCGCTGATCGAGCAGTGCGAGGCGATCGCCGTCGCGCTGCCGCCGGACATCCAGGCCGACATCGCGGTCCGGGCCGCCCGCGCCGGTCGACACCTGCTGCTGGACAAGCCGCTGGCGCTCAGTGTCGCCGACGCCGACCTGGTCGTGGCTGCCGCCGAGGAGTCCGGGGTCGCCTCGGTCGTCTTCTTCACCCAGCGGTTCCAGCCGAACGTGACCGCGTTCCTCGCCGCCACCGCCGCCGCCGGGGGCTGGCAGCACGGTCGGACCACCGCGTTCGCCTCGATCTTCCAGGACGGCAGCCCGTACGGCGGCTCGTTGTGGCGTCGGGAGCACGGGGCGCTCTGGGACATCGCCCCGCACGCGCTCTCGATCCTCCTGCCGGTGCTGGGCCGGGTGACGCAGGTGGCGGCGATGGACGGGCCGAGCGGGATGGTGCATCTGCTGCTCACCCACGAGGGCGGTGCCACGAGCAGCGCCTCGCTGTCCCTGGATGCCCCGACCGAGTCGATGGCCCGGGAGTTCGTGTTCTACGGCGAGAACGGCATCGAGGACGTCCCGTTCGGCGAGAACGACGCCGCCACCGCGTTCGGCGTCGCCATCGACCAGCTCGTCGAGCAGGTTCAGGCCGGCACCCGCGACCACCGCTGCGACGTCCGCTTCGGCCGTGAGGTCGTCGCCATCCTCGCCGCCGCCGAAACCGCCCGCACCGAATCCCGCAC
>NZ_QGSY01000305.1 GCF_003857035.1 Micromonospora arida
GTGCCGCCGCGCGGGCCCTCCCCCACCCGGCCGGCGCCGGCCGGGGTGGGCGTGGGCCCCCACTCGCCCGGAGCGGGAACGCCAGGCGGGCGGATCGGCCGACGTCCGCCGCCGGCCTCGGACTCGCCCGGCTCCTTCGCACCCGGCCAGGGCTTCGCCACCCGGGAAGCCAGCACGAACTCCTTGCGCAGCGGGTGACCCTCGAACTCCGGCGGCAGCAGCAGCGGCAGCAGCTCCCCATGCCCGGCGAAGTCGATGCCGAACATCTCGTGCGTCTCCCGCTCGTGCCAGGCGGCACCGGGATAGACGTCGACCACCGAGGCGACCGTGGGCGCGCCGCGCGGCAACCGGGTACGCAGCAGCAGGCCGTGACGCAGTCGCGTCGACCAGAGGTGCGCCACCACGTCGAAGCCCTCGGCCAACTCGTCGACAGCGGAGAGCCAGTCGAAGAAGTCGCAGGCCAGCTCGGCGTCGTCACGGGCGGCGGAAATCGCGGTCAGCCAACTCGCGGGCGGCACATCGACGGTGGCCCGGGCGAAGCGTTGCCCGCCGGAGACCGACGGGGTCGCCTCAACCGGCGCGAGCAGCGCGACCAGTCGAGCGCCGACCTCTTCGGGAGTCATGCCGCTGATCCTAGTGCCGGCCGGGCCCGCACCTGGCCGCCGCCGATGCCCAGCGATCTGCCGGCTTCGGGCGCGGCGCACGCCTCGGCGGGGAAAGATGGGGGCGTGCGCGCTGTGACAGTGAGGCCCGGGGTCGCCAATTCGCTGAACCTCGTCGAGGATCAGCCGGAGCCGGCTGCCGAAGAGGGCTCTGTCCTGGTCGAGGCGCTGGCGGTGGGGATCTGCGGCACCGACCACGAGATCATCGCCGGGGAGTACGGCGAGGCGCCACCGGGTGCCGACCGCCTGGTCATCGGGCACGAGTCACTGGGCCGGGTGATCGAGGACCCGAGTGGCACCCTGCAACCTGGCGACCTGGTGGCCGGGATCGTCCGGTATCCCGATCCGGTGCCCTGCCCGAACTGCGCGGTCGGCGAGTGGGACATGTGCCGCAACGGCCAGTACACCGAACACGGCATCAAGGGACTGGCCGGGTTCGCCCGCGACCGCTGGCGGGTCGAGCCGCAGTTCGCGGTCGCGCTCGACCCGACGCTGGCCCAGGTCGGCGTGCTGTTGGAGCCGACCAGTGTGGTGGCGAAGGCCTGGGACCACATCGAGCGGATCGGGCACCGGGCCGAGTGGCAGCCGCAGACCGTCCTGGTGACCGGGGCCGGGCCGATCGGTCTGCTGGCCGCGTTGCTCGGCACCCAGCGTGGGCTCACCGTCCACGTGCTGGACCGGAACACCGAGGGGCCGAAGCCGGAGCTGGTCGCCGGGCTCGGCGCCACTTACCACACGGTGCCGGTCAACGACCTGCCCTTCGAACCGGACGTGGTGATCGAGTGCACCGGCGCTCCCACCGTGGTCCTCGACGTCATGTGCAAGGCGGCCCCGACCGGGATCGTCTGCCTGGCCGGGGTGTCCAGCGGTGGCCGGATCATCGACTTCGACGCCGGGGCTCTCAACCGGGCGTTGGTGCTGGAAAACAACGTGGTGTTCGGGTCGGTGAACGCCAACCGGCGGCACTGGACCATGGCCGCGGAGGCGCTCGCCCGCGCCGACCAGGTCTGGCTCGAATCGCTGATCACCCGCCGGGTGCCGGTGAACCGCTACGCCGACGCGTACACCCCCGGGCCGGACGACATCAAGGTGGTGCTGGAGTTCGCGTCCTGAGCGACGCCGCGCCCGATCAGATGCCCGGCAGTCGACCGTTGCGGAACAGGTCGACGAAGAGCTGATGGTCCTGGCGGGCACGCACCCCGTACGCGTGCGCGAAATCCACCAGGTGGGCGACGAATCCCGGCTCGTCGGCGTCCACCGCCGCGACGATCGCCTCCTCCGTGGAGTAGTCCACCAGGTCGTGACTGGATTCGTCGTCGGCGACCGAGTGCATCCGGGCCACCGCCCGGCCAAGGTCGACGAGAACCCCGGTCAGCTCCTCCGGCTCGTTCACGTCCGACCAGTCCAGATCGGCGGCGTACGGGGAGACCTCGGCGACCAGCTGACCGGCCCCGTTCAGCTCGGTGAAGCCCAACCACGGGTCGGCGTGCGCCTGCAACGCCCGCTGCGACTCGGCGGTCCGGTGCCCCTGGTGCTGGAAGTAGCCGCGGACCGACTCGTCGGTGACGTACCGCGCCACGGCCGGCACCTGCGCCTGCTTCATGTAGATGACGACGTCGTTCTCCAGCGCCTGGGTGTGCCCCTCCAGCAGCAGGTTGTACGACGGCAGCCCGGCCGAGCCGATGCCCACCCCCTTGCGCAGCACCACGTCCTTGATCCGTGCCGCCACCGGGCGCAGCTGGATCGAGGCGGTTGGCAGGGTGCCCAGGTAGTCCTGGAAGGCGGCGCTGACCAGGTCCCGGGTGGCGTCGTCGATTTCGAAGACCCCGTCGCCGATGGAGAAACGTCGCTCGTAGTTGTCGATGGTCGTCTGCGCGGCGAGCAGGTCGACGCGGGTGTTGAGCCGGGCCCGTTGGAGCACCCGGCGCAGCACCCCGTCGGCGTTGTCCAGGGTGATCGAGCCGATCGCGTCGTCACCACCGGCGGCGATGGCCCGCAGCTCGGTCAGGTACGACCTGGCGAACCCCGCCACCAGCTCGCCGATTGCCGTGTCGGAGAGCGCCTTGCCGTAGCCGAGCAGCGCCACGCTGGCCGCGAGCCGACGCAGGTCCCAGGTGAACGGCCCGACGTACGCCTCGTCGAAGTCGTTGACGTTGAACACCAGCTGCCCGGAGGCGTTCATGTAGGTGCCGAAGTTCTCCGCGTGCAGGTCACCGTGGATCCACACCCGGCTGGTCTGCTCGTTCAGGAACCGGTCGTCGGCGAAGTCGCCGAGCTGGTCGGCGTAGAACAGCGCGGCGCTGCCCCGGTAGAAGGCGAACGGCGAAGCCGCCATCTTGCGGAACTTGCGGCGGAAGGCGGCCGGGTCGATCGCCATCGACGCGCCGAACTCCTCGGTGAGCACGTCGACGATGTGGGTGGACCGCTGGTCCGCTGAGCTGCTCATAGTGCGCAGGCTAGTGCGGCGGGTCCACAACGGGGTGGCGTTCGGCCCATCCATCGATCATGCTGCCTGGGTCACGGCGCGGGGGCCCGGACACCACGGTCACGTCGGTCGATCGCGTCGCTGCCAAGCGCGGGCGACAGGTCCCTCGCCGGGCGTCGACCATGGAGGACCAGATACAGATGCTTCACAAAACGGGGACCCTGCTCACCGCCGCACTGCTCGGCCTGACGGCGACGATCGGCGGGGCCGGACCGGCCGCTGCCGCACCGTCGGCCTCCGCCGACGCTCCCACGTTCTCACTGAGCCGGCTGGTGCTTGAGCCGACCGAACGCGGCTACCAGGGCAGCCTTCGGGTGACCATCACCAACAACAGCGACAGCACACAGGGCTTCTACTTCCAGGTCCGTGAGGCGGTGGCCGGCTCCTTCTCCGGGGGCGTGGAGTCACGCTGCGAGTCGGACGGCGTGGAGGAGGGGCTGTTGGTCCGCACCTGCGCCCTGCCGCGCGGCAACGACCTGGCCCCGGGTGAGTCCCGCAGGGCAACAGTGGAATTCCAGGTGCTGACCACTTCCCGCAGCTACCCGATGATCGCGGCGGGCGGCCTGGTCACCGCCTACTCGTACGAAACCGGATCGCTGGGCACCGTTCCGTTCAGCGCCCAGTTCCGCTCCCTGGACGGCAAGCTGGCCCGCCCGCAGACGTACGTGCAGGACACCCAGGCGAACGCGTCCGTCGAGCTGGCCGGCCCGGTGACCGACGGCCCCGAGAACACCCGGCGGGTGCCGCTCCGGGTCCGGTACGCGGGTGACGCCCGGCAACTCGCCAACTCGCTGACTGCCACGCAGCTGCCTGCCGGGTCGACGATCCGGTTCACCGAGCCCTTCGACGGCCCGGTGTACGGCCCACAGGCATTCGTGCCGGGCGGGCTGCTGATGCAGGGTGAGGAGCGCGAGGTGGCGCTGTTCATCAGCCGGCCGACCGACCCGGCGGACGAGTCGACCCCGATCACCGTGGAGTTGGCGACCCACTACTGGAACGAGATTGTTCCCGACGTCGACCCGAGCGACAACACCGTCACGTTCAACCTGGCCCTGTCGACCAGCTGACCAACCCGCGGACGGCCGCCGCCCGGATCAACTCCGGGTGGCGGCCCACCGCTCTCAGCTCGCGGCGGGTGGGCGTACCGGTGGGGCGGTGAGCGAGTCGACCGAACGTGGGGCGGCGGCCTCGCGGGGCGGGGCGTCCAGCGGTGCGGCCAGCACGTCCCGTTGCGGCACACCCCCGATGCCGGACTGCTCGGCGGCGATCTTCTCCTGCAGGCGCAGGATGCCGTGCAGCAGCGCCTCCGGCCGGGGCGGGCAGCCGGGCACGTACACGTCGACCGGGATGAGCTGGTCGACGCCCTTGGTCACCGAGTACGAATCCCAGTAGGGGCCGCCGCAGTTGGAGCAGGCACCGAACGAGATGACGTACTTCGGCTCAGGCATCTGGTCGTAGAGCCGCTTGATCGCCGGAGCCATCTTGTCGGTCACCGTGCCGGAGACCACCATCAGGTCGGCCTGGCGGGGGCCGTGGGCGAACGGGATCACGCCGAGTCGGATGAAATCGTGCCGACCCATGCTGGTGGCGATGAACTCGATGGCACAGCAGGCCAGACCGAAGTTGAAGACCCAGAGCGAGTAGCGGCGCCCCCAGTTCAGCACGAACCGGATCGGCTCACCGAGCACTGCCGGCAGCTGCACGACCGCCCCCTCTCCTCACCGACAGTGAATCACAGGCGGCGTCTGTGCGGTCCGGCAGTGATCGGCGCGAGCGGCCCACCAACTGTCCCGGAGCCGACAAGGATCGGCAGCGACTGACGCGCAACCTACCGGCGCGCTCGCTTGTGTGACCGGTGCTGGCGAACACGACGCCCGCAGTCGCCACGGGGAGGACGAGTGCTTGTGACACGAGATGTGCGGGTGGGTGACCCCCCGCCGGACCCACCGGGAACCGCAACCTCCACGCCGGCAGAGCTGCTCTTCGACGACTTCTACCACGCCCATTACCGCGGCCTGGTGGTGCAGCTGACCGCGTACACAGGCGACCGTGGGCAGGCGCAGGAGCTGGTTCAGGAGGCGTTCTGTCGGGCGTACGCCCGCTGGGACCGGCTCGCCGGATACCAGGACCCCCTGGCCTGGGTCCGTAAGGTCGCCTGGAATCTCGGCCACAACCGCTGGCGGCGGCTGCGGACCGCCCAGCTGTGGCTGCTGCGGCAGCGGGAGACACACGTCGCGGAGCCGAGCCCGGACCGGGTCGCCGTCGACGCCGCGTTGGCGAAGTTGCCGCCGAAGCAGCGGCGGGCCGTCGTACTTCACTATCTCGCCGACCTGACGGTCGCGGAGATCGCCGCTCAGGAACAGGTCGCCGAAGGGACGGTCAAGTCCTGGCTGCACCGGGGCCGAACCGCACTCGCCACCCACCTACGCGACACCAATGAGGAGGTGCGGGATGTCTGAGCAGGAGACCCTTGACCTCGCCGAAGAGTTCGCCCGCTACCGCCGTACCGCGCTGACGGAGGTCGAGGCGCCGGGGCCCGCCGCCGTTCGACGGACCGTACGAGGCCGCAGCCGGCGTCGGCTGGCTGCCACCGCCACGACGGCGCTCGCCCTGTTCGGCGGGTCTGCCCTCGGATACGCGGCGATGAGCGGCCCGGACCACCGGCCCGGTCCGGTGGAGCCGACGCCGAGCGTGTCGGCGTCGCCGACGCCGCCGCCGACGCCAACGCCAACCCCCAGCGCTGCCGGGACCAGTTCCAGCCCGACCACCACAGTGCCGGACGGCCGGTTCAGCCGGGCCCAACTGCTGGGGGTGCCGGTGACCCTGCCGGCATGGCGGGCCGGACCAGGCTGCCCGACGTCGCAGACGCGGCTCACCGCCGATGCCCGGGAGGGCGCGAACTCGCTCTTGGCGCTCGACCACGGCGACATCGACGGGGACGGCGCGGTGGAGACGGTGGCGCTTGTGCAGTGCGTGCTCGGCACCCGCGGGCCGATGCAGGTGGTCGCCTTCGACCGCGACAAGGAAGGAAAGGTGACGACGGTCGGCCGGGTGGTCACGACCACCATCGACAAGCCGGAGTGGCTGTTCGCGCTGGATGTCGTGGGCGACGGCACGGTTCGCGTTCAGGTCGGTGACATCGCTCCCGGGGGTGGCTGGAACGCCAAGTGGTCACAACGGCAGTGGCGGGGCTACCGCTGGAAGGGTGACGCCTTCAGCCAGGTCTCCGGGCCAACGAGCTTCGGTCCGAACCCGAACCTGGCGGACCTCGCCGTCACCACCGGTGACCTCGTGCTGAGAACTGCCGACGACGGCTCCCGGACGGGTACGGCCACGGTGCGGGTTCGTAACCGGGGCACGGGCCCGGTCGCCCACGTGGTGCTGCGGTTGGGCGTGCCCGCGGTGGTGCGCGCGGACGTCGACGGGTGGGGCACGTGCGCGGGCGTCCACGAGAGCGTCGAACCGATCACCTGCCGCCTGGGTCAGCTGGCCGCCGGGGCGGAGATGCGGCTGGACCTGGACTTCCGGGTGCTCGAAGGGATCACGCTGAGCACGAACAAGGCAGACGTGGAGGTCGAGCCGATGGACAGCGAACGTGACGTCCTGCCGGAGGTCAACAGAGCCGACAACCTGGTTCAGATGAGGTTGACCTACGGCTGACGGTCGCCGGCTGCGTCGTACGCCACGGGGGCGTACGACGCGGCCGGCGCTCCGGTCACCAGGTGGGACGTTGCAGCAGCCCGACGAACTCGACCAGCAGCCGCTCCCGCAGCGCCGGCGGCGCGGCGTCGAGCAGCGTGTTCACCACCGCCATCCGCTCCGGCAGCGGCGCGCCATCGGTCTCGCCGCCCATGCCCAGCCCGGCGGCCAGGCCCGCGACCAGTTCCGGGGTCAGCGCGTCCGGGGTCAGCGACGTCGCCAGCGCCGTCAGTTCCGGTGGAAGGGCGACCGGACCGGCCGCCTGGGCTGCGGCCACCGCGTCGGTCAGGTCCGGCCCGAACTCGGCGACCCGGGGCGCTACCGCGGCGGTCACCGTGAGGTGCACGCTGGTGGGCAGACCGTCGTACGACAGCTGGGGTTGGGTGTGCCAGCCCCGCGCGGTCAGCTCGTCGACCAGGACGAACAGGTCGGGGCCACCGTCGGTGGCGGTGAAGCAGACGACTGTCGACTCCGGCTCGGCCATCAGCCGCAGCCCGTCGACGGCGCGGACCGCATCGGCCAGCCCGGCCACCGCGTCCCGGGTGATGGCGGTCAGCCGCAGGTAACCCTCGTCGCCGAGGTGCCGCAACGTGGCGTACGCGGCGGCGATCGGGCCGCCCGAGCGGGTGGAGGCGATCACTGGGTTGATCATGGTGTAGCCGGGCCAGTCGGCGTACGCGAAGTACTGCGGGGCGCGCAGCGAGGCGTCGCGGTGCAGCAGCACTGACACCCCCTTCGGCGCGTACGCGTACTTGTGCAGGTCGACCGAGATGGAGGTGACCCCGGGCACCGCGAAGTCGAACGGCGGCACCGGCTCCCCGAGCCGACGCAGGTACGGCAGGGTCCAGCCGCCGAAGCAGGCGTCCACGTGGCAACGCACCTCGGCTTCGGCCGCGGCTGCCGCGATCTGCGTGACCGGGTCCACCACCCCGTGCGCGTACGACGGCGCGGAGCAGGCGACCAGCACCGTCTCCGGGCGGATCGCGGCGGCCATCGCGGCCGGGTCGGGACGCAGCGTCTCCGGGGAGACGGGCACGACGTCCAGCGCCACCCGTAGGTAGTGCGCTGCCTTGGCGAATGCCGCGTGCGCGCTCGACGGCACCACGATCCGGGGTGCGGCGATCTCGGGGTGGGCGTCCCGGGCCGTCTTGACGGCGAGGATCAGTGACTCGGTGCCGCCGCTGGTGACGCTGCCGACGACGTCCGGGGCGGTGGTCCCGGGGCCGGCGCCGAGCACCCGGCCGGCGGCGCCGACCAGCGCGTTCTCCATGGCCAGCAGGGACGGGAACGCGGTCGGGTCCAACCCGTTGACGTGCGCGCTCTCCTGGTGGGCGGCGGCGGCCAGCTCGTCCAGCCCGGGCACCGCCGGGTCGTAGACGTACGCGAACAGCCGTCCCCCGTGGGTGGGCGCGTCACTCGACCGCAGCTCCCGCACCTCTTCCAGAACCCGTTCCGCCGGAACCCCGGTAGCGCAAAGCGCTCCAGCCTCAAACCTGTTCTCGTCGATCATCGAGTTACGGTGCCCTTCTCGTGACGGTCAACGGCTTTCGTCCCCCGACACAACTCCATGGTCGACCAGGTCGCTGTGGGCGGTGAGGGTGTACTGGCGGAGCAGGAGGATCGGCGGGGCGATCAGCAGGGCCGGGATCAGCGTGAAGCCGAGGAGGACGCCCAGCCTCGCCGTGTCGGACTGGGCCGCCGCCGAGCCGGTGTCGGAGGACACGTAGCCGGAGAGCTGGAGCACCAGTCCGTAGATGCCGGGGCCGAGCGCCAGGCCGAAGGTCTCCCCGGCGGTCCACAGCCCGGTGAAGACGCCCGCCTGCCGTCGACCGGTGCGCGCCGTCTCGTGCGCGATGCAGTCCGGCAACATCGCCAGCGCGAAGACCTGCTGCCCGGCGTACCCCACGCCGATCAGCGCGACCACGAGATAGACGGCGACCGGCGGCAGCACCGGCGCGGCGACCAGGGCGAACGCACCGACGGCGAGGATCAGCGAGGCGACCACCAGTGCGGTCCGCTTGCCCAGCCGGGCACCGATCCGGGCCCAGATCGGCATCACCAGCAGCGCCGGCCCGACGAAGCAGACGAAGAGCAGGGTCGGCCCGCTCTCCTCGTCACGCAGGATCTGCCCGGCGAAGTAGTTGACCCCGGCCAGGATCGTCGCCACCCCGGCGGACTGCACCACGAAGCAGATCAGCAGTGCCCGGAACGGGCGGTTGGCACCGGCCACGGCGAGCTGGGCGCGCAGCGTCGGCTCACTCTCGCCCACCGTGCCGGTCGGCGCGGACCGGGTGCCCAGGAACGCGCCGAGGGCGCCGAGGGCGATCAGCACCGCCACGAACAGGCCCATCCAGCGGTGCCCGGCCACACCGTCACCACCGGCGCTCACCACCAGCGGCGCGACCGCGCCGGAGACCAGGATGGCCAACGCCAGCACCGCGATCCGCCAGGTCATCAACCGGGTGCGCTCGGCGTAGTCGTCGGTCAGCTCCGCCGGCATCGCCACGTACGGCACCTGGAAGAAGGCGAACGCGGTGGCGGTGGCGAGGAAGGCGAACGCCACGTACGCCGCGGCGCCCGGACCGTTACCGAAGGGCGCGGCGAAGATCGACGCGAACAGCACGGCGAGCGCGAGGCCGGCGACGATCAGGTACGGCCGGCGGGCGCCCCACCGCGATCGGGTGCGGTCGGAGATCCGCCCGGCGACCGGGTTGACCAGCACGTCCCAGGCCTTGGGCAGCAACACCAGCAACGCGGCCAGCCCGGCGGCCACGCCCAGCGTGTCGGTCAGGTACGGCAGCAGCAGCAGACCGGGCACGGTGCCGAACGCGCCGGTCGCCAGGGAGCCGAGCGCGTAGCCGGCGTGCACCCGTCGAGGCAGCGAGCCGGGGCCCGGCGGCGTTTTCATGGGCCCGAATGTTACTCACGTTGAGTCGGGGGTCACATCCCCTCATCCGGTGATCAACCCACCGGCCCGTCCCGGACAACCACACAGTCGGGTAACCGGCAGCGGACCCCGCAACCACCTCCGCAGTCTCAGAGTGTTACCGGCGCCAATGGCACACCAGCCCGGCGCTGACGGGGGGAGGGGCAGTGACAGCGATGATGGGGGCCCGCGCCAACGAGCCACCGGCGGCCCGGACGGCCGGTGCTGTGGTCGAGGAAACGATCACGTTCGACGACTTCTACCACGCGCACTTCGGCAGCGTGACCGCCCAACTGTGCGCGTACACCGGAGACCTGGGCCATGCCCAGGACCTGGCCCAGGAGGCGTTCTACCGAGCGCTGGCCCGCTGGGACCGGCTGATCCGCTACGACGACCCGGTCGCCTGGGTCCGGCAGGTCGCCTGGAACCTGGCCCGAAGCCGCTGGCGACGCCTGCGCACCGCCCGCAACCACCTGCTGCGGCAACGGCGCACCGAGGCCGAGGTGGCCGGCCCGACGCCCGACCGGGTTGCCATCGACGCGGCGCTGGCCCAACTGCCCGCCAACCACCGCCGGGCGGTCATCCTGCACTACCTGGCCGACCTGTCGGTCAACGAGATCGCCGCCCAGGAAGGAGTGGCCGAGGGCACCGTGAAGTCCTGGTTGCACCGAGGTCGGACGGCCCTGGCCGGGCTGCTCGACGAGAACACCGATGGGGTGTGCGATGTCTGACCTCGACCCGCGACTGCGCCAGCGGCTCGGCGCGTACCGCAATGACGTGATCAGCCACGTCGCCGGTCCCGGTCCCGACGAGGCCCGGCAACTGCTGCGCCGACGGCGGCGAATGACGGCGGTGGCCGTGGCCGCCGCGGCTGTCGTGCTGGTGGTGGCCCCGGTCGTCGCCAACGCCGCGCTACGCGGTGACCGGAACCCGCTGGCGCCGGCGGAGTCCGTGCAACCGACCACCCCGCCGACCTCGGCACCGCCGACGCCCACACCGACCACGCCGCCGTCGGCGACCACGAGCACCCCGAACGCCCCGGACGGACGGATCAGTCGGGCCCAACTGCTCGCCACCCGGGTCGACCTGCCGACCTGGCCGCCGGGTGAGATGGAGGGCGGCTGCACCACCTCGAAGGTTCG
Source organism: Micromonospora arida (assembly GCF_003857035.1). Classification (GTDB taxonomy): domain Bacteria; phylum Actinomycetota; class Actinomycetes; order Mycobacteriales; family Micromonosporaceae; genus Micromonospora; species Micromonospora arida. Next base: position 10,915 of record NZ_QGSY01000305.1, read on the forward strand.
GCTCAAGACCGACACGACGGACACCTACGTGTCGATGCTCACCGACGACGCGTTCGAACACGGTGACGTCGACGGTGACAGGGCCGTCGAGACCATCGCCGTCGTCGCCTGCCGGTACGGCGAGGCGTCGGCGAAGCAGGTGGTGGCCTTCGACCGGGATCGCGACGGCCACATCGTGACGCTGGGCCGTGTTGTCCGGACCGGCGACGGGTTCGACGACATTCGCGCGGTGGAAATCAACCGGAACGGGTCGGTCGAGGTGCGCGTGGCCGACATCGTGCCGTGCTGTGGCACACCGAGCTACCTGCGGCGAGAGCAGGTACGGACGTACCGGTGGGACGGGCAGCGATTCGCTCAGACCGACGGCCCCACGGCATTCGGCAAGGACCCCCGACTCACCGACCTACGGATGACCATGACGCACCAGCTCGTCGACGTTCCGGGGGCGGACACCCGACGCAAACTCACCACGGTCTTCACAGTGACCAACGCCGGGCCGGTCGACGCGGCCCAGGTCGCCTTCCACTCCATCGAGGGCGGCGAGCGGGCCGGCGGGGACTGGTCCCGGTGCGACCCGAACCCGGCGCCGCAGGCCGATCAACCGTCGTGCCTGCTGCCCGGGGTGCCGGTCGGTGAATCGCGTCGCTACACGTTCGTCCAGTTGGTGCCCGGCCGGCCGGGGCCTGACGCGATCACCCGGAGGTTCCTCGTCGTTCACTGCGACGCACAGGACCGCCATTGGCCCGACCTGAAACGGAACGACAACGAGGTGTCGTCCCCACTCCCACTCTGAACGACCGCACGGTGCCTCGCCCCGATCCCCGCCGGGGCGGGGCACCGTCGGTGTGGGGCACGTCCCGGCCACCACGATCACGCCCGTCGGTGATCACAACCCCTCGTCAGGCGACCAACCCGCCGCCGCGATGTCCACACCCTCGCCGCGCAGCGGCACCCCCTCGGCCAACAGCCGGGCCCGGGCCTCCCGCTCGTGCCCCGGCGGCAGTCGACCACCCGCGGTCACCACTCGATGCCAGGGCACCGAGCCGCCGTGCCGGGCCATGATGTTGCCGACCAACCGGGCCGAGGCACGCCCCGAGCGTTCGGACAGGGCGTCGGCCACCCCGCCGTACGACATGACCCGGCCCTCCGGGATCCGCTCGACCAGGTCGAGCACCGCCTCGACGTACTCGTCTGGAGTCACAATCGGCCACCATATGGGAACGTCGCCGGGCGGTGCGGCCGTGACCACGCAGAATGGTCGGGTGCGCGACGCAGTCACGACGGCCCGGCGGGTCGTCGTCAAGATCGGATCCTCCTCGTTGACCACCGCCACCGGCGGGTTGGCCGACGAGCGCGTCGACACGCTGGTCGACACCCTCGGTCGGCTCACCGCCGAAGGGCGCGAGGTGGTGCTGGTCTCCTCCGGCGCCATCGCCGCCGGGCTCGCCCCGCTCGGGTTGTCCCGACGCCCGCGCGACCTGGCCACCCAGCAAGCCGCCGCCAGCGTCGGGCAGGGGCTACTGATCGGCCGGTACGCGGCCAGCTTCGCCCGCCACGGCCGCACCGTCGGGCAGGTGCTGCTCACCGTCGACGACGTGACCCGGCGAGCGCACTACCGCAACGCGTACCGGACGCTGCGCAAGCTGCTCGACCTGCGGGCGGTGCCGATCGTCAACGAGAACGACACGGTGGCCACCCAGGAGATCCGGTTCGGCGACAACGATCGGCTGGCCGCCCTGGTGGCCGCGCTGGTGCACGCCGACCTGCTGGTGCTCCTCTCCGACGTGGACGCGCTCTGGACCGGTGACCCCACCAACCCGCGCTCGACCCGGATCGCCGAGGTGCGCGACGACACGGACCTCGCCGGCATCACCATCGGCGGGGCCGGCCGGTCCGGCGTCGGCACCGGTGGCATGGTGACCAAGGTCGAGGCCGCCCGGATCGCCACCGGCTTCGGCATCCCTGTGGTGCTCACCGCCGCTGACCTGGCCACGCCGGCGCTGGCCGGCGAACCTGTCGGCACGCTCTTCCACCCGCAGCGGCGACGCCCGACGGCCCGGCTGTTCTGGCTGGCCCACGCCACCTCGCCCCGGGGGCGGCTGCACCTCGACCCGGGCGCGGTGGCCGCCGTCGTCGGGCGGCGCAAGTCGCTCCTCCCGGCCGGCATCACCGCCGTGGACGGCACGTTCACGGCCGGCGACCCGGTGGACCTGGTGGACACCGCCGGCGCATCGGTCGCCCGAGGGCTGGTCAACTACGACGCGGTGGAGCTACCCGGGCTACTCGGCCGCTCCACGTCCGAACTCGCCGCGGCGCTCGGCCCGGCGTACGAACGAGAGGTCGTCCACCGCGACGACCTGGTGCTGCTCTAAGGAGTCGACAATGAGTGAGCGTCAGCGAGCGAATCATCGAATCAGCGCGGTGGTGCCTCAGGGCGGCACGCAGCGCAGCGGAGTGCCGGCATGAGCGTGACCGAGCAGGCGCGACGGGCGAGGGACGCCGCCGCGGAGTTGGCCGTGGCCACGCGCACGGTCAAGGACGCCGCGTTGGTGGCGATGGCCGACGCGCTGGTGTCGCGTACCCCGGAGATCCTGACCGCGAACGAGACGGACCTGGCGGCCGGCCGTGAGGCCGGGCTGAGCGCGGCCGTGCTGGACCGGCTCGCGCTCGACGCGGGTCGGGTCGCCGGCATCGCCGACGCGCTGCGTGAGATGGCCGCGTTGCCCGACCCGGTCGGCGAGGTGGTCCGCGGGTCCACCCTGCCCAACGGCTTGGAGCTGCGCCAGATCCGGGTGCCGTTCGGGGTGGTCGGCATCATCTACGAGGCGCGGCCCAACGTGACGGTGGACGCCGCCGGAATCTGCCTCAAGTCCGGTAACGCGGCGCTGCTGCGCGGGTCGTCGTCGGCTGCGCACTCGAACGCCGCGCTGGTAGCGGTGCTGCGTGACGCGGTCGCCGGTGCCGGTCTGCCCGCCGACGCGGTGCAGTTGCTCGACGCCAGCTCCCGTGACTCGGTCAAGGAGCTGATGCGCGCCCGGGGTCTCGTCGACGTGCTCATTCCGCGCGGTGGCGCGTCGCTGATCCGCACCGTGGTCGAGGAGTCGACAGTGCCGGTGATCGAGACCGGGGTGGGCAACTGCCACGTCTACGTCGACGCCGCCGCCGACCTGGCGAAGGCCGTCGCGGTGACGCTGAACGCCAAGACGCAACGCCTGTCCACCTGCAACACCGCCGAGTCGCTGCTGGTGCACGCGGGCATCGCCGACGCGTTCCTGCCGCCGGTGCTGGCCGCGTTCGCCGAGGCGGGGGTGACAGTGCACGGCTCACCCGAGGTGGCCGCCCACTCCGCCGCCGTGGTCCCGGCGACCGAGGAGGACTACGCCACCGAGTACCTGTCCGCCGACATCTCGGTGGCGGTGGTCGACTCGCTGGACGCGGCGGTCGCGCACATCCGCCGCTTCGGCACCGGGCACACCGAGGCGATCGTCACGGACTCGGCGAGCGCGGCCCGCGACTTCGTCGCGAGGGTGGACGCGGCGGCGGTGATGGTGAACGCTTCGACCCGGTTCACCGACGGCGGCGAGTTCGGCTTCGGTGCGGAGATCGGCATCTCCACCCAGAAGCTGCACGCCCGCGGCCCGATGGGCCTGCCCGAGCTGACCAGCACCAAGTACGTCGTCACCGGCGACGGTCACGTGCGCTGAGGCTCTGGCCGCGCCCCGCCCCCTCCCGCGATCTTGCAGTTTCTGTCCCGGCATAAGGGGCATTTATTCGCGTATCCGCGACAGAAACTGCAAGATCGCCGAGGTCGGGCCGGGGCGAGGGCGGGGCCCCGAGGGCAGGGCCGGGGCCCCGCCCTCGCCCCGGCCCGACCTCGGC
>NZ_QGSY01000136.1 GCF_003857035.1 Micromonospora arida
GCAAGCGGGCCGGAGCGGCAAGCGGGCCGGCGCGGCAAGCGGGCCGGCGCGGGATGGAGCCGGAGCGGGAGGCGAAGGGCCGTAGGAGCGGACGGCGCGGCCTCGGGGAAATCCGCTCGCGTGGCCGCGAGGTTCGGGGTGATGATCTCGCGGTGAGGATGCACGCCGATCAGGTGGACGTGAGCGTGGACGTGGTGTCCGCGCTGGTGGCCGAGCAGTTTCCGCGGTGGCGGGGCCTGCCGGTCCGGCCGCTCCCCTCGACCGGCACGGTGAACGCCCTGTTCCGGCTCGGCCCGGACATCGTGCTGCGGTTTCCGCTGCTCCCCTCGACCGATCCCGAGCTGCGCGCCGAGCTGCGGCGCGAGCAGGAGCACGCCGTGCTGCTCGGCGGGCACCTGCCGGTCGCGGTGCCCGAACCGCTCGGCCTCGGCGAGCCGGGCGACGGGTACCCCGGGCCGTGGACGGCGTACCAGTTCATTCCGGGGCAGACGGCCCAGCCCGACCGGATCGCCGACCTCGACGTCTTCGCGCGGGACCTGGCCGGCGTGGTGACGGCACTGCGCGGCATCGACACCGGCGGGCGGATCTGGTCCGGTAACGGGCGCGGCGGGCGGCTGGCAGCCGAGGACGCCGGCGTGCGGGCCGCGCTCGCGGTCAGCGGCGCGCTCACCGACACCACCGCGCTCAGCGAGGTGTGGGAGCGGTGCCGGGACGCGCGCCGCGACGACCCCGCCGACGTGTGGATCCACGGCGACCTGATGCCGGGCAACCTGCTGGTCCGCCACGGCCGGCTGGCCGCCGTCATCGATCTGGGCGCGGTCGGCGTGGGCGACCCCGCGGTGGACCTGATGCCGGCGTGGAACCTGTTCGACGCGGGTTCCCGCGAGACGTACCGGCGGGCGTTGGGCGTGGACGACGCGACGTGGGAGCGGGGGCGCGGCTGGGCCCTGGAGCAGGCGATCAACGCGCTGCCGTACTACGTCGAGACCAATCCGGTGATGGCCCGCATCGCCCGGCAGACGCTGCGGGCCGTGCTCGTCTGAGTCGGCTCGCGTACCGTCGGCGTCGTGGGTGAGCGAGACGCCCGGGAGTGGCGGGATCAGCAGCGGCAGGCGGTGCGGGCACACGCCGACGCGGACGCGCGGCGGCGGGCCGCCGAGCACGCGGAGGCGGCGGAGCTGGTGGCCTGGTTCGTGGCCGAGGCGACCCGGCGAGGGCTGCCCACCACGCGCCTGGTCGCCCGGGGATACGACGGGCGTGGGCGCTACCGCACGGGGCTGACCGGCTGGTACGTCGATCGAGCCGAAACCCGCGCGGTGGACGTGGCTGGCCGGTTCCACCTGCTGACCGTGCCGGGCGGTCTGCGGGCCCGACTGTTCGGCGTCGACCCGCAGCCCAGCCCGGCGCCGTTGGTCGTCGGAGCGGGGGGTCGCGACGGTGAGTCGATCCCGCTGCGGACCCTGCTCACCCGGCTGCTGAACGACGGCCCCGGCGGGCCAGGCTCCACCACCATGCCTGCCGCACCACGAGGGTGAGCAGGCCAGCCGCCTCGTCCCGCACTCGGTAGGCGGCCACCGTCACGTCCGCCGCCGCCGCCGGCAGGGTGACCAACGAGGTCAGCGCCCGCACCGGGCTGCCGGACGTCTTCCACGGCACCGTGAGCAGTTTCAGCTGCGTGCTCCACACCGAATACCGGGAACGGTCGTTTACTCATAGAAGCGACTTCTATTATTGATTCATCCCTATATCACCGGTTCAACCTAAAGGCTCAAGTGGTGAATCTCGTACATATTAAAGAGGATCCTCACTTCTTTTCCGCAGGAACCACGCCATGCTGAGTGTTCCGCTCGCTGGCGGAATCGTGCTCGCACTCGCCGTCGGCACCCTGCTGCAGCCACTGATCCTTCGCCTGCTGAGAGCAGCCGCGGTTCTCGACATACCGTCGGAGCGTTCCTCGCACAGCACACCGATCCCGCGCGGCGGTGGCGTGGGAGTGGCCGCCGCGGCAGGGCTCGCACTTCTCCTGAACGAGCACGCACGATCCATCGCCGTACCGCTGCTCTTCTTCGCGGCGATCGGGCTCCTGGAAGACCTCCGGGGTGTCCCGATCCGCAGCCGGCTGCTTCTGCAGTTGCTCGCCGGCGTGGGCACGGCCCTGGTCCTGGTGCCCGGTGGGCAGGCGTTGTACGTCCACGTGCTTCTGGTACTCGCCCTGGCGGCCTGGCTGACCTCGTATGTGAACGCCTTCAACTTCATGGACGGCATCAACGGCATCTCGGCCGTGCACGCGATCCTCGGCGGAGTGGTGTACGCCGTGCTGGGAGTGCTTACAGACCTCCCGCTGCTGACCGCGGCCGGCAGTCTGATCGCCGCCGCATCCCTGACATTCCTCCCCTGGAACGCCTGGGTCGCCAGGGTCTTTCTCGGTGACGTCGGGTCCTACGCCCTCGGCGGCGCGCTCGCCACGATCGCCGCGTACGCCGTCGTTCGCGGCACCCCGCCCGAGGCGGCCGTGGCGCCACTCGCCCTCTATCTCGCCGACACGGGTTGGACGCTCCTGTGCCGTATCCGTAACGGCGAGGCCTGGTATCACCCGCACCGCCACCATGCCTACCAGCGGTTGACCGACGGCGGGTGGTCACACCAGCGGGTCACCGTGGCGACGGCCGTCGCCGGGGCGGCGGTGGCCGCCTGCCTGGTTGCCGCGTCCTTCAGCGGGCCGATCACCCGCGCCGCACTGGACGCCACGGCCCTCGCGATCCTCGCCGCCTACCTCGCTGCCCCGGGGTGGCTCGCCGCCCAGCGACGACAGCCTTCGTCGGAAGGAAGGACGATCCATGCCAGAACTGTCAGTTCAACGAGCCGGTGACCTCGCCGGCCGCCCAGGGAGCCGGCCGATCGACAAGGTCGCGGTGCTCGGCAGCAGCGGCTTCGTCGGTCGAGCGGTCGTCGCCGAGTTGGGCAACCGGGGCGTCAAGGTCCAGCCCGTCGCCGCGCCGCGCTTGTCGTGGCCGCTCACCCACGCTCTTCGCGCAGATTCGGTGCCCGCAGATCTCTACGAGGATGTCGTCGACGCACTCGCCGCGCAGCTCGACGGCGCCCAGATCGTGATCAACACGGCCGGACTACCGAACGGGTCCGCCCCGGACAGCGCGGAGTTGTACGGCGGAAACACCCTGCTACCCACACTGGTCGCCCGAGCCAGCGCTCTGGTCAACGCCAGGCGACTGGTCCACGTCAGTTCTGCGGCAGCGCAGGGGCAGATGGCGCTCGACGAGACAGCACGGACGATGCCGTTCTCGCCGTACTCGCGTTCCAAGGCAATCGGTGAACGCCTGCTGCGGCGCGAGGACTGCATCGACACTGTCATCTACCGGTCGACCTGGGTGCACGACGTGGATCGGCCGAACACCCGTGCCCTCATCCGGCTCGCACAGTCGCGCGCGAGCTGCGTCGCCGGGGACGGCACCGCACCAACGCCCCAGGTCCTCATCGACGATGTCGCCACGGCGATCACCCATCTCGGGCTCGTCGACGGATCAGTACCGCCCATCGTTCTCCAGCCCTACAACGGCATGACGACCGGGCTCCTGCTCCGCCTTCTCGGTGGTCGCGAGCCACTGCACCTTCCACCGCGGGTGGCGCGGTACGCGACGCGCTGCTTCACCGCGTACGGGCGGACGAGTCTGAACGCCAACGCGCATGCCCGTCGCGTGGAGATGCTCCTGTTCGGCAAGCGACAGGTGCCGGGCTGGCTCGCCGACCAGGGGCTGGCGCCGCAGCTGCGCCCCGAGGCATGGGAGCGGCTGAGAACCGCCGGGACCGGGCCGACACCCGCCTCGTCACCGAGCGCCGAGGCCCTCGCGCGACCGAGAACAGGTGACTCGCAACCGCAGGACACCAGCGGAGCGGCCGGGGCCGACCGGTATCTGACGAAGTAGCTCCGCCCAAACAGGAAGGTTCTCCATGACTCTCGCCCTCGTGTCGGGCTCGGCTGGCCTGATCGGTTCCTTGGCTGCTCCGGCTGCGGTGACACCGCGGTGAGAATCGGGATCATCACGCAGTGGTACGACCCGGAGGGTGGCTCTGCCGTCCTGCCGGGGATCATCAGTCGGTCGCTCGTCGCACTTGGGCACGAGGTGCACGTGCTCACCGGCTTCCCGAACTATCCGTCCGGCCGACTGTCTCCGGGGTACCGGATCCGTCCGTACCGGTTCGAGAAGATGAACGGGGTCTCGGTGCACCGGGTGCCGCTGGTGCCCAGCCACGACCGGTCAGCAGTCAGACGGGCTGCCAACTATCTCAGCTTCGCGGCCTCGGCGGCGGCCCGGTTGGATCTGCTCCGCAAAGTCGACGTGTGGCTGGTCTACTCTTCGCCGGCGACTGTGGCGCTGCCCGCGATGATGGCCCGTTGGCTGCACGGACGCCCGTACGTGATCCTCATGGAGGATCTCTGGCCGGACACCCTGGCGGAGAGCGACTATGTCCGCCCTGGCCGTCGCACCGACCTGATAATCCGGTTGCTCAACCGGTTCTGCGACTCGGCGCATCGGAACGCATCGTCGGTTGCCGTCATCGCGCCGGGTATGGCCGACATCCTGAACAGCCGCGGAGTCCCGCGAGACAAACTGTCGGTTGTCTACAACTGGGTCGACGAGCGGGTCTTCCGCCCGAGAACACCCGATCCGCAGATGGCTGGCTCCCTCGGGCTGAAGGGCTTCGTCGTCATGTACGCGGGAAGCATGGGGAACCTCCAAGGGCTCGATGTCGCCGTCGACGCACTGGAGTACCTCGCCGACATCCCGGACCTGACGCTCGTGTTCGCGGGCAGCGGCGTGGAAGAGCGGCGGCTACGCGAATCGGCCGCACGGTACGCACCCGGCCGGGTGGTCTTCCTCGGCCAGCAGCCGATCGAGCGGATGGTCGAGCTGATGCCACTCGCGGACGTCCAGTTGATCTCTTTGCGCGATCAGCCCTTCCTCCGCTCGATCATGCCCAGCAAGGTGCAGAGCACCCTCGCGTGCGGCCGTCCCATCGTCGCCGCCCTGGCGGGTGACGCGGCCCGGCTCGTCGACGAGTCCGGTGCCGGATTCGTCGCTCCCCCCGGCGACCCTTACGCCCTGGCCGACGCGATCCGTCGGATGTACGAGTTGGGCGCCGAGAAACGTGAAGAGCTGGGCCGCAGCGGCCGGCAGTTCTACCTGGAACGACTCTCGGAACGGGTCGGCAGCGTTGCCCTCGCCAGGCACCTGGAGAAGGCGGTCCGGGACCACGTCCCGTCCGATCGGTGACCAGCGCGCCGGTGGCGCCGCCGAACCCAGCAGCTCACGCCGCAGCACCGGTGGGCGAAACCGGACGGCGGCGGCTCTGACCGTGACAGCGGCCAGGCTCACTGGGCGGCCAAAAGGATAGCCGGATCTTCGGCTCAGATAACCCGAAAACGGCCAACAGTGCCGCTTCGCCCTGTAACAAGGACAAGGAGCGCAAAGCTCCTTCTGCCGGGCGGCGGAAGTAGTCGGAAGACGGGACAGGGAGCCAGTACATGCCCCAGGACACGGAGCACACGGAGCGGCTGGACCAGCGGACGCGGCGAGCCAGGGCTCGCCGCCGGGCCATCGGATTTCTCGCGGCCGACACCACCGCCTGGGTCGGCGGCTCAGTCGCCGCCGCTTGGACCCGATCCGAGTTCCAGCTTCCTCCCGGCCAGTTCGGCCGAGCCGCAGCGGTCGGGACGGCCGCGGCGGTCATACACGTGGCAGTGGCGGCGTTGCGTCGGCTCTACTCCGGACGACACCCGCTGGGCAGCCTGCAGGAGGTCCAAGGCGTCGCCGGCACCACCATCACGACGGCCGGGATCGTGCTGCTCGGCCTGCTGCCGTCCAGCGAGCGACCGGTTCCGGCGAGCACCCCTCTGGTCGGCGGCGCGCTCGCCCTGCTGTTCATGCTCGGCGCCCGGTTCGCGTACCGGCACCGCCGCGACCTCGCCATGCGGCCGGATGTCCGGTCGTCGACGCCGGTGCTGCTGTTCGGGATGGGAGATGCCGGCCAGGGGCTGCTCCGGGCCATGCTCAGCGACCCGCGCGGTCGGTACCTACCGGTCGGCGCCCTCGACGACGACCCGGACAAGCGCGACCTGCGCATCGGTCGGGTCCGCGTCCTGGGCGGACGGAACGATGTCGCCACCTCGGTCCGGCGTACCGGTGCCACCGCCGTCATCTTCTCGGTGGCCAACGCGGACGCCGCGCTGATCCGCCAGATCCGTGGGGCGACCCTTGACGCTGGCGCGGTGTTCAAGGTGCTGCCCCCGGTGCGGGACCTGGTCGACCACCGGATCACCGTCACCGACGTCCGGGACGTGCAGATCGACGATCTGCTCGGCCGCCGTCAGGTGGTCGGTGACCTGCCGCTGAGCACCAACAGCCTGACCGGGCGGCGGATCCTCGTCACCGGCGCCGGCGGATCCATCGGCTCCGAACTCTGCCGCCAGGTGATGAAGGCCAACCCTGGTGAGCTGATGATGCTGGACCGGGACGAGTCGGCGCTGCACAGCCTCCAGATGTCGCTCGTCGGCCGGGCCATGTTGGACGGCCCCGAGCTGATCCTCGCCGACCTGCGGGACGACGAGGGCATTCGGCGGATCATCCGGGAGCGCCGACCGGAGGTCATCTTCCACGCGGCGGCGCTCAAGCACCTGACCCTGCTGGAGCGGCACCCGGGCGAGGCGGTCAAGACGAACGTCTGGGGAACCCTGTCGGTGCTGGACGCCTGCCAGGATGTGGCGAAGTTCGTCAACATCTCCACCGACAAGGCGGCCAACCCGATCAGCGTCCTCGGCTACTCGAAACGGATCACCGAGCGACTGACCGCACACGCCGGGTCCCGGTTCCCGGGGACCTTCCTCAGCGTCCGGTTCGGCAATGTGCTGAGCAGCCGCGGCTCGGTGGTGACCGCGTTCCAACGGCAGATCGAGGACGGACGGCCGCTGACCGTCACCCACCCCGACGTCACCCGCTACCTGATGACCGTCCAGGAGGCGGTCCACCTGGTGCTCCAGGCCGCCGAGATCGGTCAGGACGGCGAGGCACTGGTGCTCGACATGGGTGACCCGGTCCGTATCACCGACCTGGCCCGACAGATGGCCGATCAGGCGTCCAGTTCCGTTCCGATCGTCTACACCGGCCTTCGCCCCGGGGAGAAGCTGCACGAAGACCTCCTCGGCACCGGCGAGGTGGACACCCGGCCGTTCCATCCCCTGGTGTCGCACGTGGCCGTCCCGGCGCTCGATCCGATAGAGGTCAGCGGGCTCGACCCGTACGACGACACGGCGAAGATCGTCGAGCACCTCGCGCTGCTCTGCGCCCAGCCGGTCGGTCCGATGGCGAAGGGTCCGCTGGGCGTACCCCTGCAACCGCACTGATCGACCCCGCCGCAGCGGCGGCGGTGCACGGGGTGACGCCGCGGCGGCGTCACCCCGTTCCGTTGGCTGAAGGGCCCCGCGGTCACCGCACCCCGCGCGCGCGGGCCGGGACCAGGCACACCGACACCAGGGCCGGCGACCACAGGTTCGTGGTGGCCGGCCCTGGTGTCGGTGCTGCTGGTCAGCGGCGGATGCCCGCCCAGTCGTGGTGTCGGCGCACGGTGGAGAGGATGAAGTCGACCACGCGTCGGGAGGTGTCGGGCACCTGGTAGTCGACCGGGCAGGGCACCCCCTCCGCGGCGACCTGCGCCACCATCACCTCGACAGCCTCGACCACGCCCTGCGGGTCCAGGCCGGTCATGATGATGCCGCCGGCGTCGAGCGCCTCGGGGCGTTCGATCGACTCGCGCAGCGTCACCGCGGGGAAGCCCAGGATGGCGGCCTCCTCGCTGATCGTGCCGCTGTCCGAGAGGGTGCAGTAGGCCTTCGTCTGCAGATGTACGTAGTCGAGCAGCCCGAACGGGTCGTGGAAGGCGATGCCGTCGAGCCCGGTGGCATCCGGGGCCAGTGCCTCCAGCCGCTTACGGGTGCGCGGGTGGGTGGAGACCAGCACCGGGAAGCCCCACCGGTCGCGAACCGCGACCAGGCAGTCCAGCAGCCGCTGGAGCCGGTCGGGGCGATCGACGTTCTCCTCCCGGTGCGCGCTGACGAGGAAGTAGCGACCCTGGGCGAGTTCCAGTTGACTCAGGATGGTCGAGCTGGCGATCGGCGTCCGGTAGTGCTCCAACACCTCCCGCATCGGCGAGCCGGTGTGCAGGATCCGGCGCGGGTGCAACCCTTCGGCGAGCAGGTTTCGCCGTGCGTGTTCGGTGTAGACGAGGTTGAAGTCGGCCACATGGTCGACCAGGCGCCGGTTGGTCTCCTCCGGCACGTTCAGGTCGAAGCACCGGTTGCCGGCCTCCATGTGGTAGACCGGCACCCTCATCCGGCGGGCCATCAGTGCGGCGATGCAGCTGTTGGTGTCACCGAGCACCAGCAGCGCGTCCGGCCGCACCTCGGCGATCGCCGCCTCCATGCCGACAAGCACCCCGCCGAGGACCCGGCCCAGTGATGAGGTGTCGACGCGGAGGAACCGATCCGGCTCCCGCAGGCGCAACTCCTTGAAGAACACGTCGGACAGGGTTGTGTCCCAGTTCTGCCCGGTGTGCACCAGCGTGTGATCCACCGTGTCGTCGAGTCGAGCGATCACCCGGGAAAGCCTGATGATCTCGGGTCGGGTGCCGACCACCGTCATGATCCGGGTCATGCCCGTCCTCTCTCTGCTGTCACGTGAGCGGTCGACCTCACGCGCTGACCGTCAGTGGCGCCGACGCGGCCGCCTCCACCGTCTCGGCCCAGGTGTCCGGCCGGTCCGGGTCGAAGAGCTCGTTGGTCCAGAACATCGTCACCAGTTCGTCCGCGCCGGTGTTCACCAGCTTGTGCACCCACATCGTGGGCATGTCGATGAGGGCCGGCTCGGCGCCGCTCACCGGGAACCGCAGCACCTCGGAGTCGCCGACCCGGCGCAGGCTGATCTCGGCCGAGCCGCGCAGCACCACGAACCGTTCCACCTTCGCCAGATGGAAGTGTTCTCCCCGGGTGATCCCCGGACGGGTGGTGGAGCAGAACGTCTGCCCCGCCCCGCCGTGTACCTTCACCGTCTCGACCAGTTCGCCACGGGCATCGGCCCGCCGGGGCAGTGTGATCGGGTAGTGCGCCGGGAAGCAGTGCGACCGGTACGTGTTGAACAGCCGTACGTCGTGCCGGCTCAGCAGGGACGGGATCTCCCCGGTCCGGTACGTCGCGGCCATCCCGGTGAGTCGGTCCGCGAGAGCCTGGACGCCGATGCGCAGCGCCGGCATGGCCGGATCCCACGATCCGCCGCCTGGCACCCCGATGAGACGCGCCGCGGCGTCGGTGACGTGCACCAGGCTCAGCTCGCGATCGGCGTGCACCTCGGGCCGCCCACCCTCGGCGAGCAGCCGGCAGAAGGTCGCCACCGCCGAGTTGTAGTAAGGACGACCGTGCTCGCCGTACAGGTTCGGCAGCAACACGTCGTCGAGGTCGACGCCGGTGTCTGCCAGCACCCGGGCGGCAGCGGCCTTGGCGTCGCCGTACGGTGTGCCGTTGCCGGACTGCACCGAGTTGGCGTAGACCACCCGCGCCGGCGGGTCCGCGCAGTGCTTGAGCCCGTCGGCGAGCTGGGCGGCGAGCTGGATGTTGCCGGCGGCGACCTCGGCCGGCTCTCCACGGTTGACGCCGGCCAGGTGCAGCAGACGGTCGTGGCCGGCGATCTTCGCCGCGGTCACGCCGGGGTCGGCCAGATCGGCGCGGCTGAGCACTGTCGGCTCCGGCCAGCCGAGCACGCGCAGCAGCACCCGGACGTGCCAGCCGAGAAAGCCGCCGCCACCCGTGACGGCGAACCTCAGCACGCCAACACCGGGTCCCGCAGGGCCAGCTCCGCCCGCACCTCGGGCAGCGTCTTGAGCAACTCGACAATCTCGGGTACGCCGAGCTGCGGCGCGTTCGACGAGTTGAAGTCTTCGGTCAGCCCGTCGCCGAACTCTCCCTCGGAAACGTAGAGCGCGTAGTTGAGGTCGCGACCGTCCAGCGGCACCCGGAGAAAGTCCCCGAAGTCCTCGGCCTGGATGAGTTCCTCCCGGCTGGCCAGCGTCTCGGCCTGCTTCTCGCCGTGCCGTACGCCGATCACATCGAGCTTGGCGGGCACGTCGAAGAGCTGACACACCGCCTCGGCCAGGTCGCCGACGGTGCAGGCCGCCGCCTTACGAATGAAGATGTCACCGGTACGGGCGTGCTGGAACGCATGCTCGACCAGCTCGACGGAGTCGGCCAACGACATGACGAACCGGGTCATTCCCGGGTCGGTCACGGTGGGCGCCCGGCCCGCCTTGATCTGCTCGATGAAGAGCGGGATCACCGAGCCACGCGAGTACATGACATTGCCGTACCGCACGCAGGAGACCGTGGTGGCGCTGTTCGGGTTGTTCCGGGCGTGCGCCTGGACGACCTTCTCCATCATCGCCTTGCTCATGCCCATCGCGTTCACCGGGTAGACGGCCTTGTCGGTGCTGAGGACCACCACCGAGCCGACACCGTTACGCTCGGCGGCCTCGACGACATTGCTGCTGCCCAGCACGTTCGTCCGTACCGCCTCAAGTGGGAAGAACTCACACGACGGCACCTGCTTGAGAGCGGCCGCGTGGAAGATGTAGTCGATACCCCGGCTCGCCTTGAGCACCGAGTCGTAGTCCCGGATGTCCCCGACGTAGTAGCGGACCCGTTCGTCACCGAGCAGCCGACGCATCGCGTCCTGCTTGGCCTCGTCGCGGCTGAGCACCCGCACCTCGCCGACGCCGCGTGCGAGGAGCCGGCGAACCATGGTCTGGCCGAAGGAACCCGTACCGCCGGTGATGAGCACGCGGCGTCCGGTGGTCGCGAAAGTCATTGGTCCTCCCGTGTCGTCGATTCGCCGGTCCGCTACCCGACGACTCGACAAAGGAGCCGGGGCATCGCCCACGCATCCGTCCGGAGCAAGGGCCGTCTCGGCCGGTTGCAGCACCGGGGACAACGACATGTCGGCTCAACAGATACGCGCGTCTCCGCTAAGTCGTCGTAAAGTATGACAAAGAAGAAACGACCGCCCCTTTACCGGCGGCCCAACTGACGTCCAATTCATGAAACATCCGAAGTAACGGACCGACCCTTGCTATAACACCCTTACGCACTGGTGACGCCCCCATCCGGTACGCCCCCGTCTGCGACCTGGCCTACCCCAGAGGCGACACGTCGTTGGTCATTGCGTGTGCCCACGGACGGCGAGCCTGGCGGCGCACAGCGGGGACGAGCGGAACGACCACTACCGGGAGGCACCCGGCGGAGCGGACCACTGACGCGGGAGCACAGCTGGATGAGCACGACAACACCAGACCTCACCAAACGTCGATTCGCGCCGCCGTCGGCGTTGCCAGGACCAAACCACAATCCACTGGTCCTGTTCCGTGGCTCCTTGCGGGCCTGGCTGCCACTGCTGCTGGCTGGCGGTTGGATGCTGGGGACATTCGGCCTCTTCTGGGCCGGGGCATTGGCGCAGGAGGTACCAAACCCAGGCACGCTGTGGCTGTTCGTGATGAGCGCTACCGGCGCCTTTGCCGTCGGTTATGTCGCCCAGCTCTTCCGCAGCGATTTTCGGCCGAGGGCCAGCACGACACGGTCCACCGACGTGCTGCGGGCGCGCCGGCTGGTCCTGGCTGGCGGCATCTACTACGTGCTCTTCGGCCTGGCCCTGTTGTTCGAATACGGGGCGACCGGCCCGGGCAGCATCATCGCCAGCCTGCAAGACCCCGCAGGTGCGTACCTCAACAAATTCACTGTCTACCAGCAGCAGGAGGACAACGGACGGACGAACCCGGTCATCCAGGTACTGACCCTGCTCGGCGTTCTCGGCACCGCGCTTGTCCCACTGCTGGTCGTCCACTGGCGACGGCTGTCGGGTGGTCTGCGACTGGTCGGGCTGGCGGGCATCGGGGTCTACAGTCTCTTCTTTCTCTACATCGGCACACTCAAGGGCCTCGGGGACTTCGTCCTGATGATTGCTGCCGGGCTTCTCATCGCCTCGTCGCGAAATCGCGACCGCGCCGCACAGAGGGTGAAGCGGCGGCGTGCGACAGTGCTGGTGGCAGTCGTGTTCGCGCTCTTCTGCGCCTACATGATGAGCAGTCAGGCCGATCGGGTCGACCAGTTCGGCACCCACGACCGCGTCCGTGCCAATCCGACAGTTGAGCGGGTTGCCGGTGAACAGGTCGCTACGGGTCTCGCCGCGCTGGTGATCTACCCAACCCATGGCTATCTCGGCCTCGCGTACAACCTCGAAACGCCGTTCGTTTGGTCCCACGGGCTGGGCAGCACTCCGGCGATCACCTCGTACGGCAGCCAGTACCTCGGCATCGAGGCCGACCAGTACCCGGCCTACCCGGTCCGCACCGAGGGCCGGACCGGATGGCCCGCAGGCATGTACTGGTCGACGATCTATCCCTGGTTGGCCTCGGATCTCACCTTCCCGGGAACCGTGCTCTTCATGGCCTTCCTTGGTTGGTTCTTCGCCCGGCTCTGGCGCGAGGTGAACCTCGCGGGCGGCATCCTGCCGACCTTGATCTTCGTTCAGATGTGTCTGCTCGTCGCCTACATTCCCGCGAACAACCAACTCGGCATGTCGCGCCCGGCGGTGATCGGTCTCGCCACTCTGCTGTTCCTTTACCTGTGGACCGCCCTCACCCGGAGCGTGAAGGGCTCAGCGCCGCCCGAGCGGGTGCTGCGGTAGCTCACCCTTCCCCGTCGACACGCGGCCATGACGGTGGGTAGCGGTCATCAGTTCGACCAGGAAGGACCGAATCCGCTCGCCCTGTGCCGCAGGCCCCCGCGTCTGTCGTACGAATGCGGCTCCGGCCCTGCCGATAGCGCCCCTGTCCGCAGGAGACATGGCGAGCACCCGGAGCAGGGCGTCGCGCAGACCCTTGGCGGTGTCGGACTCAGCAAAGCAGAGATACGGATCGTAGTCGGCCGGGATGCCGGGCAGCCGGGTGGTCACAACCGGAATGCCGGTGGACAGGTACTCGATGAGCTTCGACGGAAACGAGTACCGGACGAACGATTGATCCACCGGCCTCGGATTCACCAGAACCGAGGCGCGAGCGAGGCGCCGCACCAACCCACCGCGGTCAAGCAACTCGGGTGGGGCTATCCGGGGGTCTGCCTTCGCCTGCGTCCGCAGCCACTCCTCCAGCTCTCCCCTACCGAACAGGAACAGACGCAGATCGGGATCGTCCATGCCGCGGAACGCCTCGACCAGGCGGTCGACGCCGTAGGCCCGAGTGAGGCCGCCGGCATACACCACGTCCCGGAAGCCAGCTACCGGCGCTCGACTCGCCGCCCAGGGCCCGTCCGCGTCGAGCGAACCAGCGGGGTCAGACGGTGCTGCCTGGGCAGCCGGCGGGTTGCAGATTCCCTCCATGACAAGACGCGGAAGCGAAGGCGCGAAATCCTCGGCAAGCGCGGCGGTGAGCACCACGACGCCGGAACACCGACGCAGCGCCATGCGGACCAACGAGTGATCCAGCCGGCGCAGCGCCCGGACGATCCGGCCGTCATCGGGGAGTACCACCCCGGGGGGATCGGTCAGGACGGGTACAACCCGTGCGGAGCCTCGCCATGCGACCAGGGCACCGAACCACAGGAAAGGCGTGTGGACGCCGTGGATGAGCAGGACGTCGTCGCCGTGCTGGCGTAACGCGCGCGAACCTGCACGTACGGCCGCCAGGAACCGCGTCACGTGTTTCAGGCCGAGCAGATTGACGAAACCCAGCAACTCTCCCTGCACGCCGGCCTGCTCGAACCGCCCTGACCTGAAGCGGATCTGCCGATTCCGTGGAAAGGTCGACGCGGGGGCCGCGGAGAGCAGTCGTACCGGACATCCTGCCGCGCGAACGCTCTCGACCAGGGCCCATGCGAACGTGTGGGTCTGGGTAGGCAGGACGACGTCTCGCGCCACGATGTGCTGGAAGAGGTCGTCCGCAACGGTAAAACCCAGCAGTAGTACGTGGGGATGCGGCTTGTCGGTCACACCGCTCCTTCCAGGATGCGGCGATAGACGCCATCGAGAGACCGGAGCATGACCGGCAGGCTGTATGCGTCCTGCACCACCTTGCGGCCCGTCTCCCCCACGTGTCGACGTTCGGCAGCGTCGGAGAGCAACGGCCCGAGGGCTCCGGCGAACGCCTCCGGATCTCCGGCCCTGACGAGGTGACCACCGCCCTGACGGAGCACCTCGACGTTGCCACCAACGGCCGAGGCCACGACGGGCAGCGCGTGCGCCATTGCCTCCAACAAGGCGTTGGACAGGTTCTCGTGCAGGGTGGGGAAGACGAAAACATCAGCGGCCGAGAGAAGGTCCGGCACGTCGAGCCGATTGCCGAGCAGCCGTACCTCGGTACCGGGCACGCCGGACAGGGCCTGGGCGATCCCGACCCGGTCCGGCCCGTCGCCGGCGACCAGCAGGACCCGAGGGCCAGCCTGCGGTGGCAGTCGGCGCAGCGCGTCCGCCAGGACCCCGAATCCCTTGTCCCAGTTCAACCGCGCTACCGCGATCATGACCAGGTCGTCGTGGGCCAAACCGAGGTCGGCGCGTCGGCCGTTCCTCGCATCTGCGTCGACATGGGCGGGTAGCGGAACCCCGTTGGGAATCACGCCGACGAACTTGTCCTCGTACGCTCGCAGGAAACTCCGGCCCGCGGCATACTCACACACGGTGGCGAAGTGGCTGGCCATCCGCAGAGTGGACGGCTCAGCACCGTGGGCCAGCATCGCGCGACGCCACGTGTGGCCGCCGTGTTTCAGGTCCCGCACGGTGCCGTGCACGGTGACCAGGATCCGTGGGCAGCCGGCCATCCGGGCGGCGAGCACCCCGTGAAATCCCTCGTTCTGCAGGCCGCGCACGTGCACCAGGTCGGGACGTACCCGGCGCAGGAGTCGCGTCCATTGACGCAACAGGGGCACGTTGAGGCCACCGTTGCCGCCGAACTGATGCATGCGGACGAACTCGTACTGCTCACTCAACGCTGAGTCCAGCACCCGCCGCACGGCGGTCAGTGGCCCGTTGGCACCAGGCGTGCCGGCCGAATGCTGCACAACGATCGGCCGTGCCCGCACGGGCCGCGCACTCGGGCTCTGGTCGATCCGCCTGGCTGGTTTCACTGACACTCCATCGTCGACCAGGGGCCATCGGCGGCGCGCCCCGACCTCCGTAACCGTCTCGGTGCGTACAGTAACACCGGCATTAGGCGCCAAAAGCCTGAGACACGCTTTATACGAATGGAAAGCATGAAAAGCTACGAGACCCTCACCTCTGCAGCTCAGCCGACCATTGCCCCGATGGAGCCCGTTCCACGAGTCGTCATGCTGGCGGCGTATCGGTTCCCGCACGGTGACGCGATGTCGAACCGACTGCTCCAGTTGGCCCGCTCCGCCACCCCTCCAGGTGCGTCAACCCTGATCATCAATGACTGGCCCGGGAACGACCGCCAGCCGGAATCGGTCGCCCTGCCACCCGAGCTGCGGCTGATCACGCTCTCCGCTGCTGGCGGAGGCGGCCGATTCCGTCGATGGGCGCACCGACAGAGCCGCCCCCTGCGCGTGCTCAGGGCCCTGCGACAAGCGGGGATACCCACCGGCGACCTCACCGGGGTCTGCATTCCACTCGGGTTGTGGAACCTGAGCACCTGGACCGTGCTGCGGCTGACGCTGCGCTGCCCGTTGACGGTTGACGTGCTCGAACGGCACGACCCGGCACAGTTTCGCCACGGGCGACTGGCGCCCTACTTCATCCGGCACCGGTGGCACTCGTTTCTCGCTGCGCGGTTGGCTGATCGGGTCATCGCGATCTCCACGACGCTGCAACGACGCTTCGCACGGTCGGATCGCGCCACCCTGGTCGTTCCGCCACAGGTCGACTGCGCCGACTACGACCAGCCGGCGCCGTCGTCACTGCAGGGCGGTCTGCGGTTGCTGTACGCCGGCACCGCGGGGTCCAAGGATCATCTCGCGGGCGTGCTGGAGGGCATCCGTCGGCTGCCGGAGACGGATCGCCAACGGGTGCGGCTGACAATAGCCGGAATGACCCAGGAGCAGGCCACCGCCGTGTCCGACCTGGACGGCAAGGCGGTGGCGGACCTCGGCGACCAACTCGTTTTTCTGGGCCGGGTGTCGCGCGACCGGGTTCTCGCCGAACTGCGCGCGGCGCACTTCTCGGTGCTGATCCGGCCCCCTGGGGGCTACGCGGAGGCGGGCTTTCCGTCGAAGGTTCCAGAGAGCCTGGCCGCCGGCTGCCCGGTTCTACTCAACCACACCAGCGATCTGGCGACGTACATCAGCGATGGCCGAGAAGGCATCGTGCTGGCGGGGCCGGGCGCCGATGACGTCCGGGAGGGTCTCCGGCGGGCACTCGCCCTGGATGACGCACAGTGGTGGCAGATGAGCCACTCTGCCCGTGAACGGGCCTCAGCGTTCGACTACCGCGCCTGGGCACCGACGGTCAGCGCGTTCGTGACCGGTCGCGCCACTGTCCGGAGCGGCCAGGACCACGCGGGCGGCCAACCGGCCGTCGCTCCACGACGGAGCGGTGAGTAACGCAGCACGATCAGACCGTCGGCTCGGCTGGAGCCGGCGGTCTGCGTGTCCCGTTGTCGCCCCTCGGTGTCGCCGGCACCGTCCGGTGGTCGCGCGGGCCCGATACGCCGTAGATCTCGCGGATCACGGCAGCCTTCTCCTGAGCCGGCAGGTGGCCACAGCCGAGTGACTTGGCCTTCATCGCGGCGAGGTACTCGTCCGTGCTTCGGAGAACGCGGGCGGGTACGCCGGCGGCGACACTGCCGTCCGGAACGTCACGGGTCACGACCGAGCCAGCCCCGATGATGCACCGATTCCCGATTCGCACACCCGGCATGATGATCGATCGCACACCTATGTAGACGTCGTCGCCGATACTGATCGGCGCGGTCCATTCAAGATCGGGATGTTCTCTGCGCAGAATGAGAGTGCCACCGTCGTGAGTGAGGAACTGCACCCCGGCCGTGATGTAGACATTGTCGCCCAAGGTGATCAGCCATGGCTCAGAGCCGAACATGCTCCGGTTGACGCCGTAGAAGCGCACCCGTCCGCGCATGTTCACCCCGATCGAACGCGCGAACTCTTCCGGATCACGGGCCGCCGCTCGCCGATCACGCAGGGCTGCGACGATGCCGCGGAGTGTACTCACCATCATGCTCCATCTCGATCGAATTCGACCTTTTCGCTGGAACGCTGGCCAACGCCTTGCGATACCCGACGACGGCGGCTGGAAGTACGGTGACCCCGTACGACAGCGCCGAGGCGAGCGCGACACCCGACAGGCCACCCCGGCCCGCCAGAAGGATCTTCAGCGGCACGGCGACGACAAGGCAGGCCGCCCAACCGACGAACTGCGGCCCCAGCAGTCCGATGCTGTTCTGCACCATGAACAGCGGAGCCGCGACCGCAACGAGAATCGACCACACGGCGAGCGCGGCGAACAGCGGTGTCGGCACCTGTTCGAGGTCGTCCGAACGTACCCAGAACTGCAGAATGTCGTTGCCGCTCAGGACGAGGCACAGCGCGGGCAGAGTCACCGCCGCGGCGGACAGGTAGACCATCCGTCGGGTGCTGCGCCGGACCCATCCCACATCGCCCCGAGCGAGCGCCTCGCCGTTGGCTGGCCACAGCGGCAGGTTGACCAGGGTCACGAACAGGGCCAGTACCGCGAACATCCGCAATATCACCGCGTAGTTGGCGGCCGCGTGCAGACCGAGCACCCGACCGACCAGGAAGCCGTCGAGGTTGAGAGCGATGGAACTCAACAAGGAGAGCCCGAAGAAGCGGGAACCCAGCCTGAGCAGTCCGCGCGCTACCGGCGCACGAACATCCTTGACGCGTGGTCGGAAGGCGGGTTGCTGCCAACCGAAATAGCAGATCGAGTTCGCCAGGTTCATCAGGGGCACGGCGAGCACCGCGGCCGCGATCACCAGCGCCGGACTGGCGTCCGTGGCGACAGCTGCCACCACCAGGCCCGCCGAACCAAGACTGCCAGCGGCCTGCCAGAGGTTGCTCTGCGCAACCTGCTGGTGGGCGTACTGCACCCGCTGGATGAGTGCCAACGGAATGTTGACCAGGAATGCGCCGAAGCAGAGCAACACCACAGCTCGGGCATCCCGAGCCACCACAGGGTCCGCGACGTTCAGCAGCGCCGACCAGGGAACCAGCCGGACAGCGACCAGCAACACCAGCAGCAGGGCCACCGCCAGTGCACCAAGTACGGCGTAGGCACTAGCGATTTCCCGGGCTGCCGCGCGCCGCTCACCGGTGGCGTACAACCGAGAGAGCCTGGTGAGTAGGCCGTTTCCGAGTCCGAAGTCGGCGAACAGCGCCATCGCGGTCAGTGAGGTGATGGCCATCCACATGCCGTACCGCTCGGCCCCGAGATAGCCGAAGGCTATCGGGGTGATCAGCAGTGGCGCGACCAGGCCGACAGCCTTGCCGGCGAGCGAAGAGGCGATGCCGGCGACCAGCGCGCGACCACGCGACCGCCGCGCCATCGACGTGTCGCCCTCGTGTAACTCCGGCCCCGCCGTCGCGGTCGGTACCTCTGAAGGGGTTGCAGCGGTGGTGCCGCCGACCAGGACGGTCGGGGCCGCACCGGCGGCCGGAGGCCGGTCGACCATCAGGCCTGCTGCTTCAACACATGCGCCTCGAACCACTCCACGGTGGCCCGTAGACCGTCGATGCGAGGGGTCGGCACCACGTCGGGAAAGAGCGAGCGGAGCACCCTGTTGTCGGCCTCGGAGTGTCGGACGTCCCCAGGGCGCGGCGCCACGTGCCGCCGCGTGATCGGGCGGGTGATGATCTGCTCCAACTCGGAAACCACCGTGTGCAACTCCGCCCGGGCGCCAAAAGCGAGATTGACCGGCTGCGGATGGGAGACCGAACGCTCCACCGCGTCGAGCAGCACCGCGCAGACAGTCTCGACATAGGTGAAGTCGCGTGACTGCCGACCGTCCCCGTGGAGTTCGACGGGCTCACCGCGCAGTGCCGCGTAGACGAAGCGGGGGATGACAGCCGCGTAGCCGTGATCGTGCCGCTGGGCCGGGCCGTAGACGTTGAAGAACCGGAACGCGAGCGTAGGCAGGCCGAAGGACGCCTGGTAAGCAAGTGCGTAGGCCTCGGTGGCCAGTTTGCTCACCGCGTACGGACTGAGCGGGCGGGTCCAGGCGAGTTCGGTCTTGGGCAGCACCGGGTTCGCGCCGTAGACCGAGGAGGACGAAGCGACGACGACGTGGTTCACATCATGCCGGCGAGCGGCCTCCAGCACCCGCAGTGTGCCGGTGGCGTTGGCGTGGTGTGACGCGATCGGATCACGTAGCGAACGCGGCACGCTGGGCAGCGCCGCCAGGTGCACCACCGCGTCCCGGCCGGTCATCGCCCGGTCCAGCGCCTCGTCGTCGAGCATCGAACCCGGAGTGGTGTCGACGTCGAGACCATCGAGGTTGCTCATCCGCCCCGTTGCGAGATCGTCGAGGATCCGGATGTCGGAGACGGTGCGGCGCAGGACCGCCGCGCGGGCCAGATTCGAGCCGATGAATCCCGCGCCGCCGGTGATGAGTAGTCGCATTCGTCCCGCCTTCACGCCCCGTTGAGTGGTCATCCGGTCCAACGACTCTCGACAGCGGCCGTCACGCTTCGTCATTGTGCGACTACGAGATGGTGCTGACGGGCCGGCCGAGCGACATCAGCGACCGGCAGCTGCGGATGAGACTGGCCGGACTTCAGACCCCGGAAGGTCCGACAACGCCGCCAGCTCCGCCGGGGCCAGCCGGCGTTCCGGCGGGTAGAGCTGCTGTTCGTGCGAGATGATCGTCTCCACCGGCCAGCGCAGCCGGATCACTCGCGCCGGGTTGCCGGCGGCGACCGCGTAGGGCGGCACCGGACGCGTCACCACAGCGCCCGCCCCGATCACCGCACCCCGACCGATCGTCACTCCGTGCAGGATGACGGCACGGGTGCCCACCCACACGTCGTCGCCGATCGTCACTCCCCGGTCCAGAGCCGCGTCCGAGGGAGCCTTCTCGACGGAGATCATCGGGGCGCCGACCCGGTCGATCCGATGATTGCCGCCCCGGATGGTGACCTCGGGCCCGAACATGACGTTGTCACCGATCCGGATCCGGGATCGAGCGGCCATGATGACCGGACGGTGACCGAGGTCGACGTTACGGCCGACCTCGATCGTCTCGTAGGTGTAGATGCCGTCCGGGTCGAAGGTGAAGTTGTCACCCCGGGCGGCGAAGCGGCCGGCGCTCGCCAGGCCGCGGACGGCCCTGCGAACCCGCATGCCGCTGACGCAGATCAGGTCCAGAAGACGGGCGACCCCCACGACCACACGCGCGGGGCGGTGCGACGACACGCGCATCAGGCGCTACACCGCCCAGTAACGACCGCTTCCCGCTGGACCACATTGTGGATCTGACGCATCGAACCCTTCCCTCGCCTGATTGCGGCGACACCACTTCGGACACGAGCGAGCGTACGGGCTATTTGTCGGCTTGATGTGGTAATAAGCGTTTCCCGACGACCGGCAGACTTCGGTCACCGCGCAGGCATCTTGCGGCAGACAACCCGCAGCGCCCGCAGCCGTCACGTGCGGCAGCCGCGTCGACACGGGCAGCGACCTTGCGCCCATCGACCGATTGACAGCGATCAGTCCACACCGAAGGCTCGCGCCTACAGGTCCTTCACCCAAGGAGGCGCGATGAGACCGAGACGACTGGCGATCGCCGGCGTGGTCACCCTGCTCGGCGCACTGGCACTGACCCCACCGGCCAGCGCGCGGCCGCCGTCCGACCCGGGCGTCCGCGACGGCCTGGAGGTGTACGTCGGCACTGTCGACGCGAAACAGCGGGAGCAACTGCGCGCGGCGGGGGTCGACCTCGGCCACGACGCGAAGGCGGACGCGTCCGGCCGTACGACGGTCGAGACGGTCCTCAGCCGACGGCAGGCGAAGCGGTTGACTGACAAGGGCGTACCGCTGTCGGTGAAGAAGGTGCGAGGCAAGGACGCGTCGCAGGCGCTGCGGGAGCAGGCCGCGGCCGGCTGGACGAGTTTCCGTCCCTATGGTGAGCCGGGCGGCCTGCGAGACGAGCTGAACGCCACCGCGGCCCGGTATCCCAAGCTGACCAAGGTGGAGACGATCGGCCGCAGCCAGCAGGGGCAGCCGATCGTCGCCGTGAAGGTCACCAAGAACGCGCCGACCGTCGCGGACGGGAAGCGGCCCGCCGTGCTCTACGCCGGCGCGCAGCACGCCCGCGAGTGGATCACGCCGGAGATGACCCGCCGGCTGATGCATCACGTGCTGGACAGCTACGGCACCGACCGGGAGATCACCCGACTCCTGGACACGACCGAGCTGTGGTTCCTGCCGGTCGCCAACCCGGACGGCTACGACTTCACGTTCACCCCCGGCAACCGACTGTGGCGCAAGAACCTGCGGGACAACAACGGCGACGGCCAGATCGGCTCCGGCGACGGCGTCGACCTCAACCGCAACTTCAGCTACAAGTGGGGGTACGACAACGAGGGTTCGTCACCGGAGCCGAACAGCGAGACCTACCGGGGCCCGGGCCCCAACTCCGAGCCGGAGACCAAGGCGCTGGACCGGCTCTTCAAGCGGGTCGGGTTCGAGTTCTTCGTCAACTACCACTCGGCGGCCGAGCTGCTGCTCTACGGCCTCGGTTGGCAGGTGAGCACTCCCACCCCGGACGACGAGATCTACAAGGCGATGGCCGGTGACGACGCGCACCCGGCGGTGCCCGGCTACGACCCGGACATCTCCGCCGAGCTGTACACCACGAACGGTGACACCGACAGCCACGCCACCGTTCGGTACGGCACGCTGGGCTTCACCCCGGAGATGTCCACGTGTGAGGCCGCCTCGGCGGTCGACCCCGACGACGAGTGGCGCCCGGAGGACTGCGTCAGCGGCTTCATCTTCCCCGACGACGAGGAGTTGATCGCTGGGGAGGTGGGCAAGAACCTGCCCTTCGCGCTGGCCGTGGCCAAGTCGGCGGCGGACCCGGACGAGCCGGTCTCGGTCGTCGGACGGAGCACCCCGGACTTCGTGGTGGACGCCTTCGACACGTCGTACGGGCGCACCCAGCAGGTCGCCGCGATCACCCGGCGGGCGCTGAAGAACGTCAAGATGCACTACACGGTCAACGGCGGGCGGCCGAAGACCGTCTCGGTCCGGGAGTGGCGCGGCGGTGAGCGGTACGGCGGCACGCACGACGACTACTACGCGGAGCTTCGCGGCAGGGTGGGCGGCACGAAGCCGGGCGACCGGGTGGAGGTCTGGTTCACCGGCAACAAACCCCGGTCCGGGGTGGTCGCCAGCGAACACTTCACCTACCGGGTGCACACCGACGTCGGAGGGGACGTGCTGGTCCTCGCCGCGGAGGATGTCACCGGCCTCAGCCCGGCGCAGACCGGCACCACCGCGAAGTACGCCGACGAGGTCGCGGCATCGCTGAGCGCCGCCGGGCGCACCAGCGACGTGTACGACTTCGACGCGATGGGCCGCAAGGCGCCGCACCCGCTCGGCGTGCTGTCGCACTACGAGGCGGTGGTCTGGGAAACCGGCGACGACGTGATCATGCGCTCCCCCGGTCAGGTGGCCGGCACGACGGCCAGGGCGGCGCTGGAAACTGAGCTGGCCGTTCGGGACTACCTGAACGAGGGCGGCAAACTGCTGGTCAGCGGCCAGTACGCGTTGTTCGCACAGGGCGCCAACGGGTCGTACGTCTATCACCCGGACGCGCCACCGGAGTGCACCGACGCCGAGGCCGCCAGCTGTCTGCCGCTGTTGAACGACTTCCAGCAGTACTGGCTGGGCGCACACACCTACGTGAGCGACGGCGGAACCAGCCCGGACGGGGAGCCGTTCCCGGTCGTCGGGACCGACGCGGCGTTCACCGGCTTCGACGGGCAGCTGAACGCCTCCGGCTCGGCGGAGAACCAGGCGCACACCGCGTCGTTCCTGACCACGTCGAGCTTCCTGCCGCCGGACGAGTTCCCGCAGTTCGCCAGTTCCGCGCCGGTGGGCTGGACCCGACCGGGCGGCGCGCCGTTCGATCCGCGTACGGGTGAGTGGTACCTGTACAGCGGGCAGACCGACGAGTCGTACAAGCGGCTCACGCGCACGGTGGATCTCACCGGGGCGAGCAGCGGAGAGTTGCGCTTCTTCACCTCCTACGAGATCGAGCAGGACTGGGACTTCATGTTCGTCGAGGCGCACGAGGTGGGTAGCGACGACTGGACGACCCTGCCGGACGCCAACGGCAAGACCAGCACGGTCACCGGGGACAGCTGCGTCGAGGGTTGGGTGGAGCAGTTGCATCCGTTCCTTGCGCACTACCAGGGCGCGGACTGCTCCCCCACCGGGAGCACCGGCAGCTGGAACGCGGCGAGCGGGTCGTCGGGAGGTTGGAAGGAGTTCGTGGTCGACCTGTCGGGCTACGCCGGTAAGCAGGTCGAGGTGTCGATCACGTACGCCTCGGACTGGGGCACCCAGGGTCTCGGCGTCTTCCTGGACGACGCCCGGGTGCTGGTCGACGGGTCGACCGTGGCGGAGACCTCGTTCGAGTCGGCCGACCTGGGTGGCTGGACGGTGGCCGGCCCACCGCCCGGCTCCGCTGGCAACGCCAACGACTGGTCGCGCAGCCAGCAGGCGTTCGAGGAGGGCTCGGTGGTGGTCACCGGGGACACGGTGTACCTGGGCTTCGGGTTGGAGGGTCTGCCTCCGGCGGACCGCGACGACCTGGTCGCCCGCTCGCTGACCCACCTCACCGGGCAGCCCCGCCCCTGACGCGGCGAGGTGCGCCGACGGTCCGCGGACCGTCGGCGCACCTTCGGTGTACGGCGGGTACGGTCGCCGCCGATGTGGTGAGCTGTACGGGTGTCGGGGCTGGGACTTGTGCTGCACCCCACCCGGGATGTCACCGAGGTGGTCGGGATCATCGAACGGTGGGCGAAGCGTCACCACAAGACGCTGATGGTGCGCGAGGAGGACCAGCACCGCGTCTCGTCCTGCATCGTGCCGGTGCCGGCGGACGAGGTGGCGGCCCGCGCCGACGCCTTGATCAGCATCGGCGGCGACGGCACCATGTTGGGTGCGCTGCGCTCCGCCATCCACGACCCGAAGCCGGTGCTCGGCGTACACCTGGGTCATCTGGGGTTTCTCGTCGAGATCGAGCCGCCGGAGCTGCCCGACGCGTTGAGCCGGCTGCTGTCGAAGGACTTCACCATCGAGTCGCACGCCTGCCTGGCCTGCGACGTGTGCGGTGACGACGTCGTGGCGTTCAACGACATCGCGCTGGTGCGCCAGCCCGGCTCCGGCTTCGTGAGCGTCACCCTCGCCATCGACGGCCAGCAGTACGGCTACTACCGCAGTGACGCCGTTGTGGTCAGCACCCCGATCGGCTCGACGGCCTACAGCTACGCCGCGGGCGGCCCACTGATCTCCCCCGCCGCCGACTCGGTGGTGATCACGCCGTCAGCGCCGATGGCCGGCATCTCCCGGTCGGTGGTGCTCTCGCCGGACGAGAACATCCGGTTGGAGCTCCGACCCGACTCGTCGCCGGTCGTGGTGGAGATGGACGGGCTGGTGTTCCGCGACGCGGCGACGGAGGGGGCCGTGGACATCACGTACCGCCGCAAGGCTGGCCTGGTGGTCCGCTTCGACCCGCTGCGCTACCAGGAGCGCAACCAGTTGAAGATGACTCTGCTCGACCTGCCGTTCCTCCCCGAGCAGCTCCGTGAGCTGCTCCCCGAGGAACTACGCCGACGAGCCCAACAGGAAATCCCCCCACCCTGCTGACCACACCCACCCCCTCGCCCGTTCTGTCGCCGTCGACCATGAGGTTGTTGCTGCGACACGCCGAGGCGGAGGGCAACAACCTCATGATCAAGGCGGGCGTTCGGGGGCGCGGGTTACTGGGTCAGGGCTTGGTCTACCAGGGCTTTGGCTTCTTCTTGAATCTTCTTGAGGTGGTCGGGGCCCTGGAAGGACTCGGCGTAGATCTTGTAGACGTCCTCGGTGCCGGAGGGCCTCGCGGCGAACCAGCCGGACTCGGTGCTGACCTTGAGGCCGCCGATCGC
The DNA here is from genome assembly GCF_003857035.1 of Micromonospora arida. Classification (GTDB taxonomy): domain Bacteria; phylum Actinomycetota; class Actinomycetes; order Mycobacteriales; family Micromonosporaceae; genus Micromonospora; species Micromonospora arida. Next base: position 25,244 of record NZ_QGSY01000136.1, read on the forward strand.
CGCGCCGTTACCGGGGGCGGTGGTCAGCGTCGCGGTGATCGGCTCACCGGCCAGCTCGGTGGCGGTTACCTGCTCCGGGGAGAGCTTGCCGAGCACAGCCTTCTGCTCCCGGGTGGCCGGGGCGTCGATCCGGGCGTACGCAGGCGCGCCGAAACGCTCGGCCAACTCCGCCCAGTGCTCGCTCGGGCTGCGGCCGGTGGTGGCCTGGATCTCGGCGGCGAGCAGGCAGAGCAGCAGGCCGTCCTTGTCGGTGGTCCAGGTCGAGCCGTCGCGCCGCAGGAACGACGCCCCGGCGCTCTCCTCGCCACCGAAGCCGACCGCGCCGTCCAGCAGGCCGGGTACGAACCACTTGAAGCCGACCGGCACCTCCAGCAGCGGCCGGCCCAGGTCGGCGGCGACCCGGTCGATCATCGACGACGAGACCAGGGTCTTGCCCACCGCGGCGGCCGGCCCCCACTCGGTGCGGGTGCGGAACAGGTGCCCGATCGCCACCGCCAGGTAGTGGTTGGGGTTCATCAGCCCGGCGTCCGGGGTGACGATGCCGTGCCGGTCGGCGTCGGCGTCGTTGCCCGTGGAGATCTGGTAGTCGGCCCGCGCGGCGATCAGCGACGCCATCGCGTTCGGCGAGGAGCAGTCCATCCGGATCTTGCCGTCGCCGTCCAGGGTCATGAACCGCCAGGTCGGGTCGACCGTCGGGTTGACCACGGTCAGGTCCAGGCGGTGCCGCTCGGCGATCTCACCCCAGTACGCCACGCTCGCCCCGCCCAGCGGGTCCGCGCCGATGCGGATCCCCGCGTCGCGGATGGCGTCGATGTCGATCGCGGCCGGCAGGTCGTCGACGTAGTTGGCGAGGAAGTCGTACTCCCCGGTGGTGTCGGCGGCCCGCGCCCGCGCGTAGGTGATCCGGCGGACCTCCTTGAGCCCTGCGGCGAGGATGGCGTTGGCCCGGTCCTGGATCCACCGGGTCACGTCGGTGTCGGCCGGCCCACCGTTGGTGGGGTTGTACTTGAAACCGCCGTCGTCGGGCGGGTTGTGCGACGGGGTGATCACGATGCCGTCGGCGAGCCCGCTGGTCCGCCCGCGGTTGTGCGTGAGGATCGCGTGCGACAGCGCCGGGGTCGGGGTGTAGCCGTCGCGGCTGTCCACCAGCACGGTGACCCCGTTGGCGGCGAGCACCTCCAGGGCGTCCACCGCGGCCGGCGCGGAGAGCGCGTGGGTGTCCCGGGCGAGGAAGAGCGGCCCGTCCAGCCCCTGCTCGCGCCGGTAGTCGCAGAGCGCCTGGGTGACCGCGAGGATGTGGTCGGAGTTGAACGCGTTGCGCAGGCTGGAGCCGCGGTGGCCGGAGGTGCCGAAGGAGACCTGCTGGGCCGGGTCCGCGGGATCCGGATGCTCGGCGTAGTAGGCGGTCACCAGGCGCGGCACGTCGACCAGGTCGGCGGGCTCGGCGGGCTGGCCGGCACGGGGGTGGGTCACTGCGGGATCCTCCTCGGGGAGTGCCTGTCGGTCACGGCACGACCTTCTGGCCCTTGCCGATGACCACGATGCCGTTGTCGGAAACGGTGTAGCGCTGCCGGTCCTTCTCCAGGTCGACGCCGATCTCGACGCCCTCCGGGACGAACACGTTCTTGTCCAGGATGGCCCGCCGGACCACGGCGTGCCGGCCGATCTCCACACCCTCCATGAGCACCGAGCCCTCGACGTGCGCCCAGGAGTGCACCCGCACCTTCGGCGAGACGATCGAGTTCTCCACCAGCGAGCCGGAGATCACCACACCCGGGGAGACCATCGAGCCGACCGCGCGGCCGACCCGCTCACCCCACTGGTGGACGAACTTCGCCGGCGGCCACGGCGGTTGCTCGGTGTAGATCGGCCAGTCGAAGTTGTACATGTTGAAGACGGGGTGCACGTTGATCAGATCCATGTGCGCGTCGTAGAACGAGTCGAGCGTCCCCACGTCCCGCCAGTAGCCGCGATCACGGTCGGTGCTGCCCGGCACCTCGTTGTCGCGGAAGTCGTAGACGTTGGCCTCGCCGCGTTCGACGAGCATCGGGATGATGCTGCCGCCCATGTCGTGCTTGCTGGACTTGTCTTCGGCGTCGCGCTCGACCGCCTCGCAGAGCGCCCGGGTGGTGAAGACGTAGTTGCCCATCGAGGCGTAGATCTCGTCCGGTGCGTCGGGCAGACCGACCGCGTCGGTGGGCTTCTCGCGGAACGCCCGGATCCGCTTGCCGTCCTCGCCGACCTCGATGACGCCGAACTGGTCGGCGGTCGACAGCGGCTGGCGGATGCCGGCGACGGTCACCGCCGCGCCGGAGGCGATGTGGTCCTCGACCATCTGCCGCGGGTCCATCCGGTAGATGTGGTCGGCGCCGAAGACGATCACGTAGTCGGGCTGCTCGTCGTTTATCAGGTTGAAGCTCTGGTAGATGGCGTCGGCCGAGCCGGCGAACCACCACGGGCCACGACGCTGCTGCGCGGGCACCGGGGTGACGTAGTTGCCGAGCAGCGTGGACATCCGCCAGGTCTTGGTGATGTGTCGGTCGAGGGAGTGGGACTTGTACTGGGTCAGCACGACGATCTTGAGATAGCCGGCGTTGGCCAGGTTGGAGAGGACGAAGTCGACCATGCGGTACATCCCGCCGAACGGGACGGCCGGCTTGGCCCGATCCGTGGTGAGTGGCATCAGGCGCTTGCCCTCCCCACCCGCCAGGACGATCGCGAGCACCTTGGCAGCCATGCCCCGACGCTATCCACCCGCGTCCCACTTCACCACTCGTACGGGGAGTCTTCTGCACTAGGGTGCGGGGTCATGAACGCACCCACCCCGCTGCGCGTCGATCTGCTCACCCGCGAGTACCCACCGGAGGTCTACGGCGGCGCGGGCGTGCACGTCGAGTACCTGGCTCGGGAGTTGCGCCGCCTCGCCGACGTACGGGTGCACTGCTTCGGCCTGCCGCGCACCGAGCCGGGGGTCACCGCGTACGCCGAACCGCCGGGCCTGACCGGCGCGAACGCCGCGCTGCGCACGATGGGCGTGGACCTGGAGATGGCCGCCGGCGCGGCCGGCACCGACGTGGTGCACAGCCACACCTGGTACGCGAACCTGGCCGGCCACACCGCGAAGCTGCTGCACGGGGTGCCGCACGTGGTGACCGCGCACAGCCTGGAGCCGCTGCGGCCGTGGAAGGCCGAACAGCTCGGCGGCGGTTACGCGCTCTCCTCCTGGATCGAGCGCACCGCGATGGAGGCCGCCGACGCGGTGATCGCGGTCAGCGGCGGGATGCGCAACGACGTGCTCACCGCGTACCCGCAGATCGACCCCGACCGGGTCCGGGTGGTCTACAACGGCATCGACACCATCCAGTACGCCCCGGATCAGGGCACCGACGTGCTCGACCGGCTCGGCGTCGACCCCTCCCGCCCCAGCGTGGTCTACGTGGGCAGGATCACCCGGCAGAAGGGGCTCCCGTACCTGCTGCGGGCCGCCCGGGAGTTGCCGGCGGACACGCAGCTCGTCCTGCTCGCCGGCGCGCCGGACACCGCCGAGATCGCCGCCGAGGTGGAGGAGTTGGTCGCCGAGCTGCGGGCCAACCGCTCCGGCGTGGTCTGGGTGGCCGAGATGCTGCCCAAGGCGGAGGTGATCCAGGTGCTCACGCACGCCACGGTCTTCGCCTGCCCGTCGGTCTACGAGCCGATGGGCATCGTCAACCTGGAGGCGATGGCCTGCGAGACGGCCGTGGTGGCGACCGCCACCGGCGGCATCCCCGAGGTGGTGGCCAACGGCGAGACCGGTCTGCTGGTGCCCATCGAGCAGGCCACCGACGGCTCCGGCACCCCACTGGACCCGGACCGCTTCGTGGCCGACCTGGCGGCCGCGATCAACACGCTGCTCGCCGACCCGGCGCGCACCGAGCGGTTCGGCCTGGCCGGCCGGCGTCGCGCGGTGGAGCACTTCTCCTGGGACGCCATCGCCCGGCAGACCCTGGACGTGTACCGCTCGGTCCGCGCGGCGGGCTGACCCGCCCTGTCAATCTGCCGAGGCGCGGGTGTCGTACGTCGCGCGGTTGCCGAGCACCTCGTCCATGTGCGTCTCGGCCCAGCCCTTGAGGCCGCGCATCATCTGGTGCAGCGAGAGGCCGAGAGCGGTCAGCTCGTAGGTGACAGTGACGGGCACGGTCGGTGTCGCCGTGCGGGTGATCAGGCCGTCGCGTTCCAGGGCGCGCAGCGTCTGGGTGAGCATCTTCTGGCTGACGCCGGCCAGTAGGCGCGACAGCTCGGAGTAGCGCAGCGGGCGGGGTTCGCCGGCGCAGTCAGCGCCGAACCGGTGGGAGCCGTCGCTGCCCAGCGCGGCCAGGATCAACGTGACCCACTTGTCGGAGATCCGGTCGAGCAGTTTGCGGCTGGGGCACCCGGCCAGGAAGGTGTCGTACTCCGCCTTGGTCTGTGCTCTCTGTTGGGCCGCCGTCGTCGTCACCATCCGCGCCGCTCCCACCGGTCGGTGTGTTACGCACTTGAAAGTGCCTACTTCCTGTCAGGAAGTTACCTGACCATAGTGAAGCAGGCACCTGAGGGGTGCCGATCGCGCCGCACTCCACCTGAAATCCGAGGTCTGACCATGCGCTCCACCTCCCTTCCCGACGACGCCCGCACCTTTTCCGGCGGCAACCCTTCCCTTCCCGGGGGCACCTGGATGCTGGGCGACCTGAGCGTCACCCGCTTCGGCTACGGCGCCATGCAACTCGCCGGCCCCTGGGTCATGGGGCCGCCCGCCGACCCCGACGGCGCGCTCGCCGTCCTGCGCGAGGTCGTCGAGCTCGGCATCACCCACATCGACACCAGCGACGCCTACGGGCCGCACATCACCAACAAGCTGATCTGGGAGGCTCTGCACCCGTACCCCGAATCGCTGCACGTCGTCACCAAGGTCGGCGCCACCCGCGACCAGCAGGGCGGTTGGCCCCCCGCCCGGAATCCCGACGACCTCCGCCGGGCAGTCCACGAGAACCTGGAGAACCTCGGTGTCGAGGTGCTCGACCTGGTCAACCTACGGCTCGGTAACGCCGAGGGCCCGCAACCCGGCTCGCTCGCCGAACCGTTCGAGACGCTCGTCGACCTTCAGCGGCAGGGCCTGATCCGGCACCTGGGTGTGAGCACCGCGACGGCGCAGCAGGTCGCCGAGGCGCAGGCGATCGCGCCGATCGTGTGCGTGCAGAACATGTACAACCTGGCCTTCCGCCAAGACGACGAGCTGATCGACACGCTCGCCGAACAGGGCGTCGCCTATGTGCCCTACTTCCCGCTCGGCGGCTTCAGCCCGCTACAGTCCGCGGCCCTGTCCGCCGTGGCGGCCAGGTTGGCCACCACGGCGATGTCGGTCGCCCTGGCCTGGCTGCTGCGGCGCTCGCCAAACATCCTGCTCATTCCGGGTACGTCGACAGTCGCGCACCTGCGCGAGAACGTCGCCGGCGCGGGCCTGTCGCTCTCCGACGAGGACCTCGTCGACCTGGACAAGATCGGCAACTGACGACGCGTCGGTGTCGTCCATCGACCGGGCGCGCTGCGGTGGTCAGGTTGGCGCGGGCTAGAGCAGGCTGCCGATCCACAGGCCGAGCGCCGCCAGTACGAGGCTGGCGCAGAGGCTGCCGAGCATGTTGAAGGCCTCGACAGAGGCGTTCTTGCGCAGCAGTCCCAGGGTGTGCCATTCCTCTGTGGAGAAGGTGGTGTAGGCGCCCAGGAAGCCGACGCCGACGATCGCGTTGAAGTCCTGCGCGCCTCCGGCGGTGTGTTTTACCGCGTAGCCGGTGACGATGCCGAGCACGAAGGCACCGGAGACATTGATCAGGAAGGTGCTCGCCGGGAAGGCCTTGCTGGAGCCGGTGACCCGCCGGCTCCACCATGGCTTCACCAGCGCGTCGACCCCGGCGCGGCTCAGTGCCCCGAGCCCGCCGGCCAGGAACACCCCGATTCCCACCCACATCAGGCGCTCCGTCCCGCCGGACGCCCCACCCGCAGTTCCGCGAGGCGGGCCCCGAGCGCCGCCGCGATCACTCCGACGATGATGGACAGGACGAGGTAGATGATGCCCACTCCGCTGCGTCGCGCCCCGATCAGCTGATCGCTCTCGACGATGAAGTGCGACCAGGTCGTGAACCCGCCGATGAGCCCGGTCGAGAGGAACGGCTTGCCCCACGGGCCGGGCAGCCGGTGTGCCGCGAGCAGCGTCATCACCGCGCCGAGAGCGAAGGCACCCACCATGTTGATCATGAAGGTGACCCAGGGGAAATCAGGTGGCGTGGACGGCGCGAGGCCCAGCCCCAGCAGGTAACGCAGGGTGGCACCGATGCCACCGCCGACGACGATAGCGAGGACTGCCATTCGCCCATTCACTCACCGTCGCCCTCCCCGGACACCCCGGCCGGGCAGCCCTCACTCGTACGGTCGACGCCTCGCCCCGCGGTCCCCCTGACGCGGTACGAGGGCGACCGCTCAGATCGCCGTTCCAGGCGGAGATTTCAGCAACGACGTCGCGTCGGCGCAATGACCACCACGTCCGTTCCGTAGCGCGCTGGCCGCGATGCGAATGAGGTCGATGTTGACGCCGGCAGCACCGCTCGGATCGTGCACCTTCAGCTTCACGTCGAGGCTCACCGCCGTCTCACCCCAACCCTGCGCCTCAAGGTTGAGGTGAGCCACCTTCTGCGACGCGAGGTGCGGCAGGTAGCCGAGCGGAGCCACCTCGACGCTGTCAGCCCCCGACAAGGCGTTGAGTTTGGACTGCTTCTTGGTGTTGGGGTTCTCGACCAGGTTGCGGAAGTCCTCGGTGCCGCCGAGATTGACCTGGTAGGAGCTGACCAGGGTGAGGCCCCGCTCCTTCAGCAGCCGCAGCAGCGCGTTGTGCAGCACCGAGGTGCCGAACTGGCTGGCCAGGTCGTCGCCGAGCAGCGGCAGACCGGCAGCTTCGAAGCTGTCCAGCAGCCGCGGATCGCGGGCGACCGGGTCGGAGGTGGTGTTGATGAAGGCGACACCGGCCGTGTGAGCTGCCGCGGCGTACGCCTGGGCGATCTCCGGCCGGCCACTCGGCGCCGAGTAGAGCAGCACCTCCGCACCGACCAGCGCCGTCGCCACCCGCTGCACCTCGCCCGCGTCGACGAGGCCCTTCGTGACCGGCACACCCGCTCTGGGCAGGTCGCAGTCCAGCCGGGGGAAGTTGTTGGGCGCCAGGAAGATCGCCTCGGTCAGGTCCCGACCGATCTTCTCCTCGGAGGTCGCGAAGGCCGCCACGACGTCGATGTCCCCCACCCCGAGCCCGTGGATCATCGGCCGGCGGATCCCGACCAGGCTGCCGCTCTGGCGGTAGAGAGCGAGCCCCTGCACCAGTGCCGACGTGTTGTTCCCGACCCCGACAACCGCGACTCTCACCCGTTCGATCATGGCCGGAGGCTACGTCACCCTCGGCTCGGTGATGTGCCCCCGCCAACACCGGAAGGTGTCGTACAAGTTGCCGACCATCGCTGAACTCGCCCGCCAGTACAACTCGTCCGACAACCCGATCAAGCGGGCTCTCTGGATCTTGGATGAGCGGGGCGTCAAGGTCACGCTCGAACCAGGATGTAGTGGCATCGCCGGCGCACTGATACCACTACAACCAGGATGTTGCGCGATCTTGCGGCCTGCGGGTCGGCCACCGTGACCGCTTCGCGCCGCCCAGTTTCCCGTACCCGCCAGCGTCCGGGGCTTGGCCGCGCGCGAACGGATCTCGCGCAGTAGGTTTGCGGGGTGACTGGACGGTTCCCGATCGAAGACGTCTCCCCCGTCGTCTCGTGCGGGCGATACCCGGCCAAGGCGGTGGTCGACGAACCGGTTCCGGTGTCGGCGCGCGCCTACCGGGAGGGGCACGACGCGCTGGGCTGCAACGTGGTGTGGGCTGGTCCGGACGGCGCGAGCCGGCCGTTCACCCGGATGCGCCCCGGCGAGCCCGGCCAGGACGGCTGGCACGCCACCATCACGCCGGACGCCGTCGGCTCGTGGACCTTCTCCGTGGAGGCGTTCCAGGACCCGTACCTGACCTGGCAGAACGCGGTGACCAAGAAGATCGCCGCCGGGCAGGGGCCGGAGGACCTGGCCAACGACCTGGCCGAGGGTACGCGGGTGCTCGCCGCCGCCCGGGGCCTCGTGCCGACCGCCGACCGGCCCCGGGTCGCCGACGCGCTCACCGCGCTGGTCGACACCGACCTGCCGCTGGCGCAGCGGGTCGACCCGGCGCTGGCGCTGGCCGACCTGCTCTGGGAGCACCCGGTCCGGGAGCTGGTCACCGCCGGTGACACGTACACGATCTGGGTTGACCGCAAGCGGGCGCTCTACTCGGCCTGGTACGAGTTCTTCCCCCGCTCCGAAGGGGCGGTAGGCGGGCGGTCCGGCACCTTCGCGACCGCCACCGAGCGGCTGCCGGGGGTGGCCGCGATGGGCTTCGACGTGCTCTACCTGCCGCCGATCCACCCGATCGGCCGGGTCAACCGCAAGGGCCCGAACAACGCGCTCACCGCCGGGCCGACCGACGTGGGCTCGCCGTGGGCGATCGGCGCCGCCGAGGGCGGCCACGACACGATCCACCCCGATCTGGGTACGCCGGCGGACTTCCGGGCCTTCATCCAGGCGGCGGCGGCACAGGGCCTGGAAGTGGCGATGGACCTGGCGTTGCAGTGCGCGCCGGACCACCCGTGGGTCACCGAGCACCCGGAGTGGTTCACCACCCGGGCCGACGGCAGCATCGCGTACGCGGAGAACCCGCCGAAGAAGTACCAGGACATCTACCCGGTCAACTTCGACAACGACCCGGAGGGCATCCGGGCCGAGGTGCTGCGGGTGGTGCTGCACTGGGTCGGCGAGGGCATCCGGATCTTCCGGGTGGACAACCCGCACACCAAGCCGTTCGACTTCTGGCACTGGCTGATCGCCGAGGTGAAGGCGGTCGATCCGGACGTGCTGTTCCTGGCCGAGGCATTCACCCGGCCGGCGATCATGCACGGCCTCGGCAAGATCGGCTTCACGCAGTCGTACACCTATTTCACCTGGCGCACGACGGCGGCCGAGATGCGGGCGTACTGCGAGGAGCTGATCGAGGCGGCCGACTACATGCGGCCGAACTTCTGGCCCAACACCCCGGACATCCTGCACGAGTCGTTGCAGCACGGCGGCCCGCCGATGTTCAAGATCCGGGCGGTGCTGGCCGCGCTGCTCTCGCCCTCCTGGGGTCTGTACGCCGGTTTCGAGCTGTTCGAGCACGTGGCCCGGCCGGGCGCCGAGGAGTACCTGGACAACGAGAAGTACGAGCTGCGACCCCGGGACTGGGCCGCCGCGGAGGCTCAGGGCCGTTCGCTGGCACCGTTCCTGACCACCCTCAACCGGGTACGCCGGGACAACCCTGCCCTGCACCAGCTCCGCAACCTGCGCTTCCACGAGATCGACAACCCGGCGTTGCTCTGCTGGTCCAAGCACGACCCGGAGACCGGCAACACGGTCATCGTGATCTGCTCGTTCGACCCGCGCACCGTGCAGTGGGGCAACACCACCCTCGACATGCCGGAGCTCGGCTTCGACTGGCACGAACGGTTCACGGTGCACGACGAGCTGACCGGCACCAGCTACGACTGGGGTCAGCGCAACGCGGTACGGCTCGACCCGTACCTGCAACCCGCGCACGTGTTGACAGTGCGTCGCCCAACCCCGCCGACCCAGCCGCAGCCGGCGGGCGCCGAGCCGGCCGACCTCACCGTCGCCGAGGTGCCGGACGACCTCTCCGGCGGCACCGCGCCGACGACCCCGGCCACGACGACTCCGGCCACCACGACCCCGGCCACGGTGGCGTCCCGGCTGTCCGCCGCCCGTTCGGCCGCCGCCCGCTCGTCCCGTTCCGCGCCGACCGCTCCCGCCCCGAAGGACGACCGATGGACCAGCTGATCTCCGGCGCGACGCACGACCCGCACGCGCTGCTCGGCCCGCACCCCGCCGACTCCTCCACCACGATCCGCACGATGCGCCGGGGCGCCGGCGACGTCGCGCTGCTCGTCGGCGACGAGCGGTACCCGATGAAGCAGGTGCACGACGTGGGTGTCTTCGAGGCGCAGGTCGACGGCGTCGTGCTCGACTACCGAGTGGAGGTCGACGGCACCGCGCACGACGACCCGTACCGCTACCCGCCGACCCTCGGTGAGCTGGACCTGCACCTGATCCGCGAGGGCCGGCACGAGCGACTGTGGGAAGCGCTCGGCGCACGGGTCTTCGACGAGGGCGTGGCGTTCAGCGTCTGGGCGCCCAACGCCCAGGGCGTCCGGGTGGTTGGCGACTTCACCGGCTGGGGCGCCGACGACGGCTGGCCGATGCGGTCGCTCGGCTCCAGCGGGGTGTGGGAGCTGTTCGTCCCCAACGCCCGGGCCGGAGCCCGCTACAAGTACCGGGTGCTGGGTGCCGACGGGCAGTGGCGGGACAAGGCCGACCCCCTCGCGGCGTACGCCGAGGTGCCGCCGGCCACCGCCTCGGTGGTGCACCACTCGACGTACCGGTGGGACGACGCGGACTGGCTGGCCCGGCGGGCCGAACGGCAGCCGCACCAGGAACCGATGAGCGTCTACGAGGTACACCTCGGCTCGTGGCGGCCCGGCCTGAGCTACCGCGAACTGGCCGAACAACTCACCGCGTACGTCACCGAGCTGGGCTTCACGCACGTGGAGTTCCTGCCGGTGATGGAGCACCCGTTCGGCGGCTCCTGGGGCTACCAGGTGACCGGCTACTACGCGCCGACCTCCCGATTCGGCAACCCGGACGAGTTCCGCCACCTCGTCGACCGGCTGCACGCCGCCGGCATCGGCGTACTCCTGGACTGGGTGCCCGCGCACTTCCCGAAGGACGAGTGGGCGCTGGCCCGCTTCGACGGCACCCCGCTCTACGAGCACCCCGACCCGCGGCGCGGCGAGCACCCCGACTGGGGCACGTACGTCTTCGACTTCGGCCGCAACGAGGTGCGCAACTTCCTGGTCGCCAACGCGCTCTACTGGTGCGACCAGTTCCACGTCGACGGGCTGCGGGTCGACGCCGTCGCCTCGATGCTCTACCTGGACTACTCCCGCAACCACGGCGAGTGGGCCCCGAACAAGTACGGCGGCCGGGAGAACCTGGAGGCCATCGCGCTCATGCAGGAGGTGAACGCGACCGTCTACAAGCACCACGCCGGCGTCGTCATGATCGCCGAGGAGTCGACCGCCTGGCCGGGCGTCACCCGCCCCACCGCCGACGGCGGGCTGGGCTTCGGGTTCAAGTGGAACATGGGCTGGATGCACGACACGCTGCTCTACACCTCGAAGGACCCGATCTACCGCCAGCACCACCACCACCAGCTCACCTTCTCCCTGGCGTACGCCTGGAGCGAGAACTACGTGCTGCCGATCAGCCACGACGAGGTGGTGCACGGCAAGGGCTCACTGGCCGGCAAGATGCCCGGCGACACCTGGCAGCGGCTGGCGAACGTCCGGGCACTGCTGGCGTACATGTGGGCGCACCCCGGCAAGCAACTGCTGTTCATGGGCTCCGAAATGGCCGACGACCGGGAGTGGAGCGAGGAGCGCGGCCTCGACTGGTACCTGCTGCACGACCCGGCCCGCGCGGGTGTGCAACGACTCGTCGGTGACCTCAACCGGGTCTACCGGGACACCCCGGCGCTCTGGGCACAGGACACCGAGCCGGCCGGGTTCCGCTGGATCGCCGGCGACGACGTCGCCAACAACACAGTGTCGTTCGTCCGGATCGCCCCGGACGGCTCGACGCTGGTGTGCGTGGCGAACTTCTCCGCGTCGCCGCTGCACGACTACCGGATCGGCCTGCCGGCCGGCGGCACCTGGCAGGAGGTGCTCAACACCGACGCGCACCACTACGGCGGGTCGGGGGTGGGCAACCTGGGCGAGGTACGGGCCGAGAACGTGCCGTGGCACGGAATGGTCGCCTCGGCGGCCCTCCAGGTCCCGCCGCTCGGTGCCGTCTGGCTCCGCCAGGGCTGACGGGTGAGCGGGACCGTTCCCCCGAAGCGTCGAGACGCTCCGGGGGAACAGACGCGGCTCAGAGCCGGGTGAGCCGGACGGCGTCGGCTACGACGTACCCCTGGGTGCTGGTCCAGCGGCTGACCCCGACGACCTGGCGCGTCCCCGCAGCGAAGTCGTAGGTGCCCAGCACCCGCCACTGGCCGCCGCCGCTGCGCTGGTCGACGGAGGCCGTCACGGTTCCGTTCGCGGTGGCCACCAGGTGCGGCGTGGCGCTGTTGTAGCCGGGGTCGGCCGGGTACCAGACCTCGACCCGGTACGAGCCGGCGGCGGGCAGCGTGGCGCTGAACCAGGCCGGGTCACTGACCGCCTGCGGCTCGGCGAACCGGTAGTTCGTGCCGTACCGCGCGGTGAGGTACGACGAGGTGCCCCAGGTAGCGGCGGCGGTGAAGCCACCAGTGGTGGTGTTGTCCACGATCACGCTGAACGTGCCGCCGGTGCCGGTGACCACCCGCGCGTTGCTGGCCGGGCTCTCGTGGTGCAGCCGGTCCAGGGCGGTCACCAGGTACCGGTAGGTCGAGCCGGCCGCGGCGGTGGCGTCGGTGAACGTCCCGGTGCTGCCCGAGGCACGCACCGTGCCGAGCAGGTTGCGGGCATCGGCCAGGTCGCAGGGGTCGACCGAGCCGTCGCCGGGCAGTCGGTACACGGCGTACGAGGCCGTGCTGCCGGCGGCGCCACGCTGCCAGTTCAGCGTCACGCCGCCGGTGCCGCGTACCGCCGAGGTGAGGTTCGGCGCGGCGGGCGCGGCACCGCCCACCCCGGCCGGTGCCAGGGCGGGCCGGCGGTAGTGGTCGGTCGTCACCCGGGAGACGGCACCGATGCGGTCGGCGCGTACGTCCTTGGCGCTGAAGTGGATGTCACCGAGGATCCGGGGGTAGGCGCGGTTGAGGGTCAGGTGGTCGGTGAGTTCGGCCGGGTCCTGCCACGCGGCATCCTGCCCGGAGGCCCCGGCGCGGTAGGTGGCCTGCCCGACGAGCAACTGCACGGTGGTGCCGTTGACGGTCTCCGACCACCAGCGGACCAATTCCGCGTAGTCGGCCGCGGGGTGGCCGATCTGCCAGTAGATCTGCGGGGCGATGTAGTCGATCCAACCCTGCTTCACCCAACGTCGGGTGTCGGCGTAGATCGCGTCGTACGACTGGAGGCCGGTGGTGCGCGAGCCGAGCGGGTCGGTGCCGGCGTTGCGCCAGATGCCGAACGGGCTCACGCCGAGCTTCACCCACGGCTTCGCCGCCCGAATCTTGGCACTCATCTCCTGCACCAGCAGGTTGACGTTGTTGCGCCGCCAGTCGGCGATGGTGCTGAAGCCGGCGCCGTACTGGGCGTACGTGGCCTGGTCGGGGAAGCCCCCACCGCTGCCCGGGTACGGGTAGAAGTAGTCGTCCCAGTGCACCGCGTCGATGTCGTAGCGGCTGACCGCGTCCATCATCGCGGTCTGCACGAAGGCCCGGACGGCGGGGATGCCGGGGTTGTAGTAGAGCTGGCCGTTGTAGGCGACCGCCCAGCCCGGGTTCTTGCGGGCCGGGTGGCTGGCGGCCAGCTTGGTGAGGTCGGTGTGGGTCGCGACCCGGTACGGGTTGAACCAAGCGTGGAACTCCAGGTTGCGGGCGTGCGCCTCGGCCACCATGAAGGCCATCGGGTCGTAACCGGGATTGCCTCCCTGGGTTCCGGTGAGCCACTGCGACCACGGCTCGTACGTCGACGGCCAGAAGGCGTCGGCGGCGGGACGGACCTGCACGACGACGGCGTTCATCCGGCGCTGCTTGGCCAGGTCGAGCCAACCCCGGTACTCCGCCTGTTGGGCGGCGGCGGTGAGCCCGGTGCGGCTGGGCCAGTCGATGTTGGCCACGCTGGCGATCCACATGCCCCGGAACTGCCGTTTCGGGGTGGCCGGATCTGTCACGCAGGCTGCCTGGGCGGCCACCGGCACGGTGCCCGGCGGCGTGGTTGCGGAGGGAGGGGTGGCCATGGGGAGGGCCGCGCCGAGCGTCAGCGCCGCTACCAGCGCCAGCCCGGGAAGGGATCGATGAAAGTCTCTACGCACGAAAATATGTTCAGTGCTGCAGGACTGCCACGCAAGTATCCTTCACAGATTTCACTCTGCGAGGTCAGCCACTAACCGTCCGGGACGGGACGCCCACAGGCCGGTCTTGGCGCGAGGCGCGGCCGGCGCCGTCGGCGGCGGATCAGACCAGGCCGGCGTCGCGCAGCAGCTGCCACAGGCCGGCGCCGTCCGGGGCGGACAGCCACTTCTGCCCCACCGGTCCCGCCGACGACGAGCCCGCCGGGGCGGGCAGGCTGCCGGCCAGCACCGACTGCGTGGGCGAGAGCCGACGGATCGCCACCCCGGCCACGTTCTGCGGGTGGGCGGCGGCGAATTCGCGGTAGATCTCCTGGTCGTGCTGCCCGTCGTCGCCGACCAGCAGCCACTTCACGTCGGGAAACTCCTTGGCCATCCGGGCCAGGGTGACCCGCTTGTGCTCCCGCCCGCTGCGGAACCACCGGTCGGCGGTCGGACCCCAGTCGGTCAACAGCAACGGCCCGGCCGGGTAGAGGTGCCGGGACAGAAACCGGGTCAGCGTCGGTGCCACGTTCCAGGCGCCCGTGGAGAGGTAGAAGACCGGGGCGCCGGGGTGCGCGGTGACGAGCCGCTCGTAGAGCACCGCCATACCGGGAACGGCGTTGCGGGCGTGCTCGTCGAGCACGAACGTGTTCCATGCGGCGAGAAGCGGCCGGGGCAGCGCGGTCACCATCACCGTGTCGTCGATGTCGGAGATGATGCCGAACTTGACCTCCGGGTCGAGGATGCGCACCGGGGCGTCGACCGGCTCGGCGTCCGGGACACTGAGCCGGACCGTACCCCAACCGGGCGGGAGGTCCGCCTCGACCAGGGTGTCGACGAAGCCGCTGCGGTCGGCCTGCGTCTCGTGGCGCACCCCGCCGGCCTCGATGGTCACCGTGACGTGCTTGTTGGGCAGCGTCGTGAAGCTGCGCCAGCCGCGGACCTTGTCCAGCCGACCCCGCTGGCGGGTGTCCGGACGGCCCAGCAGCACCCGACACATCACCCGCACCCAACCTGGCGCGCCGTAGCCGGTGTACGCGACGATGTTGACCCGCCAGCCGGTGCGCCGCAGCCGGCGCTCGACGAGCTGGTGCACGGCGTCCTCGATGCGCGCAGCCCGGTGCAGGTTCGGAACGGCCAGTTGGCCGGCGGGAGTGGGTGGCACCCGCCAACCCTGCCACACGTCGACAGTCACGGCCACGCGAGCCGACCCCGGCCGCGCCGCTCCGCCCGGCCGCCACGGAGCCGATCCGGCCCCACCCCGGCTGCGCCGATCCACCTCGGCGACCCGGCCGAACGTGAAACACTCCGGTCGGGACGACGACGGGGGCGCTGGTCGTGTCGCATCCAAAGCAGCACCGTGGGCGATGGCGCCCGCGACTCGATCGGCCGGCGCTCGTCGCGCTGCTGTTCGGGCTCACCGGTGTCGTCTACCGGCTGGTCCTGACGCTGTTCACGGTGCCGGTGTCGAACAGCGACGAGGCGACCTTCGGCCTCGCCGCGCTGCACATCGGGCAGGGCCGGGAACGCCCGGTCTTCCTCTACGGCCAGCACTACATGGGGATGTTGGAGTCGTACCTGGCCGCCCCCCTGGTGGCGGTGGCCGGGCCGAGCTGGCCGGTGCTGCGCCTGCCGATGCTCGCGCTGTACGCGATCTTCCTCTACCTGATCCACCGGTTGACCCGCCGGCTCGGCACCCCGTGGTTCGCCGCCTTCGTGGTGGGTCTGCTCGCGCTCGGGCCGGAGCGGGTGGTGCGCGACCAGCTCACCGTCGTCGGTGGGCGGCCGGAGGTGAAGCCGGCGGTGCTGCTGATGCTGCTGATCACCGTGGGGTTGGCGGCCGGCACGGTCCACCGCCGACGGCTCGCGATCGGCCTGTTCGGGCTGCTCGTCGGACTGGCCGTCTGGTCGGACTGGCTGATCCTGCCGTACCTCGCGGTGACCGGGTTGGCCCTGGTCTGGGCGGTACGGCGGGAGCTGCTCGGCTGGTCCGGTCTGCTGCTGGTGGCGGGGGTGGTCGTCGGCGTGGCCCCGATGATCGTGGACAACCTGCGGGCCGGGCCCGGTGAGGACTCGCTGTCGGTGTTCCGGGAGGTCAGCACCAAGGCCGGGCCGCAGCCGCCGTTGTCCGACCGGGTCCGGGGCGGCCTACTGGAGGGGGTGCCGCTGGCGCACGGGCTCTGCCCGGTGGACGGCTGCGGAAGCTGGCAACAGTGGTTCGGCGTGCTGTACCCGGTGCTGCTGCTGGCCGGCGCGGCACTCGCGGTGCTCGCGTACCGTCGCGCCGCCGGAGCGCCGCGTGGGGAGCGGGTCGGACGCGGGGCCGGAGGGCTACGCGGGGAACGGGTCGGGCCGGTCGTGCAGCTCGCGCTGATCGCCGGCGCGGCGTTGACACTGCTGTCGTACGTGCGCAGTCCGCTCGCCGCGACCAGCCCGCTCGACAACGCCCGGTACCTGTCACTGCTGCAACTGTCGCTGCCGGCGGTGCTCTGGCCGCTCTGGGTGGCGGCGCTGACCGCCTGGCGGGGCACCAGCAGCGTGCTGGGGCGGTTCACCGGCGCGCTGTCCGCCGCCGTGCTGGCCGCGCTGACCGTGACCACCCTGGTGACCACCGTGCTGTTCGCGGCCACCGGCACCGCGGCGTCGCGGACCGAGGAGCGCCAGGCCCGGGAGTTGGCCGCCGCGCTGCGCGCCGACGGACCCCACGAGGTGTACGGGGACTACTGGACCTGCAACCGGTTGATCTTCAACACGGATGAGTCGGTGGTCTGCGGGGTGCTCGACGGAAACCTGTCGCCGGGGCAGAACCGATACCGGCCGTACTGGCGGCAGGTGGGGCGGGCCGAGCGGCCGGGTTACGTGGTGGAAGTCGACTCGCCGATGGACCGGCGGTTGCGCCGGTTGCTCGCCGACCGGGCCGACGCCGCGCCGGTGCGGGAGGTCGGCGGCTATCGCGTGTACCACCCCGACACCCCGGTGCGGCCCTGGCGGTAGGGGCTGGTCGTACGCTGGCCGGGCCGGCGCGTGGGGCGCCGCCGTTCGCCCGTCGAGGAGACCCATGCTCATCCTGTTGCCGCCCTCGGAGGGGAAGGCCGACGCCGGCACCGGACGGCGCTGGGCCCCGGACCGGCTCTCGCTGCCCGAGCTGAACCCGGCCCGCGAGCGGGTGCTGGACGCCCTGGTGGCGCTCAGCGCCGGGCCGGACGAGGAGGCCGCACGGGCGGCGCTCGGCCTCAGCGAGGGCCAGCGGGGCGAGCTGCGGCGCAACGCCCGACTGCGGGAAGCGGCCACCGCGCCGGCCGAGCGGCTCTACACCGGGGTGCTCTACGAGGCGTTGGACCTGGCCTCGTTGCCGGCCACGGCGCAACGGGCGGCCCGCCGGTCGATCCTGATCAGCTCCGGGTTGTGGGGCGCGGTTCGACTGGCCGACCGGATCCCGCCGTACCGCTGCCCGATCGGCGCCCGCCTGCCCGACGTCGGGGCGCTGTCGACGTACTGGCGCAGGGAGCTGACGCCGGCGGTGGACGGCGCCGCCGGGCGCGGCCCGGTGCTGGACCTGCGCTCCGGCGCGTACGCCGCCACCTGGACGCCGCGCGGTGAGCTGGCCGAGCGCACTGTCACCGTGCGGGTTCTGCACGAGCGGGAGGTCGACGGCGTGCCGGTCCGCTCGGTGGTCAGCCACTTCAACAAGGCGACCAAGGGGCGTCTGGTCCGGGACCTGCTCGTCGCCGGCGCCCGGCCGCGCACCGCTGCGGAGCTGGTGGGCACCCTGCGGGAGTTGAAGCACACAGTGCTGGAGCAGGCCACCGCCGCGGGCCGGGTGCGCCAGGTGGATCTGGTGGTCACCGACCTTTAGCGGCACCGCAGCCGCAAGATTTGCTCAAGGCTGGGCCGGAGGAGTTCCGTAACGGCGTGCCAGGGGCCAGGGTAGGGCAACCCAGACTCCGACAAGGGAGCCTCCGTTGACCCACGAACCCGCCCTGCTCGACCGGCCCCACACCCCGACCACCCCATCCCCGCTGGGCTGGCTGACACTGGGCGACGCGTTCGAGGCTGCCTGCCTGCTGCGTTGCACGCCACCACCGACCGCCGCCCGGCCCAGCGCGGTCCGGGCCGAGCACACCGCCGGGGTGGAGTTCAACCGGGAGGACGCCGCGCAGCGGATGCGGCAACTGCTCAACCGGCTGGACATCCCGGTCACCCACGAGGTGGCCGTCGGCGGCCTGCGCCGCCGCTACGAGCTGCACCGGCTGTGGGTGCCCCGGGAGCACCAGGGGGCGTACACCCGGATGTTGGACGCGGGCTGGTGGCAGGGGCGACGCGAGCTGCTCGGCGGGCCGCTGCCCGGCGCCTCACCGGCCCGCCGACGGTTGGTGACCCGCCTGGCGGAGGCAGCCTGGCGCTCGGCGTTGCTGGCCGCCGGGCGGCACGTCCGCCGGCACATCCTCGGTGTCCGGCTCACCGACCGGGAGCTGGCCGCGGTGCTGATCCGGGGTGCGGCCGTGCTCGACGTGCCGGCCCGGCTCCGCCCCGGCACCGGTTGCTTCCTGGTCAGCGTGGCCGACGGCCCGGACCGGCAGCGGATCCTGCGCAGTGCGGCGTTGGAGCCGGCGCGCGGCCCGTTGGCGGAACCCGGGACGGCGACGGCGCGCGGGGTGACCCCGGCGTCGGCGCGGGGTGCGGGCGTAGCGCCGGCGGGTCGCGCGGCCTGCTGATCGGGTTCCGACCGTCCGGCACGCCGCCGACCCCGAGCTTGCGCGCACCCGCCCGACGGCGCACAGTGCACCGCGTGAGTCGTACCTCGTCGCGCCGCGCCGGCCTGGCCACCCTGTCGGCGGTGCTGCTGATCGCGAACCTGGCCGTCGCCAGTTGCCGGGACGCCCCGACCGAGCCGACGTCGATCCGGATCGCCACCGGTAGCCCCACCGCCGTCTACTACGCGTTCGGGCAGTCCCTGGCGGCCATCCTCAACCGGGAACTCCCCGGCGTACGGGCCAGCGTGGTGATCACCGCCGCCTCGGCGGAGAACGTCCAGCTCGTCGGCTCCGGCGGGGCCGAATTGGGCTTCACCCAGGCCGACGTGCTGCCCACCAGCACGGCGGGAAGCTCCGCTGTCGACGCCATCGCCCGGGTGTACGACGACCAACTGCACCTGGTCACCACGAGCGGCGGCCCGGTCCGCACGGTCGCCGACCTGCGCGGCCGGCGAGTCTCCGTCGGCGCGGCCGGCTCGGGCACCGAGATCACCGCGACCCGGCTGCTGGAGGTGGCCCGCCTCGGTGGTGACGAGGTGCACCGGGAACGGCTCGGACTGGACGACTCGGTGGCGGCGCTACGCTCCGGGCGGATCGACGCGTTCTTCTTCTCCGGTGGACTGCCGGTCCGGGGCATCCAGGAGTTGGCCGACGCCAGCGCCATCCGGATCGTGGACCTCAGCGAGTGGACCGAGCCGCTGCGCTCACGCTACGGCCAGGTCTACGTCTCCCGGGACATCCCCCGCTCGGTGTACGGGGTGGACGCGGTGACCACCGTGGCCAACCCGAACTACCTGATCGTCCGGGCCAACCTGCCGGAGCCGTTGGTCCGTGAGGTGACCCGGCTGCTGATGGACCGCCGGGCCGAGCTGGCCGCCGCCCATCCGGCGGCGGGACGGATGAGCCCTCGCTCGGCGATCGTCACCGCGCCGCTGTCGCTGCACCCCGGCGCCGCGTCCTGGTACCGCGCCACCAAACCGTGACGGCCGGGCCTCACCGCGCAGGGGAGGGCCGCAGGTCGGCGGCCGGTTCCTCCACCGCCGGCTCCACCGGAAGGGTCGGCGTCGGGAACCACAGTGCGGCGATCAGCCCCCGCGACTCCCCCGGGCGCATGGTGAGTCGCCCGTCCGAGGCGTCCACCAGCACGGCCGCGATGGTCAGACCAAGCCCCGCGCCGTCGACGTTCTGCACGTCCGGGGCCCGCCAGAACCGCTCGGTCGCCTGCCCGAGCTGACTCTCGGTCATGCCGGGGCCGGAGTCGCGAACCTCCAGCGCCACCCCGCCGTCGCGGCGGGCCACCGTCACCGTCACCGCTCCGCCCGCCCCGCTGAACTTCACCGCGTTGTCGATGAGCGCGTCCAGCGCCTGGTCGACGGCGGTCGGCACGGTCTGGGCGTACGCCGGGGCGTCGGTCGTGGCCAGCCGCAACGCGACCGACCGGTGCCGGGCCAGCGGCGCCCACGCGGCCACCCGGGAGGCGGCCACCGCGGCGGCGTCCACGGTGACGCGCTCGTTCTCCTCGCGTTCGGCCCGAGCGAGGGTGAGCAGCGCGTCGAGCACCAGCGCGAGCCGGTCGGTCTCCTCCAGGGCCAGCCGGTGCTCGGACCGACCGTCCGGGTCGGTGAGGCTGGGCCCCAACTCCTCCACCCGCAGCCGCAGCGCGGTGAGCGGGTTGCGTAGTTGGTGGCTGGCGTGCGCGACGAAGGCACGCTGCCGGTCCATCACGTCGGAGACCACGTCGGCCATGTGGTTGAAGCTGGCCGCGAGGCGGCGCAGCTCCGGCGGCCCCAGCCGGTGCTGCACCCGGGCGCCCCGGTCGCCCTCGGCGATCTCGTGGGTGACCGCGTCCAGTTCGGTGACCGGGCGCAGCACCCAACCGGCCAGCCCGAACGCGGTGAGCACGCAGGCCAGCACAGCGAGCAGACCGGCCAGGGCGAGCAGCAGCCACCACGCGACGACGGCTCGGCGGATCGGGCCGGCCAGGGTCACGATCACCACCGCTCCGAGCACCTCACCCCCGTCGTTGATCGGTACCGCCACCACCACCGGGTCGGTCGTCCAGGGCCAGACCGACTCGGGGGCGCTGGTCTGCTGCCCGGACAGCGCGACGTCCAGCACCGTCGCGGTCCCCGGGCTGGCCTGCCACCTCGGCGACGAGACCGGGATGTTCCGGTCCCGGTCGACGATCGCGGCGCTGATCGCGTACAGGTCGTCGTAGCTGGTCAGCTCCGACTCGATCGGGCCGGGCCCGCCGTCACGCAACGCCGGGCCGGCCAGCGAGGCGAACCGGGTGGCGTCGGCGAGCCGGTCGGCGCGGACCCGTTCGGTCTCACGGCTGGCCATGGTGGCGGCCAGTGGGGTCTCCAACGCGATGAGGACGAGGACCATCAGCAGCAGATAGCTGATCACCAGGCGACGGCGCACGTCAGCTCCTCACGCGTCGCGCAGCCGGTAGCCGACGCCGCGTACGGTCTCCACCAGGCGGGCGTCACCGAGCTTGCCGCGCAGCGACCCGACGTGCACCTCGACGGTGTGCCGGTCGGCCCAGGTGGTGCCCCAGGCGTCGAGCAGGATCCGATCGCGGGGCACCGCCACCCCGGGCTGGCGGGCCAGCGAGAGCAGCACGTCGAACTCCTTGCGGGTCAACGTGACGGCACGGCCGTCGACGGTCACCGTCCGCGCGGCCACGTCGATGCGGACCGGCCCGGCCTCGATGAGGTGCCGCTCGGGCGCGGCGTTCGCGGCACGGCGCAACACCGCCTCGATCCGGGCCTGCAACTCCACCATCGAGAACGGCTTGACCACGTAGTCGTCCGCTCCCAGGCGCAGACCCAGCACCCGGTCACGTTCCTCACCCCGGGCGGTCACCGCGATGATGCCGAGCTGACTGCTGCGCCGACGCAGCTCCCGGCACAGGTCCGTGCCGTCCCCGTCGGGCAGGGTCAGGTCAAGCAGCACCAGGTCACAGGGTGCGGCGGAGAGCGCGGCGGCGACGGTGGCGGCGTGCTCGACCTCGTACCCCCGGCGGGTGAGGGCGGAGGACAGCGCAGCGGCCACCCGGCGGTCGTCCTCCACCAGCAGGATCCGCACCCGTGCCCCCGTCCCTCGCAGCGCTGTTCTGCGAATGGTGGCAGAAGTGCGCGCGAACCGGGAGGCCGCCCACCCGCGCTGGGCGGGCTCACGCCCTAAAGGCCGAAGGTGTCGTCGGCGGTGGCGTCCCGGACGCCGTCGGTGAACCCGCGGAAGCCCGGGTCCTCGTGGCTGGCCGGCACGCTGGTGACGCTGACCCCGCTGGCCTGGGTGACCGCGTCGACCAGGGCCGGATAGTCGATTTCGGCATCCTGGAAGGCGTCATCGTCCGCCTCGGCCAGGTTGATCACGTGCTGCACGTCGTCGGACGACGTGTCCGGGTCGTCGACCCAATCGCTGCCGGCCTGGTAGCACTCGTCGTACAACGCGCGCTGGCTGTCGGTCCAGTCATCGTCGTAGCTCTGCATCGCCCATCCCTCCGCGGCCCTTGACCTGAGCATGCCCGGCGGGAGGCGACGGGCGCGGCGGTACCGACGAAAACCGGGCGGGCGCGCCGACCACGGCCCCGTACGCTGCTGTGGTGATCTACAAACTGCTGTCGAGCGCCGAATGGGACGACGCCCTCGCCACCGGCGCCTTCACCGGCTCCGCGGTGGACCGGCAGGACGGGTTCATTCATCTCTCCGGCGCCGACCAGGTGGTCGAGACGGCGCGGCGGTACTTCACCGGTGCGACCGGGTTGACAGTGCTCAGCGTCGAGGAGGAGCGACTGGGCGACGCGCTGCGGTGGGAGCCGTCGCGCGGCGGGCAGCTCTTCCCGCACGTGTACGGCCCGCTGCCGGTCGCGGCAGTGGTGGCGGCACGGGCGTTGCCGGCGGACCTTCCGGCCGCCGACGCGGTGGCCGCCCTGCTGGGCTGACCCGGGGCCGCCCTGCTGGGCTGACACGGTGGCCGCTCTACTGGCTGACACGGACGCGCCCGACCCGACAGTGTCGGGCCGGGCGCGATGCCGTAGTGGCGGGGCTCAGTGGCAGAGCCGGTCGATCTCCTGCTGGAACCGGTCCATCGGGTTCGCTTCGGCGGGGCCGAGCAGGTAGGTCTTCAGCTCCCGGCGGGCCTCGGTCATCGGGTCGTCACCGGCCCGGGTGACCGACACGATCTTCTCCAGCTCGCCGCAGTCCTTGGAGAGCAGGTACGCGGCCCGCGCCGTCGGGTACTCGCGGCGGAAATCGTCCTCGGACAGGCCGGCCGGGTTGGCCACCACGTACGGCCGTTGGCTCTGCACGAAGTCGGACACCACACTGGAGACGTCGCTGATCAGCAGGTCGGTCTGGTTGAAGCAGTCGAACAACGCCGGCGTGCGGCCGGTGACCACCAGGTGCGCGGTGCCGTCCAGCGAGGACGCGTCCGGGTTGCCTCCGGCCGCGCGGATCGCCGTGACGACCCGCTCGTGCACGACCTTCGCCGCCCTGGACCGCGACCCGGTGAGCGGGTGCGGCTTGTAGATCAGGCGGACCCGGGGGTTCGTGGCGAGCAGCCCCTTGACGATCCGCTCACCCATCAGCACCAGCGAGGTGTGGTACGGGTCGTCGTCGAGCCAACCCTCCCAGGTGGGCGCGTAGAGCACCGTGAACGGCCGGTCCACCGACTCGGCGCCGAAGGTGTGCACCCCGGCGAGCTGCGGCCGACCGATCTCGACGATGTCCGAGTCGAGCACCCCCACGCCGGCCCGCGCGTAGCGCTCCCGGCCGGCAAGGCCGGCGACCCAGACCTCGTCGTACACCTTGCTGTAGGGGTTGACGCTGGCCTGCTTGTCGCTGTCGCCGTGCCCGACGAAGACGTGCTTCGTACCCGGCTCGCGGAGCATGTGGATGTTCGCGCCGACGTTTGCGGAGTAGAGCGCCGCGCGGATGCCGCCGAGGTCGAGGTTCATGAAGTCGACCCCGGCCGGTACGCAGATCACCGGCAGCCGGGTGTCGGCCAGCTCCAGGAACGCCTCCCGGCTGCGCATGAGCACGACCGCGCGCTGCTGGAGCGCCTCGGTCGGGGCGAGCCACATGTTCGCCTGGTAGACGTCCTTCGCCGGGCCGGCGAAGTAGAGCGCCACCTCCGGCCGGTAGCTGTCCAGCCAACGCTGGACCGCCGGTAGCAGCGGACCCTGCCCCGCGCCCCGACCCCGCAGCCAGGTCAGCGCGATGATGGCGCCCACCAGACCGGTCGCCACGACCGCCACCGCGCCGGCCACGAAGAACGGCGTCGGGTCGTGCTGCACCGCGGCGGCCACGCCGGCCGGCACCAGCAGCAGGTTGAGCAGGGGCATCCGGTCGCCGGCCACCGCCGCCGCCCAGACGGGCGGCTGGGGGGCGCTGGACAGTGGACCCAGATCGATGTTGCGCACCATGGCGGAGAGCGGGTTACGACGCTCGATCATGGTGGAGAGCGCACCGGCGAAGACCGACACGACCCACACCGCCGCCGGCAGAACGAGCAGCAGGGTCAGTTCGCCGCCGTTGAGCCGCACCTCGGCGACGACCAGCAACACGGCGGCCAGGTCGCGGGTCAACTGTCGGTACGACCAGTGCAGGCCCACCTTCTCCAACAGCAACTGCGACGGAGGTGACCAGCGGGCGACGGCGAACTCGCCGATGATGGCGGCCAGCCCGGCGACGGCGAACAGGCCGACCCAGCCGAATACGCCACCGACGAGCATGACCAGGTAGGCCAGTACCAGCAGCGCACTCTGGGCGGCCACCCCGAGGCGTCCTGTCAACGTGCCGAACAAACGAGTTCGCTCCCTACAAGGTTTCGTTGCGGGCAGTGCCCGTGATGGACCGACGTCACTCCCCCGTCGCACAGCGGCTCAGTCGCGGCCGGCTGCGTGTGACTGCGACCTTAACGCGAGGGGACAGCTCGGTGTCGCTCGGGTATCCGGCACCATTTCGGGCAAAGTTCCGCACCGGGGCGCGCCCGCCCCCATCACGGGGTCGGGCGCTCGCCGCGGGTGAAGCGCTCAGCCGAGCCGCCGGAAGCAGGTCATCGCACCGGGTGCCTTGCGCTTGGCGAACTCCTGGTAGCCCAGCCGCGACGCGGTGTCGCGGGCGTACTGGTTGCCGTTGTAGACGCAGATGGTGCCCACGTCGAGGCGGTCCAGTGCCGGCGTCAGCTCGGCCGGCGTCGGGCTGGCGGTGCCGTCGGCGAAGTCGGAGAGCAGCAGTCGATCCTTGGCGAACTGGGAGTTGAGGTCGTACTCGACGAGGTAGAAGTCGCGGGGCAGAACGACCCGGACCTCGCTGGTGACGATCGGCGTGGTGCGCATGATCGTCTTCGGGGCGAGCAGCAGACCCTGCGGACGGTCCAGACCCTTGATCCAGAACGCGATCGCCTGACGCTGCTGCGGGAGCTTCCAGGTGGGGCGGGGGTGCACCTCGACCCAGCTCTTCGACGACCACATCGGGGTGGCGAACAGCGCGAACGAGGCGACCAGCAGCACCGCGATCCCCCCGGACGCCGCCCGGCGCAGCGCCGGGGTCGGTGCCGGCACGCGCACGGTGCAGAGCAGACCGATCAGCGTCGGCAGGGCGAGCAGCCACGGCACGCGCCAGAGCACCACCGAGATGCCGCTCAACGCGCTCAGCAACTCCAGCACTCCGGGCACGAACAGCACGCTCAGCGCAAGGGCGGCGCCGGCGGCGAGCAGGGCCGGCGTACGCCGACGGGCGAGCAACGCGCCGCACCACAGCGCCAGACCGCTGATGACCCCGACCACGCCGAACAGCAGTGTCCGCTTGTAGGTGTACGCCGCGTCGAAGAAGGCGTCGTCCGCACCGGTCGCGGTCATCCCGCCGAGCACCAGCCGGGAGACCACGAGCGAGCCGATCGGGTACGCGAGTGCGGCGACCGCCGCGACCACGGCCGCCTTCCAGCGGCCGACCAGCAGCATGGCGAACCCGGCGGCGCCGACCAGCATCGGCAGGATGATCGCCGCGGTGTTGGTGAGGCCGATCGCGGTGATCGAGAGCGCCACGATGAGCAGCAGGCTGCGCCGCGACCGGTTGTCGAACCACTCGGTCAGGTACAGCCACATCAGCGGGATGACCGCCGAGACGAACATGCCCTTGCCCTCGTGCAACCGCAGCAGGTGGAACGTGCCCAGTGCGGCGTCGTCACCGGCGACGAGGTAGAGGTACGCGATCGCCACCGTGAAGGCGAGCAGCGGACGGCGCGGGGCCCACCGGTGCGTCAGCCGCCACAGCGCCAGCGCCGCGATCACCGCCATGATCGGCAGTAGCACGTACCAGAGGGCCGAGCTGGCGTGGATGCCGACGACGTTGGCGAACGCGCCGTCGAAGACCTCGATCGACGGGATGGGCGGTTGCGAGCCCATCGCCGGCAGGACGTTGTCGGAGAACAGGAAGTCGTTGAGCGGGATCAGGTCGCGCTCGGCGATCCACACCGACTTGCCGACGTAGTAGACGTCGTCCGGGGTGTTGCGGGCCATGAAGAACGAGGAGATGCCGACCAGGGCCGAGACGACCAGCGCGTACGCCGACTGCCCCGTGGTGGGCGCCGGGGCGGCCGGGGCGGGCGCGGGGCCGCTCAGCCAGGCCTGGCGCACCAGCAGGAGGCCACCGACGGCGGCGAGCAGGCCGGCCACCGCCGGGATCCACCAGGAAACGTTGACGCTGGTCCCGGCCGCCCCGGCGGACACGGCGGCCACGGCGGCGGCGACCAGGACCCCGATCAGCAGACGACGGTCGGTGGCGGGCCGTGCGCTGATGGGCTCCTCAGCAGCGGCCGGCGCTTCGTCGGCCGGGGCGCTGCCGGCCCGGGCGCGGCGGCGGGCGCGCAGCACGGCCACTACCGCGAGCACCACACAGGCCAGCAGCCAGATCCGGAAGGTCACCGACGGACGCAGGTCTCCCAGGAAGGCCAGGTGGTAGAGCACCGTGAAGAGCGCGAACGCGATCACCGCGCCGTCGGTGAGCATCGCCGGGGCGGCGGCCACCAGCGCGCGTACCCGGGACAGCCCCGCGCGAGCGCCGACGGGTCGGGATGCCTGCCCGGTCCGCGGCGTCGGATCCGGTTCGGCGGGCGCTACGGCGATGCTGTCGACGTTGGCCACGGGCGTCCTTACTCGTCAGGCGGATGAGGGGCATCGGCACGGTGACGGCCGGGTGTCAAGGGGGCAGCGTAGCGGAATCGGGCGGGGAGACCGGTGCTGCCGGCGACCGGGTGTCGGAGGGCTGGTCAGCCGGAGATCGGGGCCGCCCGGGGACGGGGCAGCACGCTGGCGGCGCCGAGCCCGGCCGCCACGGATTCGACCAGATTGTCGAGGTAGCCGTCGGTGAGGGGGAGACGGGCGATGGCGAGCCGCCAGTAGAGCGGCCCCACGATGAGGTCGACGGCGGCGTCCAGCTCCGTGTCGGCGGGCAGTTCGCCACGCTGCACGGCCCGGGTGACCAGGTGACCGCCGATCTCCTGCTGCCGGGCGTGCAGCACCTGACGCAGGGTCGCGTCGATGCTGGGGTTGCGGGCGGCCTCCGCCAGCAGGTCCGGGATGATCTGCGACGCCAGTGGGTGCCGCAGTGCGTGCGCCACCACCTGGAAGAGCAGCGCGAGGTCACCGCGCAGCGAGCCGGTGTCCAGTGCGGGGAGCTTGCCGTGTGCCGCAGCGGCGACGACCTCCAGCACCAGGTCGAGCTTCGAGCTCCACCGTCGGTAGATTGCCGTCTTGCTGACGCCGGCCCGCCGGGCCACCGCCTCGATGGAGAGCCGGCCGTAGCCGACCGCGGCGAGCTCCTGCATCAGCGCCCGGCGGATCGCCGTGGTGATCTCGTCGCGCAGCACCGCCGCGCCGGCCGGTGCCCGCCTCTTTTCGGTGGTCATCGAGGGCTCTTATCGCAGGTCACGCCGGACAGCGTAGCGCAACGACGGTACGGTTGCGTCCCGACGTGTTTCGGACTACTGTCCTCGCAGCGACGAGGCGGCGCCCCGCGCAAATTTCCCACTAGGATTCGATCGTCGCGAGCAACCCCCGTCTGCACGAAAGATCGGAGCGCCATTTCCATGGCCACCACCGCGCTGGTCGACCCCGACACGGGCCTGACCCAGGCGCAGCTGGCCGCTCGGCACGGGCTACGGGTCGCCGGTGAGCGACCCAGCCTCGTCGAGTACAGCCGCCGACTCTGGGCCTACCGGCACTTCATCGCCGCGTACGCCAATGCCAAGCTCGTCGCCTCGTACAGCAACGCCAAGCTGGGTCAGCTCTGGCAGGTGCTCACCCCGCTCACCAACGCGGCGGTCTACTACCTGATCTTCGGGGTGGTGCTCGCACAGAACAGCATCCCGAACTTCATCGCCTACCTGACCACCGGGTTGTTCATCTTCAACTTCACCCAGAGCGCGGTGCTGGCCGGCACCCAGTCGATCAGCAGCAACCTGGGGCTGATCCGGGCGCTGCACTTCCCCCGGGCCAGCCTGCCGCTGTCCACCACGATCACCCAGTTCCAGCAACTGCTGGCCTCGATGGTGGTGCTGGTCGGCATCGTGCTGGTCACCGGCGAGCCGCTCACCTGGGAGTGGTTGCTGATGGTGCCCGCGCTGCTGCTGCAGGCCGTGTTCAACGCCGGCGTGGTGCTGCTGGTGGCCCGACTGGGCGCCAAGTCGAGCGACCTGAAGCAGGTCATGCCGTTCATCATGCGAACCTGGATGTACGGCTCCGGCGTCCTCTACAGCGTCACCCTCTTCGACCGGCTGCCCGGCTGGGCGACGACAGTGGTGCAGTACAACCCGCTGCTGGTCTACATCGAGCTGGCGCGGTACGCGCTGCTCGAGGAGGCGCCGCTGCTCAACGAGTCGCTGACCCAGCTCTGGCTGGTCGGCGCCGGTTGGGCGCTGGTGGCCGGCATCGGCGGGTTCATCTACTTCTGGCGCGGCGAACAGGAGTACGGCCGTGGTTGAGCACTTCGACGCCCCCACCGAGGCGAGCGCGACGATGACCCGAACCCAGGAGCGCATCCCGACCGTGGTCGTGGACGACGCGCACATCATCTACCGGGTGCACCAGGGCGCCGCCGGCGGCACCACGCCGGTGGCCGCGCTGCGCCGGCTGGTCAAGCGCACTCATGCGCCGAACGTCCGGGAGGTGCACGCGGTCAAGGGCATCTCGTTCACCGCGTACCGGGGCGAGGCGATCGGGCTGATCGGCAGCAACGGCTCCGGCAAGTCCACCATCCTGCGGGCCATCGCCGGTCTGCTGCCGGTGAACCGGGGCGCCATCCACACCCAGGGTCAGCCGTCGCTGCTGGGCGTCAACGCCGCCCTGCTCAACGACCTCTCCGGGGAACGCAACGTCGTCCTCGGGTGCCTGGCCATGGGCATGCACCCCGATGACGTGGCCAAGCAGGCCGCCGGGATCATCGACTTCTCCGGGATCAACGAGCGGGGTGACTTCGCCAGCCTGCCGATGCGGACGTACTCGTCGGGCATGGCGGCCCGGCTGCGGTTCTCCATCGCCGCCGCCAAGAAGCACGACGTGCTGCTCATCGACGAGGCGCTCGCCACCGGCGACAAGGGCTTCCGCAAGCGCAGCGAGCAGCGGGTGCGGGAGCTGCGGGAGGGCGCGGGGACGGTGTTCCTGGTCAGCCACCAGCTCTCCTCCGTACGGGACACCTGCGAACGGACGATCTGGCTGGAATCGGGCGTCATCCGGATGGATGGCCCCACCGACGAGGTCATCCGGGCTTACGAGGCGTACGCGAACAGCAAGTAGAGTTCCAGCGAACGTCCGGCATCGACATGCACTTGAGGACCGCGTCGCCCGCGTTGGGGCGACGCGGTCCGCGCGTTAAGGTTCATTCCGTCGCCGCTCGGGCGGAAACTTCCGTTAACGCATCCCTGAGAGTGAGGATCCGGCAATGACGCAGGACCAGACCCCTGGCCCGGACGCCGAAGCGGAGACCCCGACGCCATGGCGGCCCTCACGGACAGTGGCGGTGGTTCTGGCCGGCGGCACCGGGACCCGCCTGGGCCTCGGCATCCCGAAGCAGCTGCTGAAGATCGCCGGTAAGCCGATCATCGAGCACACCCTGGCGGTCTTCGAGGCGGCACCGGAGATCGACGAGATCATCGTGCTGATGGCCACCGGCCACGTCGAGGACGCCCGGCAGATCGTCGAGAAGGCCGGCCTGCGCAAGGTCACCAAGGTGATCGAGGGCGGTGACACCCGCAACGCCACCACCCGGATCGCCCTGGACGCGGTCGGCCCGGAAGACTGCAACATCCTCTTCCACGACGCGGTGCGCCCGCTGCTCAGCGGCCGGATCGTGCGCGAGTGCGTCAACGCGCTCTGGAGCTACGACGCCGTGGACGTGGCCATCCCCTCCGCGGACACGATCATCCAGGTCGACGACAACGACTGCATCACCGACATCCCGGTGCGCTCCCGGCTGCGCCGGGGTCAGACCCCGCAGGCGTTCCGCTCCCCCACGATCCGGGCGGCGTACCAGATCGCCGAGGACGACCCGGACTTCGCCGCCACCGACGACTGCGGCGTGGTGCTGCGCTACCTTCCCGGCACCCCGATCAAGGTGATCGACGGTTCGGACGAGAACATCAAGGTCACCCACCCGGTCGACGTGCACCTGGCGGACAAGCTCTTCCAGCTCGCCGCCGCGCAGGCGCCCCGACTGACCGACCACCGCAGCTACAGCGAGGAGCTGACCGGCCGGACCATCGTGGTGTTCGGCGGCAGCTACGGCATCGGCCACGAGTTGACCGAGCTGGCCCGGCGCTACGGCGCCCAGGTCTTCCCGTTCAGCCGTTCCAGCACGGGCACCCACGTGGAGCGGGCCGAGGACGTCGAGGCCGCGCTGACGACCGCCTTCGAGGCCACCGGCCGGATCGACCACGTGGTGGTCACCGCCGGCATCCTGGAGAAGGGCGCCCTCGCCGAGATGGACGAGGAGACCATGGACCGGCTGCTCCAGGTCAACTTCGTCGGCCCGGTGACCATCGCCCGCCAGGCCCTCCCGTACCTCCAGCAGACCAAGGGCCAGTTGCTGCTCTACACCTCCAGCTCCTACACCCGGGGCCGGGCCCGCTACGCGCTCTACTCGGCCACCAAGGCCGCCCTGGTCAACCTCACCCAGGCGCTCGCCGACGAGTGGGCCGACGTCGGTGTCCGCGTCAACTGCATCAACCCGGAGCGCACCGCCACCCCGATGCGGACGCGGGCCTTCGGCGAGGAGCCGGAGCACACCCTGCTCGCCGCGGAGGCCGTCGCCCAGTCGTCGCTGGACGTGCTGATCTCCGATCTGACCGGCCAGGTGATCGACGTACGCCGGGCACCCGGTGACGGGCCCACGCCGAGCGTGCCGGCGCAGTCCGGGTCGGGTCGGGTCGAGACGCCGGCCGGCGCGACGTCCGCGAACTGACGCCGACGGCGGCGGAACCACGAACGGAGCGACATGCGCGGCGACCTGGTCCGAAAGCTGGCCGCCCGGTGCCTGACCACCGGGTTGGCCGTGCTGGCCTTTGTCGTGCTGGCGCTCACCGGCGCCACCGGCTGGGGGCTGGCGTTGGCCGTCGCCGCGCTGGCCGCCTCGGCCGCCGAGCAGCGGATCCGGCCCGGCGCCGAGCTGGTGGCGGAGACCGCGTTGATCGCCGCGGCGATCCTGGTCGGTTACTCCCGGCGGTTGGACGAGGGGCTCAACCTCGCGCTGGTCGCCACCGGGCTGGTCCTGCTGGGGCTGGTGCTGCTGGTGGGGCCGCTGCGCACCGCCGGCGGTCTGGAGATCCGGACGGCCAATCTGCCGGTACGCGCCTGGACGCCGCTGATCGCCGACCGGCTCGGCACGGCCCTGCTCGGGCTGCTCGCCGCCCTGGCGCTCGCCGCCGCGCTCGCCCTGCCGGCCGGTGTGGCCCTGGCCGCCAGCCTGCTGGTCGGGGCAGGCGCCGGTGCGGTCGCGCTGGACCTGGCCCGGCGACGGTTCCGGCCGCGGGCCGGTGGCGGGTCGGTGGCCGCCGCGCTGCGCCGGCACCAGCCGGAGTTCCTGCTCTACTTCTCCGCGCCTCCCGGCTCGGAATACCAGGTCACCATGTGGCTGCCCTACCTGGAACGGATCGGCCGGCCGTTCCTGGTCGTGCTGCGTGAGCCGGAGTTCCTGACCCCGATCGCGGCGGCCACCGACGCGCCGGTGGTCTACTGCCCCACCCTGGGGGCGATGGACGAGGCGTTGGTGCCGAGCCTGCGGGCGGCGTTCTACGTCAACCACGGTGCGAAGAACAGCCACTGTGTCCGCTTCACCCAGCTCACCCACATCCAGCTGCACCACGGCGACAGCGACAAGGCGCCGAGCGCCAACCCGGTGTCGGGGATCTTCGACCGGATCTTCGTGGCCGGGCAGGCGGCGATCGACCGGTACGCCCGCGCCGGAGTGCAGATCCCAGCGGACAAGTTCGTGGTGGTGGGTCGCCCACAGGTCGAGTCGATCGAGGTACGCCCGGAGCCCGCGCGAGGGTTGGCGCACCCGACGGTGCTCTACACGCCGACCTGGACCGGGCACCACGCCGACGCCGACTACTGCTCGCTGCCGGTGGCCGAAAGCCTGCTGCGCCGGCTGTTGGAGCGCGGCGCGACGGTGATCCTGCGGGCCCACCCGTACACCACGCAGAACCCGGCATCGGCCCGCCAACTGGGCCGCCTGACCGAGCTGCTCGTCGCCGACCGGGCCCGCACCGGCCGCCAGCACGTGGTCGGCGCGGCGGCTCGGGAGCTGAGCCTGACCGAGTGCGTCAACGCCGCCGACGCGCTGGTCTCCGACGTGTCCGGCGTGATCTCGGACTTCCTCTACTCCGGCAAGCCGTACGCGGTCACCGACATGGGCGACGAGGGCGACCGGTTCGTGGAGCGGTTCCCGCTGGCCGGTTCGGGTTACGTGCTGCGGCGGGACATGTCCAACGTGGACGAAGTGCTGACCGCCCTGCTGGACACCGACCCGCTGGCTGCCGAGCGCTGGGCCACCCGTCGCCGTTACCTTGGCGACTTCCCCGCCGAGTCGTACGCCGAGGCGTTTCTGAGCGCGGCCCGCCGAGAGCTGGCACCGGCTGAGGCACTGACCGCGTCCACACCGGCGTAACCGCTCAGCGGTACGGGTCGAGCAGCGCCAGCACCGCCGACGGGTCCTCCACGTGCGCGTTGTGCCCGAGACCGGGCAGCGTGGCGACCGGTACGCCGTACTCCTTGAGCTGTTCGTCGGTGACCATCGGATCGTTCTCCCCGCGCGCCAGCACCACCGGCACGTCGGTCGCCGCCAGCAGCGCGGCCAGGTCGGGCTCGCCGACGGCGAAGGCGGTCGGATCCATGGCGAGGCGCCACCGGCCGTCGACCTGGCGCAGCCCGGCGTCCACCACCGGGTGGTCCGGCGAGACCAGGCCGGCCAGCCCGGAGACCCGCAGGTAGCGGCGAGCCGCCTCGGTGCGGCTGGCGAACCAGCTCACCGGACGGGCCGCGACCTCGGCGGCACGGGTCAGCTCGGCGGGTGACCAGAGTGCCTTGATGCCCAGCCCGACCACCGCGTCCACCGGCGTCCCGGCGTCGCGGGCGGCCAGCGCCAGGCCGACCACCCCACCCAGCGAGTGCCCGAGCACGACCAGCCGGTCGTCGGGGGCGAGGGCCTGCGCGATCTGCTGGGCGAAGCCCGCGAAGGAGTACGACGGCAGCGGCGACGCCCAACCGTGGCCGGCGAGGTCCGGTGCCAGCCACCGCCCGGGCCAGTGCTGCTCAAGGTAGGGCGCCCAGGACAACCACACGTCCCCGGTCGCTCCCATGCCGTGCAGCAGCAGCAGGACCGGCCTGCGGCCGGCGTCACCACCCGTCTTCTCCACCACGGCCGCAGTCTCCCACGGTTCACGGTCGGGTACGAGAGCCGTCGATGACGGACCGCGTGGACAAACGCCGCGGGCGCCGGCCCCTTGTGGGGGACGGCGCCCGCGGCGGTCCAGCGTTGCCTGGGTCAGGCGGAGTAGCCCCGGCTGGCGATCCAGTTGGCCAGGTTGATCGTGGTGATCCAGTACGACGCGTCGGCCGGGTTCGCCGAGTCGGCGATCCGCACGGTGCGGCCGTTGTCCTTGTAACCCACGACAGCGATGTAGTGACCGCCACCGTAGGAGTGCCAGCCGCCGGCAGTGTCGGTGGCGTCGCCGACGACGTTGGCGACCACGCCACGGCCGTCGGTGATGGCCTTCACCACGTCGGCCTGGAGCTGGTCCATCTGGGCCGGGCTGGGCGCGCCGGCGAACATCCGGGTCCGGTACGGGGAGCCCTTCACCTCGGCGTTGAGCACCCGGGTGGTGTCCAGGGCCGAGTTGGTGCCCATCTCGGTGGTGCCCAACTCGGCGCCGAGCTCACTCTGGGTGCGGTCGATCCCGGCGGCGCTGAGCGCGTTGCGGGTGGCCGCCGGGCCGCAGTTGTAGTAGGTGTTCTGCGCCTCGTAGTCGTAGTCGAGCACCTTCGTCGCGGGGGGCTTCGGCGGCGTCGGCTTACGGGTCAGGTCGGGGTTGCTCTTGGCCTTGGCGGCGGGCGAGGCGGCGCTGGTGGCCGGGGCGGCCGTGGTCGGCGCGGCGCTGGCGGAGGGGGACGCCTCCCGCGCGTCGCCGCGAGACGCGGCGACGTCGCTGCGCATCTCGGCGACCGTTGTCGCGGTGCGCTGGCCGGCCGGGGCGTCGTCGGCAGTGGTGAGCAGGGCGCCGGTGGTGGTGGCGATCGCGAGCGCCGCGGCGGAGGCAACGACGATCTGGTACGGGCGCTCGGTGGCGAGGCGGCGGAGCTGACGCTGCAGGGTGTGCTTCACGGGGTCCTCCACGGATCGGGGGGTGAGCGGCACACCGGGGCCGGACCGGTATCCGGGCAGGCGCCAGCGCGCGGACCGTGGTCCGCGGATGGTGAACCGCTCAGGGGAACGCCCGGCGCGGCCGGGCGGGGAAGGCGATGACCCGGGGGGTCAGCTCACCGTCACTGGACGAATGAGCGGGTGCACCGCCGCGCCGTGGAGGCGAGGGAACAGCCGAGGGGTGGAAAGGTGCTGCACGAGGATGGGACTCCTTCCGACACCGCCTACCGGGTTAGCTGACGGATTCGGGCGGGAAGACGCCCTACCGCGGGCCGTGGCTCGCGGATTCACCCCGGACTTACTGGTGGGTCCCCGGTTCGTTGATCACGATTAAGCGGGTCGGCGCGGCGTCGCGTCTTGCGATCGGTTACCGCACCGGACGGGACGACACTACTGGCGTCTCAACGCCCTGCCAAGCCAGGTTCACCTGCGTAAACCCCAATCGGCGCGACAATTTCTGCGCGTATTGCAGATGATGTGACTCGATGGGACAACCGGTTACGGCGACGCCTGCGGGCGACAACCGGACAGGCCGCAAAAAACGCGGCCACAATCGCGGGAACAATTCTGCCGATCGCGTCGGACGTCCGATTTCGCGATCGGGTGACCGGCCTCACATCACGGATTGGGCTCAACCCACCCGGGCCGGGCGCCACCGTGCCACGACGGCGGGACGCAACGCTCCGGCCACCGTGCGGCGCGCCGGCACCAGGGTCGGGCGGAGCCGGGCCGCCGCCGCGTACGCCTCCTCGGCGAGGGCACGAGCCGACTCGGCGGCCAACTCCGCGTCGCGCCAGGCGGCCCGCTCACGGTCGGCGGCCACCTGGTAGTCGGCCAGCCGCGCATCCCGGACCACCCGGCTGATCAGCACCTCCTGTTCAACCGGGTGTCGCCGGGGATCCCAGCCGCGCCGGTGCCCGAACACGTCGCCGAGCTGCGCCATGGTCAGGTCGCCCCGCCAGTACGCCGCCATCGCCGCCCGGTGCAGATAGCGTTCCCGGGCGGCGTACTCGGCGGGGGTGTGCGGGGTCTGCGGGGTGGGCAGCGCCCCGGCCCCAGCGAAGCGACGCGCGGCGGCATCCGCCTCGTCGTACCCGATCCAGGCCTGCTCCAGCTGCTCCTGAGCAGTCAGCCAGGCGGCACGCCAGCGTTTGGCGGTGGTGGCCGCGCCGGCCGCGGCGACGGCCACCTCCTCGGCGTAGCGGCGCAGGTCGACGGCCTCGGCGGCGGCCACCTCCCGAGGAGTGGGCCCGGCCGGGAGCGGGTCGTCCGTGGGCCGGTCCCGTTCGGGGCGGGCGGCCAGCACGGCGAGCAGGCCCAGGGTCAGCAGGAACAGCGTCGACCAGATGGCGGCGGCTTGCGGCACCTCGGTCACGAACTGGTAGAAGACGACGGTCTCCATGGTCGGCACCTCGGGGAGAGAGCAGTGCGATGGGGAGCCGCGCCGACCGGCGGGCCATGGCGGGCCACGGGGCGGCGGGTCAGGGAGCGGGTGGGTCGACAGGGCGCGGTGCCGGGACGGTCGTCCCGGTGGCTCAGCGCCCGGGTGGGGCCCGGGAAGCCCGACCGCCCGCTGCGTCGACGAGGGACAGCCGGTCGGATTCGGCCGTGCGGGCCGGCAGCACGCCGGCCGCGATGGTGCCTTGATCGCCGGGGAACGCCATCAGCGTGTCGACCGACCATGTCGGGACCGCCCCCTCGGCGGCCTCCGGCGGAATCGCCGGGGCCGGGCGGGCCGCACCGTGCGCCTCGGAGTGCCGGTAGGAGACCGCCAGAGACCCGACGGCGACCGAGGCCGGCACCGCGCTCGACGTCGGCACCGGGCCGGGTGTTGGCGTGGCGGCCGTGGCCGGGCCTGCGCCGAGCGCCAGGGCCGCGACGACGGCGAGGCTGGTCAGCACCCGAGTCGCCCAGCGCGCCACCCACCACAGCGGACAGGTGAGCGCGACCGGAAGCACGTCCCCACGCTACCGTCGCGCCGACCCGGGCGCACCGACCACGGGCGTGTCGGATCACGCCGCGCCGACCCCGTTGACCAGGGTGGACGTTGTCAGCGCAGGTCGACGTACGTTGATCGACCGTCGGACCGACCGACCTCGTCGGCAGGTCCGTCGACCTCGCCGCGGGCGCTGCTCGCGGGGTCTCGTGCGTCGTCGTCGCCGGCCGCGCGTTGTCGGGGGACGGGCGCTGGACGGGCCGCACGGCGCGGCGCGAGCCGGCGCATCATCGGGGTTTCGACGAAGCGGTGCAGCAGCCCGGCAAGGATCAGGTTCGCCGCCAGGAAGCCGAGCACCACGGCCGGGCCACGCCAGCCCGCGAAGCCGATCCCCCAGGTGCCGCTCCAGCGCAGCACGCTCGTCATCACCAGCACGTGCACCAGGTAGAAGGCGAACGAGACCTCACCGAGCCAGACCACAGGCCGGGACCGCCACGGCGAGCGCCGACCCCGCACGTCCGCGTCCGCGGCCGCGGTGATCACCAACAGGTACGCGACCGCGAGCAGCGTGGTCCACAGCTCGGCACGGATCCACTGCGCGGCCGCCACCCAGGTGACCAGGAAGATCCCGCTGGCCACTGTCAGACCGGGACCGCGCCAGAGCCCCCGGCGCATCAACTCGGCCGCCACCGCGCCCAACCAGAACTCCAGCGACCGCACCGGCGGGAAGATCTGGGTGAACCACCAGCGGCTCACCTCCGGCACCAACTCCTGCGCCGGCCAGAGCGCGAGGATCAGCAGCGGTAGCGCGACGATCAGCGCCCAGAGCAGCTTCGGCCGGGCCCGGCGCAGCAGTGGCAGCGCCAGCGGCAGACAGAGGTAGAAGAAGAACTCGCAGGACAGCGACCAGCTGACGGTGTTGATGCTGTAGAACCAGCCCGGTCGGGGGTCCCACGCCTGCAACAACAGCAGGTTCTCCAACGCCGCCGCCGGCAGGACCGGGTCGGCGAACCACCAGGCGACCGCCAGCGTCGCCACGAACAGCACCAGGTGGTTCGGGTAGATCTTGGCGATCCGTCGCCGCCAGAAGGTGAGCCGGGAGTCCCCCTCGCGGGCCGACCAGACCAGAACGAAACCGCTGAGGATGAAGAAGAACTGCACCCCGGACAGGCCGAGGGTGAACAGCGCGTCGATGACGGCCTTGTAGTCCGGCTCGGCGATGATCCGCATGGTGCCGGCGTGAAAGCCGAAGACCAGCAGCGCGGCGATCCAACGCAGCCCGGTCAGCGAGGGCAGCCGGGGCGGGGCGGGTGCGGGCCGGGCAGCCGACGTCGCGGCGACGCTCGTCATGCCGGGATCCCGGCGCTCGGCAGGGTCACCAGCACGGTCGTAGCCTCCTCGTCGCGGCGTCGGACGGCGCGACGGCGACGCCCACGACGACCCGGCAGGGCCGCACCGAGGCACCCTACCGGGTCACTCCCGGGTGAACCGGACGCATCCCACCCGCCCCACGAGCCCGCGATCCCCGACCCGGAAACCGCCCGCTGGCCGGCGTTAACCTTCCGCTGGGCGGGAGTTCAGAGAGTCCACCATCGGCGGCAACGTCAGGTTCCGGGGCCGGCCACCCGGGTCGTCGAAGGTGGCGGACGTGGTCAATGAGCCGACGCACGCACCGCTGCTGAGCATCGTCGTGCCCGTGTACGGCGTCGAGGCGTACCTGTACCAGTGCCTCGAGTCGATCCGGGCCGACATCCCGGCGGGCGAGTCGGACGCGGTCGAGCTGATCGCCGTCGACGACGCCTCCCCGGACGGCTGCGGCGACATGCTCCGCTCGTACGCGGTCAGCCGCGACGGCGTGCGCGTCGTGCACCTGAGCAGCAACGTGGGTCTGGGGCTGGCCCGCAACGCCGGGCTCGACGTGGCCACCGGCCGGTACGTCTGGTTCGTCGACAGCGACGACTGGTTACCACCGGGCACGATCGCGGCGGTGCTGGACCGGCTGCGCCAGCACCAGCCCGACGTGCTGATGCTCGACCACCTGCGGATGCACGAGGACGGCCGGCGGGAGGTCGACGCGAGCAGCCCGCTGCTGCGCGGGATCACCGGCGTGACCCGGTTGGCCGACCAGCCGCAGCTGCTGCGGGTACAGCACACCGCCTGGAACAAGGTGGTCCGCCGAGACTTCATGGACGAGCTGGAGCTGCGGTTCTTCCCCGGCTGGTACGAGGACATCCCGTTCAGCCATCCCCTGCTGATCGGGGCCGAGAAGATCTCCGTGCTGGACCGGGTCTGCTACCTGTACCGCCAGGGCCGCCAGGGCGCGATCACCTCCACCCGCAGCGGCCGGCACTTCGACGCCTTCGCCCAGTACGAGCGGCTGATGGACTGGGTCGCCCGGAAGCACCCGGACGAGCGGTTGCAGGCCGAACTGTTCGAGCTGATGATCAGCCACTACCTGGTGGTGGTGGGCAACGACGGCCGGCTGCACCCACACCTGCGGCGCGACTTCTTCCACCGGGCCGCCGCGCACTACCGTCGCTACCTGCCCACCGGCGGCTACCCGCTGCCCCCGGGCGTGACCGGGCTCAAGCACCGCCTCATCGGGCGGGGTGACTGGGTCGCGTACTCGGCGCTGCGCCAGGCCCACCGGGTCGCTGGTCGCCTGCGTCGACCCGGCCCGGCGGTCGGCGCCGACGGCGGTTCACTCGCCGCCGACGAGGACCCGAGGCGAGGGGCGAGCGCCGGGCCGACGCGCGACGGTGGGCTCGCGTCGGAGCGGCGCGACGCGCTGGCCGTCGGCCGGCTGCCGTGATCGACCCCACCGCACAGCGCGCCGGGAGCCGGGGCGGCTCCCGGCGCCCTCGTTTTCCAGGTCGTCCGCCCGCCGGGTGGACGACGACAGCACCACCGCACCCCGGTGCGGACGTACCTGAGCAGAGGTCGGAATGACGGCGACAATCAAGATCGGACCGCACGCGGTCGGTGCCGGGGAGCGACCGTTCGTGGTCGCCGAGATGTCCGGCAACCACAACGGCGATCTGAACCGGGCGCTGGCCATCGTCGACGCGGTGGCCGCGAGCGGGGCGCACGCGCTCAAGCTCCAGACGTACCGGCCGGACACCATCACCATCGACGTCGACACCCCGGCGTTCCGGATCTCCAGCGGGCACGAGCTGTGGGGCGGGGAGAACCTGTACCGCCTCTACGAACGCGCGCACACCCCGTACGAGTGGCACGCCCCGATCTTCGAACGGGCCCGCGAGCGGGGCCTGACCGTCTTCTCGTCGCCGTTCGACGCGACCGCCGTGGAGCTGTTGGAGTCGCTGGACGCGCCCGCGTACAAGATCGCCTCGTCGGAGCTGGTCGACCTGCCGCTGATCCGACTGGTGGCCAGCACCGGCAAGCCGATGGTGATCTCCACCGGAATGGCGACGGTCGCCGAGATCGACGCCGCCGTACGCACCGCCCGGGCCGGCGGCGCGGCGGGCATCGTCCTGCTGGCCTGCACCGCGTCCTACCCGGCGCCGCCGGCCGACAGCAACCTGCGCCGGTTGCCCGTGCTGGCCGGCGCCTTCGACGTGCCGGTCGGGCTCTCGGACCACACCCCCGGCATCGGGGTGGCCCTCGCCTCGGTGGCGCTCGGCGCCTGCTTCATCGAGAAGCACGTGACGCTGGACCGGGCCGACGGCGGCGTTGACTCGGACTTCTCCCTGAACCCGGCGGAACTCACGGCCCTGGTCGCCGAGGCCGGCCGCGCGTACGAGGCGCTGGGCGGCACCGCGATCGGACCGACCCCCGCCGAGCGGGAGGGGCTACGGTTCCGCCGGTCGCTCTTCGTGGTCGAGGACGTCCGGGCCGGCGATCCGGTGACCGCGCACAACGTCCGCTCGATCCGGCCGGCCGGCGGGCTGGCGCCCGTGGAGATCGACCGGGTCCTGGGCCGCACCTTCGCCATCGACGTCCCCCGCGGCACCCCCCTGACCTGGGACCAGATCTAACCCCCGCCCCACCCACCCCACGCCCCACACCGGCCCCCCGCCCACGCCGCCGATCTTGCACTTTCTGTCCCGACAAACAACGCTTCAGGGACATCCCGCCAACACAAACTGCAAGATCGGCGGCGTGGGCGGGGGGCCGGTGTGGGGC